>NZ_JBMDKG010000057.1:0-53914 GCF_057809595.1 Variovorax sp. FG153
GGCGGCAGAGCTGATCGTCGACATCGCCGTCAAGGCGAGTTCACCGGACGCTTACGGCTATGGGCGAATTGGTCCTGCTCTCGGAATGACGGGTTCTGGCCGACTGTAGCCGGTCGCACCGCCGTCGTGAACGGGCCCTGAGCAGGCTTTTGGATACGGCATCCCACAGCCCGAAAGCCGCCGTTCGCATCGAAAAAGCGTCTTCGCGTGCCGAAGCGTCAGTTCACTCTCGTCACAACCCCTGCATCGAGGTTGATCAACCACTCGGACGTCTCATCGCTGTTCGAGTCGACAGTGATTCGCAGGGTATGGTCAGAAGTCAGATGAACTGCACTCACTGAAGATGCGACCTTGGAGAGCACACCGTCCGAGGGCGGGCGGCCCCGGTGGAAGAACTTCACAAGTCGACCATCGGCACAGAGGCACTGGACGCCTTCTCCAACGCTCACAAACCATCGCTCGTCGGGCGTTATAAGTCCCGCGACGGGATCGCCGTAGTGATCTCCAGCGTCTCGCTTCTTACCATCGCGCTTATCGATGACGACCACTGACTCGTAGCTGTGCGCTAGTACGAAATTCTGAGACTCGGCTAGAGCCCGAAGCGTCGAGTCAGCCATTGGTTCTTCGACCTAGAAGGGGTGGGTGGGCAACGATCCTATCGATCGGCAATCCGAAAGAGGTCGTCGGTGAGTGACAGCTTCTGGCCGAGACGCGTCACGCATCTTCGAGTTCAGCATCTTGGCCTACCTGAAGTCTCGGCAAGTCGTTGGCAGTGGCGAGCATGAACGTGAAGACCGTCATGTCCGGCTGCCCGTCCGCGGTCAGCGCCCGAGGTTGGGATAGATAAGGCTTGATGGGCACTCCACCTAAGCGAGACCTCTCAGATACAGCGAATTCACCCGGTTCGAGTTGTCGCGCAAAGAGCGACACAGGGCGCTGCTGGTGAAAGATGTGTTCGATGCGAAATTTCATCTCGTCCCCTGAGAACGGCCGCTTTTAAGCGCATTCTGCCCCGACCACGAAAGTCTGGTCTTGGCCGGATTCCGCCGGTCGCAACGAATGACGGGAAGTGGCCGACTGTAGCCGGTCACTCAGCCGTCGCGAAGGGGCCCTAAAAGGCTATTGCATGCTTCGAAAGCGTTCACTCATGAAAGCCTTCTGTGTGGCTCCGACTCAGTGCCTCGCCCCCCTATGGATGTAGTTGTCTTCGCAAACAGGACATCCTCGGTTCCACGTGTATAGGGAATGAGCGGCGCAGTATGGTGTGTGCTCTCCTGGAGCAAACGAAGCCACTGTCAGTTTCTCGGTTCCGGCTTCGACGAATGCCGGCAGTCTTCCCAGCTCAACGTGCGCATCCTCCCATCCCAGGGATTGGAAGAGTTCAACCGGCTGACCGGCATCCACTGCTGCGCCTAGCAGTCGGTGAACGTCGATTTCCCTCCATCCGGTCTGGGTGGCCATCCACCTCCGAAACTCTCGCTTAGCGTCCGCGCGAATCTTGGCCCACACCGAGAAAACAGCTATTTCAGTCATGTCTTTGGATCCTCCACGGCTCGACTCAATGGCTGCTCCCGATAGACTGGTTGTGGCCGGATGCTGCCAGAGGACCAAGGTAGGGCCGTGACCGAAGCAGACTTTCGAGGTTGGGCTGCTTCGATGCTCTGCATTCAGGTCTTACCGAACTTCCACCATGGACCTTTGGGCTTCGGAGTGTCTACCTGGTGTGGCTCTGGCGCCGCAGCCCCACCGAGTGACTGCGCACAAATCGAGTTCCACACGACGGCATCCAGCGGCATCACCTTGGACCAATCGATCTTCCCAGTAAACGTCGGGTGGGGCGCGAATCCATAGAACTGGTCCAGGCCACGCTCAACGCCTCGCTCTTTGAGCAGTGCGACGCCTTGGCTCAAGAGGTTTTGCTCTTGCCACTCTCGCGAGTTCATCAACCCAGTGAACTGCTGGAAGCTCTCAGCGACGGAATGAACGCCGCCCTCAAGGACGTCGATCTTCTGCACCTCACCCGTCCTCAATTCAAAGAACAGGTCCCCAAATACAGAGGCCCCGATTGGTCGAATCTGCCCTTTGACCAGCCCGGGCCACTCCAGTAGCAGACTGTTGAAATCGAGTCGCGCTGCATCGACGAAAAGGTCGTCCCAAGTCAATGAATTCATGTTGAAGATCGCGTTCGAATGTCCGCTTCTGGCCGCGTCCCGCCCCCTAGTCATAGGCAACGACAGCGGCATGGGCTGGTAGTTCGGCTCGCATCCTGGCAAAGCACTCACGGAGTTGCTTCGCATCACGCGGATGGCGGTCTGCGAAGTCGGGACAGCCGACAAATCGCAACCGGTGCGGCATGTCTACCAACCCTGTGATTGCGTCCCAGAAAGCGTCCCTGTTCCGGCCGTACCTCCCTGGAAAGCCGAGCGAGGTAATCAGTCGATTCTGAAGTTCAAGTGAACTGCTCACGTCGCTCAGATCTACCGTCACCTCGTCTTTACGTACCACCACGTCGTTCCAATCTCCTCATTTCTTACACGACTGCGAGCCGCTGTCGAAGGTCGGCTTCTGGCCGAGTCGGGCCCGAGACCGCTACGCAGAACTGCGGGCCAGCAATCCAAGCTCTCTTAGGTGCTCAACCGCACGACCCGCTACGCGCTCCTTGTACTTGAAGTCGCCCGAGCGGGAACGCCAGCGGAGTCGGCTCCCGTCGCGTAGGTGAAATGTTAGTTGGTGCTGCCGCGACATGAAGGCCCACTTCAACCCATAAATCCCCGCAAGCCCGAGCAGGCCGACCCGAATGGTCGTGCCCGGCTCAAGGCGGTCCCAGTAGACGCCCAAGTAGTAGAGGATGCCGACCAACAGCAGCAACACCAGGACACCAGCCACGATTCGTACCATTACCAAACCGCTCTTATATTCCACCCGCTCAATATTTGACGCAGGCACGACCTCGATCCTGTACGGAGTCGTCATCGACAGTTGCTTGCGAACCACCCTCAGTCCGTTGGAACCAATGCTCGCTACCTGCCCGATGTGATAGGCATAGTCGTCAGGCAGTGCAAAGATGGCGAAGGTTTGCTCCTCCTCGCGCGGCTTGTTTTCGCTTTCCATGATTCCTCGGCTCTTGAACGAAACGGCCTTGACCGCCAGCGCTTCAATATTAAAGGCTTCCCTGCGGCGATTTTTGGCGCGCATGCCGTTGGTGTACACGCGCTTCAACAGTAGCGGCGGTGATACTGGCGACCGATGTTGGAACCGCGTTGCGAATGACTGCTTTCCCTTGAGTTCTGAGGGCCAAGCGACCGGCTGGTTATGGCTGCAGGCCGCCGATGCTAGCCGCCGGGAACACCGATAGCGCTACGCAGCCTTTCTAGGTCCGGCATGCCGGACTCGACGAAAAAGAGATCCTCGGAGACGCCCCTGAAGTTGTCGGCAATGCCGATAACGAACTCGCGGTCAAACGCCGAGTAAAGCTTTGCCAAGTGCCCGACGATGTGCTCAGCGTCGCCGAACCACCCTTCAGGCTCTGCGCCTGGGTCCGGCAGCGGCAAGTTGACGCCAAGGTCCCAGTCGGGCAAGTCTCCTGGGCGGCTGCCCGGCACGTTTGTCCTCTGATTCACCACGGTTGGCTTGCAGGTGACCCAGCCTGTCGCTGCGGCAAGAACGAGGAGCCTTTCCTCGATGGCCGTGGCGACGTCTTCTAGGTCAGAGCCGTCCACGTACGCATACAGAGTGCGTCGTTGCATGGTTCTACTGGAGGCGGAGTTGGCAGGACTGGTTACGGCCGGCTGCGGCTATATCTCTCCCCGACCTACGGCCAAGGCAATTTGGTGAGCGACGTGCTCCGCGTGTCCGTTCCCTGGGTAGTCATCTGGGACCACTTCAATTACTTCCACTTCGAGGCCGGTTCCGCATTCAGAATTTGCCCGGGCCACGCCGGCAAGTATCTCGGAAACGTGATTCTGCAGGTCGAACCGAATATCGCTTTCTGATCGGTCCATTGCAAGCAACCGAACTACCTTTGGGCCATTTGGCGGTGTCTTCCCAAATCGAACGGAAATCAACACAGATGTTGCGCCGGTCACGTACTGGTAGCGGTAGAAGACCGAGCGTTGGATGCGTGTGACGTCCATTTGGATGTTGCTGCGAATGTCCGGTTCTGGCGATAGCGGAAGTCTAGCCGCGTGCGCATGCTTCCGGTTTCGATGACATGGCCAGGCGCTTACGAGGAGGCAGCTGCGGCAGCGGGTGGGCCGGGCCACAAACTTGCGCCATGACGAACTCTGTCATCGCAATGGCCTTTGCTATCACACAGCACCGTCAATCGCTCGCACTGCGATCCTCGAGAGTGGTTGTGGCGAAGGGGCTGCGCGGAGGGCAATGGACCAGCAACATCCCTGGAAAGTTGACTCTCGGCGCATGAACTTCGAACAACGCTGCGCACGCGATGGTCAAGAACAATGCGCAAGCCATTGAGCTGCGAGCCGATCCATTGCAGCAACTTTGACCACCGACACATGACGGCCGACGCATGTTCCGTTTTTTCGTTCTTTTTCGATATTCGACGAAATTTCGGAACATCCGGCATCGCCGATCTCCGCGCGCCAGGCCCCAGCCGGTGACCCTTCTCAGGGCGCCGCGACGCACCTCCAAGCACTCAAGGCCTGCCCCGTCGGAATCTCCCCCGATGCATTGCGCGCCAGCGAAGGCGCCCCACCCCGCGCCTGGTCGTCGTGCACCCAGCGGTCGAGATCGGCCAGCGCGTTCCAGTTCAACTGCAGCGGCGTGAGACCGAGCCGCTTGAGCACCGCATTCGTGTTGTAGAAACCGTGGCTGTAGTCCTCGACGAAATAGGCGCGCACGGTGTTGCGGATGTCGGCGGCCGCGACCTGTCCGCCCGCGGGCAGGCCGTTCAGCTGCCTGACGAATTCGCCGGCCTGCGTGCAGGGCACGAGGAAGTCGGAGGTGCCCTGGTAGATCACGATCTTCTTGCCCTTGCCGCCCTCCCGCTTCTGCCGTGCCGACATGCGCAGGAAGGGCACGAGCTCGTCGGGCCGCACGTTCCACACCGGGGCCAGCTGGTCGAGCAGACGGTGGTAGCCGTCGTAGTCGGCGCCCGATTCGATCGCGACGTCCGCCAGGTAGCGCGAGGTCGCGCCCATGCCGTCGCTCAGGGTCTGGGGCGACACGTCCTGGCCGAACAGGCTGGTGAGCATGGCGGAGGCGCTGGCCCAGTTGGTCGTCCAGTCGTTGACCGCGTCGGGCACCTGCAAGGTCTTCAGCAGGTTGGTCTCGTCGACCGGCGGCGCGCCCGCGACGACACCGTCATACGCGTCGGGCCAGTTGGCGATGGCCTTGAGCGCCTGCCGGCCACCGGTGGAGATGCCGACGAAGTAGGTGTCGGTGGGTGCCGCGCCGGTGAGCTTCTTCAGCAGGTACAGGCCGACGTCGAGCGATTTCTTGATCGAGTCCTGCCCGAAGTTCTTCACCATCTCCTGCTTGGCGACATCGGCGAGGTTGCGGCCCGGGCGCACGAAGTCGGGATCGAAGGCGCCGTTCGAGCCGTCGGCGCCCGCGTCGCTGAGCACCACGGCGTAGTTGGCCAGCGCCACGCCCTGCAGCGGGAGCGCGAACTGCTGGCTGGTCTGCGTGCCGGCGGCGACCACGTCGGACTTCCAGGCGAAGCCGCCGCCGCCGAGCTGCACGAACTTGCCGTTCCACTGCGCAGGGATGTAGATCTGGTAGTTGATGTCGCGCACGCGGTAGCTCGGGTCCTTCACGGCCGGGTCGACGCCGGCGGGTGAGGTGGGCTGGATCGTGCCCTTGACCAGGCAGTAGGCCGGCAGCGCAAGCCAGACCTGCTGCACGGAAGTGACCTTGAAGCCGCCGGTCTTCGGCGAGGGAAAGCGGCTGCCGCGAAAGCCGTCGAGCACGGCGTCGCCGTACTGCGAACCATCGAGCTGGTTCGAGCAGGTGCGCACGAGGGTGTTGGCAATGTCGGTGGCCGCCTGGGCCCACGAGGCGAGTGCGCCGCAGGCCAGTGTCACGAGCAGCGCGCGGATCCACCGCGCGAGATTCTCTGTCTTGGTCAAGATGTGTCTCCAACGTGTTCGGTTCGAATTCACAAGACCCCACGCCTGAGCCGGAGCGGGGACCACGCCTTCTTCCAGAGGCGGTGAAATTCTTGATCGCGCTGGAATGGACCGCACTATCCCTGCGGCGCCAATCGACTGACTTCGGGCGCTCGTGGCCCGCGCCCTCTCAAGCCTCGCGCCGGATCTGCGGCGCGGGCAATCCCTCGATCATCACGTTGAGGCAGGCGGGCTTGCCGCTGGCGAGCGCGCGCCGTGCCGCGTCGGGCAGCACGTGCGCCTCAGTGACGAGTTCGCCGTGCGCGCCGAAGGCCTGCGCCACCGCGTCGTAGCGCGTGGGCTGCAGCTCGCAACCGATCAGGCGCTCAGGCCCGTAGTCGCGCAGCTGGATCTGGTATTCGGCGTTCCAGCGCGCATCGTTGCCCACCACCGCCACGAAGGGCAGGCGGTGCCGGATGGCGGTGTCGAACTCGGCGATGTGGAAGCCCACGGTGCCGTCGCCCATCACTGCGATCACCGGCGCCTCGGGCTGCGCGCAGCGCGCGCCGAGCGCATAGGCGAGTCCGGCGCCGATCGCGCCCGCCACGCCGTTGTTGACGCGGTGCGGCGCCCTCAGGCAGGCCATGGCCCACTGGCCGATCTCGCCGCCATCGCAGACCAGCACCGACTCGGGATGGCTGTCGAGCAGGGCCTGCAGCGGCCGCAGCATCTGCACCGGGTGCAGGCGCCGCGGCAGCGAGGCGCGTGCGTCGTCCCAGGCCGCTGGGCGGTAGGCCAGCCATGCATGCGCTTCCCGCAGCCACGACGGATCCCGGGCGCGAGCCGCGGCCGCTGTCAGCGCCTGCATCGCGGGCCAGGCATCGGCCTGCGCTTCGGTGCGCAGGCGCTCGCCGAGGGCACGGCGGCTGCGCGCGAGTTCATCCACATCGGCGTCGATCTGGTGGACCTGCGCATCGGCCGCCAACGCGGCACCGAACTTCAGCGTGAAGTCCAGCCGCTTGCCCAGCAGCAGCACGCAGTCCGCGCGCGCCAGCAACTGCGCGAAGGCACCGAGGCTCGCATCGCCGATGCCGCGCGGGCTCTCCATGCCGGCGACCGGCACGCCCGTGGCCTGCTCCAGCGCGGCGATCAGCGTGCGCCCGTCGCGCGTGAGACAGGACGGGCCCGCGAGGATCAGTGGGCGCTCGGCCTCGGCGAGTTGCCGGACCAATTGGGACGCAAGCGCCGGATCCAGCAACAGCGGCTCCGAAGCGAACGCTTCCGGGCCGAAAGCGGGCACGGTGGCCGCGCCCTCGAGCACATCGCTCGGCAGGCTCAGGTGCACCGGGCCGGGCCGCCCCGACTTCGCGATACGGATGGCCTTGGCCACATCGCCCGCCACCGCGTCGGCACTGGCGCAGCACCACGAGGCCTTGCAGACCGGCTCGGCCATGTCGGCCTGGCGCATCTCCTGGAACGCGCCCTGGCCCAACTGGTCGTTGGGCGCATGGCCCGACAGCAGCACCACCGGCGCCTCGGCCATCTGCGCGGTGTAGAGCGCGGCCACGGCGTTCGCATGGCCGGGACCGCCGGTGACGAGCGCGATGCCCACCTCGCCCGACACCCGCGACCAGGCATCGGCCATGTGCACGGTGCTGGCCTCGTGGCGCACGTGCACGAGTTCGATGCCCGAGCCGAAGGCCGCGTCGAACACCGGCATGACATGGTTGCCCGAGAGCGTGAAGATGCGCGCGACGCGGGCCGCGCGCAGGCATTCGATCAGCGCATCGGCGCCGCGAAAGATTCGGGTGGAGGGCATGCGGCGGACAAGGGGGAGCTACGACTTGCGCGATTTTCCGGGCAACAGCGCCGCGACCACGCCGAGCAGCGGCAGGTAGGCGATCGCCTGGTAGACGAAGGCGATGCTGGTGTGGTCGGCCAGCAGGCCCAGCACCGCGGCGCCCAGGCCGCCCATGCCGAAGGCGAAGCCGAAGAACAGCCCCGAGACCATGCCGACCTTGCCCGGCATCAGCTCCTGCGCGTAGACGAGGATGGCCGAGAAGGCCGAGGACAGCACCAGCCCGATGACGATGGTCAGCGTGGTGGTCCAGAACAGGTCCGCGTGCGGCAGCAGCAGCGCGAACGGCGCCACGCCCAGGATCGACACCCAGATCACCGGCTTGCGGCCGATGCGGTCGCCGACCGGCCCGCCGAGCACCGTGCCCACCGCCGAGGCGAACAGGAAGAAGAACAGGTGCAGCTGCGCGCTCTGCACCGTGAGGCCGAAGCGGTCCATCAGGTAGAAGGTGTAGAAGCTGCTGATGCCCGCGACGTAGAAGTACTTCGAGAAGATCAGCACCAGCAGCACCGTGATGGCGCCCAGCACCACCCGACGCGAATAGGGCGACTCGACCGCGCCCTTCTTGCGCACGCCGGCCGTGACGTGATGGAAGGCATACCAGCGGCTCACCTGCAGCAGCAGGCCGATGCCCAGCAGCGCGGCCAGGCCGAACCAGGCCACGCTGTGCTGGCCGAAGGGCACGATGACCGCGGCCGCGAGCAGCGGCCCGATGGCCGTGCCGAGGTTGCCGCCGACCTGGAACACCGACTGCGCGAGCCCGTGCTGCCCGCCCGAGGCGAGCCGCGCGATGCGCGAGGACTCCGGATGGAAGATCGACGAGCCGAGCCCCACGAAGGCCGCGGCCAGCAGCACGATGCCGAAGCTGGGCGCGAACGCCAGCAGCAGCAGGCCGATGAGCGTGGCCGTCATGCCGATGGGCAGCGAGTAGGGCTGCGGGCGTCGGTCGGTGAACAGGCCGATCAGCGGCTGCAGCAGCGAGGCCGTCAGCTGGTAGGTCAGCGTGATCAGGCCGATCTGCGCGAAGCTCAGCGAGAACGCGCCCTTGAGGATCGGGTACATCGCGAGGATCAGCGACTGCATCATGTCGTTGACCATGTGCGCGCTGCTGATGGCGCCCAGGATGCCGAAGGCGGGCTTGGCCTTCGCGGGGCTGGCGGCGGCAACGCTCACTGGCGTGGCCTGGGATTCGAGGGGGGCGGTCGCGGAAGGCGGCATGGGGACTTTCACACTGGGGAGACGGGACCGGCCGGCACGAGGGGCGCGAGTTCGGGAGGAACGGGCCGCCGGCGCCCCGGAATTATGGGAGGATGCGCCTCGCCTGTCTTGCGCCAACCGACCAACACCTTTCGCAAAAAGGACATGAACCTCCCGCGCCGTCCCAAGTCATTGCCCGAGGTGCTGCGCGAGATCGAGGGCGAGTCCTCGCCGATCGCGGGCCGCGCCACCGACTACCCCGCCGGCTGGCACATCCGGTCGCACCAGCACACCAAGCACCAGCTCATCTATGCCCTGCGCGGCGTGATGGTGGTGCAGGCCGAGGCCGGCCGCTGGGTGGTGCCGCCCACGCGCGCCATCTGGATGGCCGCGGGCATGGCGCACGAGATCCGCTGCGTCGGCGAGGTCCACATGCGCAGCCTGCTGGTGAAGCCCGAGGTGGCGCCCCGCACCCTGACGACCACGCAGGCCGTGGGCATCCCGCCGCTGCTGCGCGAACTGATCCGCGCGGCGATGGAGGTGAAGCAGCCCTATGCACCCGGCACCCGCGACGGCCGGCTGATGCGCTTCATCCTCGACGAGCTGCGCGGCCTTCCGGTGCTGCCGCTGCACCTGCAGATGCCCGCCGATCCGCGGCTCTTGCGCATCTGCGAACGGCTGCAGCAGCGCCTGGACGATGCCTCCACGCTGGCCGACTGGGCCGAACGGCTGTCGCTCGACGTGAAGACCATCCAGCGCCTGTTCGCGAAGGAGACCGGCATGACCTTCGGCCAGTGGCGCCAGCAGGCCCGGCTGCTGCGCGCGCTGGAACTGCTGGCCGGCGGCGAGAAGATCATCGACATCGCGCTGCGCCTGGGCTACGACAGCCCCGGCGCCTTCGCCACCATGTTCCGCAAGCACTTCGGGCAGACGCCGAGCCAGTTCTTCGCGGAGCCCTGAGCCGGCGCGCCGCGGGTCAGGCGTCGGCGCACTCCAGCGCGAAGGTCGGCACCTCCGCCTGGCGGCTCAACCACACGCCGCCGCCCATTTCCTTGAAGCCGCGCGTCAGCCCGCGCCGGTACACCTGGGCGCGGTGGCGGAACAGCCGCGGGTCGCTGAGGTCCTCGTCGACCACGTCCTGCTCGAAGTCCTCCTGCGTCACGGCCTCGAGGTAGAGCGCACCCGCGCTGAGCGACCCCAGGTTGCGCAGCGCGCTCTTGAGATCGGAGGGTTCGAGGTAGGCCAGCACGCCCTGGCAGATCACGAGGTCGAAGCGCTCCCTGGCCCGGTAGTCGACCACCGAGCCCCGCTCCCAGCCGTAGCGCTCGCACAGGTACTCGCTGAACTCCACGCCGTGGTAGCTGGCCTTCGGAAAATGCAACGCGATGGCATCGCGCCAGTGGCCGATGCCGCAGCCCATGTCGAGCACGCGCCGCACGGGCACGCGCAGGTACTTGAGGTACGAACAGACGAAGGCCGCGAGGCGCTCGGCGTGCTGCGGGTCGACCACCTTCGTTTTCTTGTCGAAGTAGTAGCGCCGGTAGTAGGCCTCGTCGAAGGTCGCCGCGTCGGCAGATTGCATGCAGGTTGTCTTTCAGGGAGGAAGTGCGGGCCTCCTCGCGAGGCCCGGCGCCATTTTCGCCCCGGAACCCACCCGCCCCCACGGTAAAGCCCGGCCGACGCCCGCCCGGCCTCAGGCAAAATGCCATGTCCCCTCCCCGCGCCCGGCGCGGTCCGCGGCTCCCTCCCCTCACTCAACGCGCAAGACGCCCACCGCCACTTGGAACGGCCGCCCCACCCCACGCCGACGCAGCCCGTCACCCTGGCCAACTGCGAGAGCGAGCCCATCCACATCCCGGGCCTCGTGCAGCACCATGGCGCGCTGTTCGCGTTCGACGCCTCGACCCTCACGCTGACGCGCGTCAGCGCCAACGCCCGTGCGCTGCTCGGCGACACGGCGCCCGCCCTGGGCGAGCGCCTGTCGGCCGGCCACTTCATGGGCGACGCGCTGGTGCACGAGGCGCTGCACGAGGCCAACGGCGTCGCGGTCGATACCGGCGAGGGTTCGCCGATCAACCTCGAGGTGACGCTCGGCGAACGCCGCTTCGACCTGATCCTGCACCGCGTCGGCTACGAGCTGGTGGCCGAGTTCGAGGCCCGCGACGCCACGGCGGACGCGGTGTCGGACTTCGCGCTCAAGGCGCACCGCGCGATGGACCGGCTCAAGCGCCAGGGCTCGATCGACGGCCTGCTCAATCTCTCGGTCGAGGCGGTGCGGCAGCTCACGGGCTTCGACCGCGTGATGGCCTACCGCTTTCGCCACGACGACAGCGGCGAGGTGGTGGCCGAGCGCCGCCACGAGGCGCTCGAGCCCTTCGTGGGCCGCCGCTATCCGGCCGGCGACATCCCGGCGCAGGCGCGCCGGCTCTACGTGATCAACACCCTGCGCCTGATCGCGGACGTGCAGTCCGCGCCGGTCGGCCTCGACGTGGCCGATCCGCAGCTGCCGCCGCTGGACATGAGCCACTGCACGCTGCGCAGCGTGTCGCCGATCCACATCGAGTACCTGCGCAACATGGGCGTGGGCGCGTCGATGAGCATCTCGATCGTCATCAACGGCCAGCTCTGGGGCATGCTGGCCTGCCACCATCGCAGCGCCCACCAGGTGCCCTACGCGATCCGCATGGCCTGCGACGTGCTCGCGCAGGTGCTGGCCTCGAACGTGCAGAGCCTGCTGTCGCGCGAGCAGGCGGGCCGGGCCTCGAGCGCGGCGCAACTGCGCGGCTCGCTGATCGAGGCCGTGCTGCATGCCGAGGACACCTTCAGCGCATTGATCGGCCTGGCGCGCCCGCTGGCCGATGCCTTCGACGCGCAGGCGGCGGTCATCGCCGAGCAGTCGCGGCTGCACGTGGAGGGCGAGATGCCGCGCGAGGCCGCGGCGGCGCTGATCCAGTGGCTCACCGCGTCGACGAACGGCGACGAGATCGTGGCGCTGCACGAGCGCGAGCGGCTGCCCGAGAACCTGCGTTCGCTGGGCGGCGTGTGGTGCGGCTTTCTCGCGCTGCGCTTCGACGCGATCGACAACGGCTGGCTGGTGCTCGCGCGCAAGGAGCAGGTCGAGACCATCAGCTGGGGCGGCAAGCCCGAGAAGCACTACGTGAGCGGCCCGCTCGGCCCCCGGCTCACGCCGCGCGGCTCCTTCGACGTGTGGAAGGAGACGGTGCGCGACACCAGCGTGCCCTGGGGCACCAACGACCTCGACTTCGCGCGCCAGTTGCGCGACGAGCTGATCCGCGCCAGCGCGGCGCGGCTGGCCGACACCTACAAGGCCCGCACCGAGCTGCTGGCCGTGCTCGGCCACGACCTGCGCGATCCGCTGCAGTCGATCACGATGGCGGCCAAGCTGCTCGAGCGCAGCCTGCCCGACGGCAGCAACGCCGGCGCGCGGCTGGGCCAGCGCATCCAGACCTCGAGCAGCCGCATGGCGCGGCTGATCGGCCAGGTGCTCGATGCCTCGCGCCTGCAAAGCGGCATGGGCCTGCAGGTGGTGCCGGCGCAGATCGACCTGGCACGGCTGCTGGAAGACGCGGTCGACGAGTCGCGCACCGCCTACCCCGGCTCGCAGCTCGAGCTGGAGGCGCCCAGCACGCTGCCCGTGCTGGCCGACCCCGACCGCATGGCGCAGCTGGTCGGCAACCTCGTGAGCAATGCGCGCCACCACGGCCTGCCCGGCGAGGCGGTGCGCATCCGGCTCGAGCAGGTCGACACGCACGTGGTGTTCAGCGTGGCCAATCGCGCGCCGCCGATCGATGCCGCGCTGGTGCCCGACCTGTTCAGCGCCTTCAAGCAGCGCAGCGTGCCCAACGAGCGCAACAAGGGCGGACTGGGCCTGGGGCTGCACATCGCGCAGGCCATCGTGCGCTCGCACCGCGGCAGCATCGGCTATGCGCACGACGACGGCTACGTGGTGTTCACGGTGCGGCTGCCACACACGCCCACGCCCGCGCCCTGAGCTTTTCGCGCCGGGCGGCGCAAGACCCGCTCCTATAATCCGCCCCGCCGGCCGATGCAAACGAAAGCATCACCCAAGCCGGCACGCGCGAAGGTGCGCCGGTCCCTCGACCGGCGTTAAACGGGAAGCAGGTGACGGGTCCTCCAGGCCCCAGTCCTGCGCTGCCCCCGCAACGGTCGGCGGATTCGCGGTTCTCACGGTCGATGCCCTCGCGGGCATCGTCAGCCACTGTGCCCCGGCATGGGAAGGCGAGGATCGCGGCAACGGCGCATCTCCCCGATGCACCGCGGCGCTCCGCAAGCCCGGATACCGGCCTTCGCCTCGTTCGGTCGCTGCGGGAGTGCAGGCAAGCCGTATCGGTCACGCATGGGCGCGGGGCCGGTCGCTGGCGGGTCCCCTCGGCGTCCGGTTGTTCTCATGGCCCGCGGGAGCGCGGGCCCGAAGGAAACCCTCGTGCGCAACATCTCCCGGCGCGGCCGCGTCAGACCCCACCAAGCCCTCATCGGATCCGGCGTCATGCTGCTCGCCTCGGTCGCTTCGGCGCAGGACGCCGAAGGCTCGCTGCCGCCCACCACCGTCAGCGACCGCAAGACGATCTCCACCGCCACGCGCCAGGAAGCCGACACGCTGCGCCTGCCCTTCGCCACCTATTCGGTCGAACGCGCGCAGCTCGACGCGGTGGGCGCCGTCACGCTCGAGGACACGCTGCGCAGCGTGCCGGGCCTGCAGTACGGCACGCAGGGCAACTACTACTCGCGCTTCGAGACCCGCGGCCTGCGCGACACGCAGGACGTGCTGGTGCTGATGGACGGCGTGCCGCTGCGCCTGCTGCAGGGCAATGCCGACATCACGCTGATCGCGCCCGACCTGGTCGACCGGCTCGAGTTCATCAAGGGCCCGGCCTCGGCGCTCTACGGCAAGAACGCGATCGGCGGCGTGGCGCAGTTCTTCATGAAGCCCGAGCGCGCGGGCGGCAGCCTCACGGCCACCGTCGGCAGCTACGGCCGCCTCGACGGCAGCCTGCGCTACCGCTGGGACTTCGAGCGCGGCAACCTCTACGTGGGCGTGGCCAACAGCGACTACAACGGCTTCCAGCGCGACGCCGGCCGCGCGCAGTCGGCCCTGCTGGTCGGCGGCGATTTCGCCGTCACGCGCAACTGGACCACCGGCTTCCAGCTCTACGACACGCGCGTGCGCGGCGACCGCGGCTCGATCGTGCCGCTGGTCAACGGCAAGCCGATCTTCGGCATCACCTCGCGCGACAACTACGGCATTCCCGACTCCTACGTCACGGGCGACTACCAGTCCTTCTCGTGGAAGAACCGCTTCGAGCTCGGCGCCGGCTGGTCGATCAATCACCTGAGCAGCTTCGCGCGCTACAACCGCTTCTTCGCCGGCGGCATCACCATCGTTCCGCCGCCCGCGGCCGTGAGCAAGGGCTATTCCGAGAGCTACACCGCCGACCGCGGCGTCTACCACGAGCTCGCCGCCACGCACCTGATGGCGGGCAAGGGCTGGAGCAACGAGTTCCAGGCCGGCTTCAACCTCGAGCGCGGCTGGCAAGGCCTCGACTCGCCGAGCTTCAGCAACGCGCCCACCTACCGCGGGCCGTTCTACGACATCCCCGTGAGCAACGTGCGCAACGATCCGCGCGGCGTGCGCGGCAGCATCACCTCCTCGCGCTTCGACCAGGAGGTGCGCAGCGTCTACCTGCAGGACCGCTTCGAGTACGGCCCGGTCGGCTTCACGCTGGGCGTGCGCCACGACCGCTTCGAGCAGACGCTCGGCCGCACGGGCACGCAGGTGATCTCGGCGCAGGAAGGCAGCCACACCAGCCCGCGCGCCGGCGTGGACTGGCTGTTCCTGCAGGGCGATGCCTCCTCGCACGCCGTGTTCGCGAACTGGAGCGAAGGCTTCCGGCCGCAGGCGGTGGCGCTCAACACGCGCGGCGGCGTGGTGGTGCCCGACATCCTGCGGCCCGAGATCACGCGCAGCAAGGAAGTGGGCCTGAAGGGCCGCGCGGCGGACGACCGCTGGAGCTACCAGCTCAGCCTGTTCGAGGCCGAGAAGATCGACGGCCAGCGCTCCTACCGCAACGGCCCCGACTCCTTCGTCTTCAGCAACGCGACCTCGCGCACCAAGGGCATCGAAACCCAGTTGCAGTTCCAGCTCTCGCCGCGCTGGAACGGCTACCTGCACTACACCTGGCAGGACGCGCGGCTCAAGGACTTCCAGACCTACACCGACAGCGGCGCGCGCAGCACCAACTTCGGCGGCTATCGCGTGCGCATGTCGGCCCACAACATCGCCGGCGCGGGCCTGACCTATGCGCACGGCGCCTGGGCCGTGACCGGCACCGCGAGCTACGTGGGCAGCCGCTACCTCCGCGACAATGCGGTCAATCCGCAGAAGCTGCCCGGCTACCTGCTGCTCAACGTCGCCGTGGCCTACCGCGTCAATCCTTCGCTCACACTGCAGGCCGGAGTGAACAACCTGACGAACAAGTACTACATCGCCGACGACCTGTCGGCGCAGGAAGCCGGCAACGCCGGCGCACCGAGGACGGTGTTCGCCCGCGCGCGCTACACCTTCTGAGCGTGAACCGGCGCGACGCGATCCTCGGCATGGTGTGCATGACGGCCGTTCTGCCCGCGGGCGCCGAGGAGGCGCCGTCGGCCGGCTTCCCGCGCGAGCTCGTCGATGCGCTGGGCCGGCGCGTGGTCGTGCCGCGCGCGCCGCAACGCATCGTGGTGGTGTTCCCGAGCAACGTGGAGCTGGCCTGGGCGCTGGGCCTGGCCGACCGGGTGGTGGCCATCGGCGGGCGCGTGCGCTGGCCCGAGGATGTGCGCAGCAAGCCCAGCATCGGCGGCGCGCTCGGCTACTCGGCCGAGGCGGTGGCCGCCTTCCAGCCCGACCTGCTCGTGGTCACGCCCTCGCACCATTCGGCGCTGTCGCTGGTCGATGCCTTCGACCGCGCGAAGCTTCCCTGCGTGGTGCTCGCGCATCCGGACCTGCCCTCGGTGTTCCGCAACATCGACCTGCTCGGGCGCGCGACGGGTGCCGACGAACAGGCCCGCCGGGTGCGCGAAGACATGCAGGCGCGGCTGGCCGCGATCGAACGCCGGCTCGACGGCGCGCCGCGCCGCAGCGTCTATTTCGAGACCGCCGCCGCCGCGCGCGGTGCCTTCCAGACCGTGGGCACGGGCCACTATGCCAACGACGCGCTGGGCTGGGCCGGCGGGCGCAACGTGTTCGCCGACCTCCAGGGCGCGGCCCAGGTCAGCGCCGAGGCGATCTTCGCGCGCGACCCCGACGTAATCGTCTCGCTGCAACAGGTGCCGCGCGATCCGGCGCTGATCGGCCAGCGCCCCGGCTGGCACACGCTGCGCGCCGTGCGCACGAACCGCGTGGTCGTGCTCGAGCGCGGCCACAAGCTGATTCCCGGCCCGCGCCAGATCGAGGCCGTCGAGCAGTACGCGCGCGCGCTGCATCCGGAGCGCTTCGCATGAGGCACGCCGCCGACGGCCGACGCGCATCGGCGACCACGGTGTGGCTCGTGCTGCTCCTGCTGCTGGCCGCGGCCGTGGCGCTGGCGCTGAGCGTGGGCGCCGCCACGGTCTGGCCCACCCAGTGGTGGGGCACCGGCACCCTGCAGGCCGAACTCGTGCGCGTGTGGCGCGCGCCGCGCGTGGCCGGGGCCTTCTTCGTCGGTGCCTGCCTGTCGCTGGCGGGCCTGGTGTTCCAGGGCGTGTTCCGCAACCCGCTGGCCGAACCCTACCTGCTCGGCAGCGCCAGCGGCGCGGCCGTGGGCGCCGCGGTCTCGCTGCTGCTGCCGGCGCTGGTGCCCACCGCGCTGAGCCTGCCGGTGCTGGCCTTCGCGGGCGCCTGGGGCGCGAGCTGGCTGGTGCTGCTGGCCGGCAGGCTCGGCGGTGGCTGGCAAAGCAACCGCCTGCTGCTCGCGGGCGTCGGCCTGGCCGCGATCCTGGCCGCCCTGCGCAGCCTCATCGTGATCGTGTTCGGCGACGAGTCGACCAACCTGCGCGCCATCATCTCGTGGCAGCTCGGCGGCGTGCAGACGCCCACGAGCGCCGAGATCGCCGTGCTCGCGCCCGTGCTGCTGGTGCTGGTGCTGCTGGTGCGCGCCCTGGGCCGCGGCCTCGACGCGCTCGGCCTGGGCGAGGACACGGCCCATGCGATGGGCGTGCGCGCCGCCTCCTTCTCGGCGCGTGCCGTGCTCGTGGCCTCGCTCGCGACGGCGCTGGCCGTGAGCTGGGGCGGCCTGATCGGCTTCGTGGGCCTGATCGTGCCGCACGTGATGCGCTGGTGGATCGGCCCGCTGCATGCGCGGCTCACCGTGCCCTGCGCCATCGCGGGCGGCGCCCTCATGGTGCTGGTGGATGCGCTGGCGCGCTCGGCCATGGCTCCGAGCGAGATCCCCGCTGGCCTGCTGACGGCGCTGATCGGCGGCCCCTTCTTCCTCGCGCTGCTGCTGTGGAGGCGCGGATGACAGCCGACGCCCTGCGCCTCGAAGGCCTGCGGGTGCAGGCCTCGGGCCGTACCCTGCTCGACGGCATCGACCTCGCGATCCCCGAGCGCGGCCTGTTCGGCATCGTCGGCCCCAATGGCTCGGGCAAGACCACGCTGCTGCGTGCCGCGCTCGGGCTGGTGCGTCCGCGCGAGGGCCGCATCGCGCTGCTCGGGCGCGCGCTCGACCAGTGGAAACCGGCCGAGCTCGCGCGCCACATCGGCTATGTCGCGCAGCACGGCGAGAGCCATTGGGACCTGACGGTGCGCGAGATGCTGCAGCTGCAGCGCCCGGGCCGCCCGCCCGATCCCGCGCTGGTCGCGCGCTTCGAGCTCGACGCGCTGATCGACCGCCGCCATGCCTCGCTGTCGGGCGGCGAGCGCGCCCGCGTCGGCGTGGCGCGCGCGCTCGCGCACGACCCGCGCCTGCTTGTGGCCGACGAGCCCGCGGCCCACCTCGACATTCCGCACCATCACCGCCTGATGGCCCTGCTGCGCGACAGCGCCCGTACGCGCGCCGTGCTCGTGGTGCTGCACGACCTGCATGTCGCCAGCACCTGGTGCGACCGGCTCGCGCTGCTCGGCCAGGGCCGGCTGGTGGCGACCGGAACGCCGGCCGAAGTGCTGAGCGACGAATGCCTGGCGCAGGCCTACGGCCCCGGCATCGCCGCCTTCTCGAGCGGCGGCCTGCGCTTCTTCACGGCCGCTCCCGCGCCATGACCGCACGCGCGCTGCGCATCGACCTGGCAGGTTGGTCGCGCGAGGCCACGCTCGGCCCGTCGCGCGAGTTCTTCGCGTTCTTCGAGGAAGCCGAGCGGCTGGGCTTCGACGGCGCCTGGTTCCACGAATTCCGCCTGCTCGCCGAAGGCGGCCCCTATCCCTCGCCGCTGCTGCTGGCCGCCGCGCTGCTCTCGCGCACCGAACGGCTGCGCATCGGCATCTCCGCGCTGGTGGTGCCGCTGCACCATCCGCTGCTGCTGGCCGAGGAGATCGCACAACTGGCGCTGCAGAGCGAAGGCCGCTTCGACGCGGGACTCGGGCGTGGCACCGATGCATCGACCCTGCGCGCGCTAGAGATCGATCCGCAGCAGACGCGCGAGCGCTTCGCGCAGGGCTGCCGCCTGGTGATCGCGGCCTTGCGCGGCGAGAGCGTGTCGTCGAGCGACGGCCCCTGGCGCTTCGATGCGCAGCAGATCCGCCACCTCTCGACCTCGGCACCGCCGCTGTACATCGCGGGCTCGACCGAGGAGACGATGCGCTTCGCCGTCACGGAGGACCTGCCGCTGCTGCTGAGCCTCGAGCCACCCGAGCCGGCGCAGCTCGCGCATGTGGAGGCGGCCTTCGCTTCGCTCGATGCTGAAGCGGTGGCACCGCGACGTGCCTCCTTCCTCGCGCGTTCCTCGCTGTCGCGCTACGTCTGTATCGGCGCGACCCCGGTCGAGGCGCGTCGGCAGTTCCACGCGCTGCTGCCCCTGCTCCATCGCCGGCGCGAGCATTTCGCGATCCTGCGCGGGCAGGCCCCTGGCACCTTGGCGATGCGCGATCCTGCCGAGGTGCTGCGCTCGCAGGCGATCGTCGGCGATCCGGCTTCGTGCCTGGAACAGATACAGACCCTCGTCGCGCGCACCGGCATCCGGCAACTGCGCTGCGTCTTCAATGGCAACGGCGTGATCGATCGCGCGGTGGCGATGCGCGGGATGCGGCTGTTCGCGCAAGAGGTGTTGCCGGAACTCAAGCGGGGCTGAAGGAACCGCCTTATCCTCCCCGCGAGCCCACTCCTTCGGTACCTCGCATGTCCGCTTCGCTTTTCACCTCCGACGACCTCGCGTTCCTGGGATCGCTTCTCGCCACTGCCGCGCGCGAAGAAATCATGCCGCGCTTCCGCACGCTCCACACCGTCGACCGCCGGCGCAAGACCTCGTCCTTCGACATCGTGACCGACGCCGACGAGGCCTGCGAGGCCGCGGTGCTCGCCGGCTTGCGCACGCGCCACCCCGAGGCCGTGCTGATCGGCGAGGAGGCCTGCGCGCGCGAGCCCGCATTGCTCGAGGCCATCGACGACGCCGAGCTCGCATTCATCGTCGATCCGCTCGACGGCACCAAGAACTTCGCGAGTGGCCTGCCTTTGTTCGGCACCATGGCGTCGGTGACCGCGCGGGGCGAGGTGATCGCGGCGGCGATCCACGACCCGGTGCGCGCAGACACGGCCTTCGCGATCCGTGGCGGCGGCGCGTGGATCGAATCGGCCTCGGGCGCAAGGCATCCATTGCAGGTCGCGCCCGCGGTGCCCGTCGAGAAGATGGAAGCCATCGTCGGCACGAACTTCCTGCCCGAGCCTCTGCGCAGCGAAGTCAACGCACGGTTGTCGCGCCTGGGCATGACCAACTGGTTCCGCTGCGCCGCGCACGAATATCGGCTCGCGGCCGCGGGCGACATCGACGCCCTGTTCTACAACAAGCTCATGCCCTGGGACCATGCGGCGGGCTGGCTGCTGCATCGCGAGGCGGGCGGCTACGCGGCGCATCACGACGGCTCGGCATACCGGCCCGCGCACCGGACCGGCGGGCTGATCTGCACCGCCGATCGCGCGAGCTTCGACGCGGTGCGCGCGGCCTTGCTGGGCTGACTCGTGTCCGACGCTCAGTAGCCAACGGCCAGGCCGTCACGCCGCCCGTCGGAGGCGGCGATGTAGAAATGTTCGCCGCCGCGCTGCACCAGTTGCGCGGCACCGAAATCCAGATGCCCGGTCGGCAGTATCTGGACGGCATGCCCCCGGGTCCGCAGCCCTTCGGCGACTTCCGCGGGCATGTGCGCTTCGAGCTTCACGCTGCCGTCGAGCGGCGAGACCATGAACCGCGGCGCGTCGTTCATGGCCTGCGGGTTCTGGGAGAAGTCCGCGAGCCTGCACATCATCTGTACATGGCCCTGCGCCTGCATGAACCCACCCATGACGCCGAAGGCCATCACGGGCTGGTGGTCGGGGCCGGTCACGAAGCCGGGAATGATCGTGTGCAGGGGCTTCTTGCCGGGCCCCACTTCATTGGGATGTCCCGGCACGAGGCTGAAGTTCCATCCTCGGTTGTGCAGCGAGATTCCCGTGCCGGGCACGACGATGCCCGAGCCGAAGGCGTAGTAGTTCGACTGGATGAACGAGACCATCATGCCGGCCGCGTCGGCCGCGGCCAGGTACACGGTGCCGCCGGCCCTGGGCGTTCCGGCCCGCGGCCGGCCCGCGCGCGTGGGATCGATGGCAGCGGCGCGTGCGGCCAGGTAGTCGGGGTCGAGCAGCGCACTCGCACTGACCTTCATCGAGCGCGGATCGGCGACATGTGCGTGCAGATCGGAGAAGGCCAGCTTCATGGCCTCGATCTGCAGATGCAGCGTCGCTGCGGTATCGAGGCCACTGGCCCGCAGATCGAAATGCCGCAGCATGCCCAGCGCCACCTGGGCCGCGATGCCCTGGCCATTGGGCGGAATCTCGTGCAGCGTGAAGTCGCGGTAGCGCAAGGCCAGCGGCTGGACCCATTCCACCCGATGCGCGGCCAGGTCCTCGGCGCTCAGTGCGCCGCCGTGGGCCTCGGAATGCTGGAGCATCCGTTGGGCCAGTTCGCCGCGATAGAACGATTCGCCACGGCTCTGCGCAATCTCGGCAAGCGTGCGGGCCTGATCGGCGAAGCGCCAGAGCTCGCCCGCTCGCGGCGCCCGCCCGCCCGGCAGAAAGGCATCGGCAAAGCCGGGCTGGTCGGCCACCAGGGCGGCGAGCTGGGGCCAGACCGAGGCGATCACCGGCGACACGGGAAACCCCTCCCGCGCGTAACGAATCGCCGGTTCGAACAGGCGTTCGAACGGCAGCACGCCGAAGCGCTCCGACAACGCCAGCCATCCGGCCACCTGGCCGGGTACCGTGACCGAATCCCAACCGACGCGCGGCATCTCTGTGCGGCCCGCAAAACGCGAGGGACACCAGGCTGCGGGTGCCGCGCCGGTGGCATTGAGGCCATGGAGTTCATGGCCGTCCCAGACCAGCGCGTACATGTCGCCGCCGATGCCGTTCATGATGGGCTCGACCACCGTCAATGCAATGGCCGTCGCCAACGCGGCATCGACGGCATTGCCTCCGATCTGCATCATCGAAAGCCCTGCCTGCGCGGCCAACGGTTGCGAGGTCGAGACCACGTTGCGTGCCAGGGTCGGCATGCGATGCGATGCGTAGGGAAGTGACCAATCCATGGTGTGAAGCCGATGCGAAGAGAAGTTCAGCGTAGCTTCCAGCCATTGCGTTGACAACAAGATCGGGCCGGTATCCGGGGCCGCGGCGCGATGTTTGCCAGTTTTCGATAGTGCGGGGCGCGGGCGCGACCTTAGCCTTCGATCACGGCACCGGCAGTTCGCCGTGTCGACCTTCGGTCCATCCACCTGTCGTGGGGAGTAGAGCCATGAGATTTCATTCACGCCTGTTGCGAGCGCTTCTTCTCTCCGCGCTCACGTGGGCGACGGTCACCGCGTCCCATGCGCAATCCGGCGAGGGGCCCCTGCGCATCGTGGTGGGATTCCCGGCCGGCGGATCGGCCGACACCATCGCACGCCTGCTGGCCGACAAGTTGCGCCTGGACTTCCAGCGGCCCGTGCTCGTCGACAACCGCCCGGGTGCCGGCGGCCGCATCGCGGCGATGGCGCTCAAGGGTCTTCCTCGGGATGGCTCGGTCGTGATGCTCGCGCCGGACGCGCTGGTCACGACGAACCCGCTGGTCTTCAGGAAGCCCGGCTACGAAGTGGCGGACCTGGTGCCGATCTCCCTTGTCGCCGAGTTCGCCTTCGCGTTCGCCACCGGCGCGGAGACGGGCGCGAAGAGCTTTCCCGAATACGTCGCATGGGCACGCGCCAATCGCCCGCGCGCGGACTTCGGCTCGCCGGCACCGGGCAGCCCCTTGCACTTCATCGGCCTGATGGTGGGCAAGGACATCGGCGTCGACCTCGTTCATGTGCCGTTTCAAGGCGGACCGCCGCTGCTGACGGCCATGATCGGCGGCCACGTGTCGGCGGGCATCAACACCCTGACCGACATGCTCGAGATGCATCGCAACGGCCGGGTGCGAATCCTCGCGGTGCCGGGCAACACGCGCGACCCGCGGATTCCCGACGTGCCGACGTTCTTCGAGCTGGGGTTCAAGCAGGTCGTCGCGCGCGGCTTCTTCGGCCTCTATGCACCGGCCGGCACGTCGGCCGCCTCGGTCGAGCGCTGGAATGCCGCGATGCGCCGCGTGCTGGTCCTGCCCGAGGTGCGGCAGCGATTGGGCGAGCTCGCCTTCGACCCCAAGCCCAGCTCGCCCGAGGAGCTCGCGAAGAAGGCGAAGGACGAGACCGCCATCTGGGCGCCGGTGATCAAGGCCTCGGGCTTCTCGATGGATTGACGGCGCCCACCGCGGCCGGACCGGCTCAGAACTTGAACTTCTGCAGGTTCTTCGGCGTCACGATCTCGGCCTCTCCCAGCACGATCTCGCCGTTGTCGAGGATGGTGTAGCTGCCCAGGCGGCCCGCCGTGAAGCTCTCGCCCTTCTTGCCGGTGATCTTGCACTGGGCCAGTTGCTGTGCGGCGTGGTAGGCGAGATAGCCGAGGTCGCTCACGTTCCACCAGATGTCCTGCGCGGAGCCGGCTTCGATGTACTTCTTCATGAAGGTCGCGGGTGCGACGCCCGTGAGCTTGATCTTCTGGATGCCGCCCGATTGCTCGAGCGCGCGCGCCGCCGCCGGCAGGCCGATGCCCGCCGGCACCAGGATGCCCTTGAGGTTCGGGAAGGCCTCGGCCAGTGCCAGCGCCTGTTGCTGGTTGATCTGCTCGCTCTCCTCGCCGTAGGCCACCTGCACCAGCTTCATCTGCGCGAACTTGGGATTGTTCGCGAGTTGCGCTTTCATCACGGAGATCCACGTGTTCTGGTTGGTCGCGGTGGGCGTGCTCGACAGGATCGCGAACTCGCCGCTGTAGCCGATCAACGCGCCCATGCTGTCGAGCATCTGCAGCGCCAGGCTGTCGGAACGCGCCTGGTTGATGAACAGCGTGCGCGCCTCCTTGGTCGCATCGGAGTCGTAGGTCATCACGCGCACGCCCTGGGCACGCGCGCGCCGCAGCGCCGGTGCCAGCGCGTTCGCGTCGGTGCTGGAGACCACGAGCACGTCGACCTTCTGCGCCACCAGCGCATTCACGAACTCGATCTGCGCATCGGCCGTGGCGGTCGAGGGCGCCTGCTGAATCAGCTTGCCGCCGATCTCCTTCTGCGCCTCGAGCGCACCCTGGCGCGCCACATGGAAGTAGGGGTCCGTGTCCATCTTCGGCAGGAAGCCGATGGTGCCCGGCGCCTTCAGGCACGCGGGGTCGGCCGCCGAGGCCGGCAGGGCCGCGGCCATGCAGCCGCAGGCGATCAGGCAGCAAGCGAGGGTCTTCTTCAGTGTCATGGTTGTCTCCTCAGGGAACCGGTCCTTCGATCCGGCGGTTGGAAAAGCGCTGGACGAGCCGTCGCGCGAACGCGGTGTTCGCCAGCCTGCGAATGCCGTTGCTCAGCAACAGCGAAAAGATCAGCAGGAAGCCGATGGCCAGGCCCTGCGCGTCGCCGCCGGTCTGGTTCAGCGCGAGCAGGTTGCGGATCAACGCCACCAGCGCCAGGGCCCAGAAGACGCCGCCCATGCGCCCCCTCCCGCCGAAGACGCTGATGCCGCCGAGCAGCGCGATGGTGATGACATCGAGCTCGAAGCCCAGCCCGTTGCTGGCGCGCGCGCTCGACAGCCGCGCGGTGAGCACCACGCTGGCCAGCGCGCAGACCAGCCCGCTCGCCACGAACATGCCCATGCGCAGCCGCGCCACGCGAATGCCCGTGTAGAGCGCCACGTCGGGATTGCCGCCGATGGCATAGATGCGCCGGCCGGTCGCGGTACGGTGCAGGAACACGGCGAAGACGGGAGCCAGCAGCAGGAAGGGAACGAAGATCCAGGGCACGGCCGTTCCGGGCACGTTGTCGACCCCGAAATCGGTCAGCAGGGCTGGCAATTCACTGACCGAGTCGGTGCCCAGCAGGATGTAGCTCAGCCCGCGGAACAGCGCCATCGTGCCCAGCGTGACCACCAGCGAAGGCAGCAGCAGCCGCGTGACGAGCAGTCCGTTCATCGCGCCGGCGGCCGCGCCCACCGCGAAGGTGGCGGCCACGGCGGCGGCCAGCGGCACCTCGGCGCGCAGCAGCAGCCCCAGCACCACGCTGCACAGGCCGAGGATGCTGGCGACCGAAAGGTCGATCTCGCGCGCGATGATCAGCAGCACCATCGGCAGCACCAGCAGCGCCTTCTCGGAGACGCCCGCCGCGATCTGCGACAGGTTGAACGAGGTGGCGAAGCCCGGCACGCGGGCCCACCCGTAGGCCGCCACCAACAGCACCAGCAGCGCGAGAAAACCTTCCCAGCCGGCCGCGCGGCCCAGCCATCGAACGAAGCGGTTCATGCGAGGCTCCTGGTCACGCGCCGGGGTTGGTTGGCGCGCCGCGTCACGACCGCGTCGATCGTGATGGCGGCGAGGATCGCGAGGCCGTAGACGGCCTGCAGCCACAAGGGATCGATGCGCAGCAGCACCAGCCCGTTGCGGATCAGCAGCAGCGCCACCACCCCCAGCACCACGCCGAGCACGGAGCCCGAGCCGCCGCGGATGGCGACGCCACCGACCACCACGGCGGCGATCACGGTGAGCTCGAAGCCGAAGGCGGTGCGCGAATCGATAGTCGCGTAGCGCGACGCCCACATCGCGCCGGTGAAGCCGGCCAGCATGCCGGCGATGCAGAACACGGCGAGCACGCGGCGCCCGATCGGGATGCCGATCAGCCGCGCGCCATCGGGGTTGGAGCCGATCGCATAGACGTCGCGGCCCACGGTCGCATAGCGCAGGCCGAGCGCCACGGCCAGCGCCGCGGCAAGCGCGAACCAGGCCGTGGCCGGCAGGCCCATCACCGCGCGGCTCGACACCTCGAGCCACGACGCCGGCACCTGGTCGGCGCTGACCTGGCTGCCGCTCGCGAGCATGCTGTCGAGCCCGCGGTACATCGCGAGCGTGCCCAGGGTCACGACGATGGCCGGCACGCCGCCATAGGTGACGATGGCGCCGTTGACCAGCCCGCAGGCCAGGCCCACGCCCACGGCCGCGCCGATAGCAGCGGCCGTGCCGAGCTCGGGATGCGCCCGCATCAATGCCGCCGCCACATAGGCCGACAACCCGATCACCGAGGCGACGGACAGGTCGATGTTGCGGGTCAGCAGCACCAGCATCTGCGCCAGCGCGACGATCAGCAGCAGCCCCGCATCCATCGCCAGCGCGCTCAGGTTGCTGGCGCTCAGCATGCGCGGGTTCAGCAGCGAGACGCCCAGCACCACGGCCGCGATGACCACGAGCAGGCCCAGTTCGCGCCGCGGGAGTGCGGCGGACAGCCGCCGCGCGGCGGTGTTTCGTCCGGCGGTGGCCACGGGGGTCGGCATCGCCACGTCGACGCGCGGCGCCGCCGATGCGGCCGCGCTCGCCCGCCCCGCATCGGTGGCCGCATAGATCACCGACTCCTGCGTGACCTTGGAACGGTCGAAGCTGCCCGACATGCGCCCCTCGCGCATCACCAGCACGCGATGGCTCATGCCCAGCAACTCGGGCAGCTCCGACGAGATCATCACGATCGCCATGCCGCCGCGCGCCAGGTCCGCCATCATGGCGTGCACCTCGGCTTTGGTCTGCACGTCGACGCCTTGCGTGGGCTCGTCGAGGATCAGCACCTTCGGGCCGGTCGCCAGCCACTTGCTCAGCACCACCTTCTGCTGGTTGCCGCCCGAGAGGTCGCCGATGGGCTGGTCGTAGCTGCGGTAGCGAAGCCGCAGGCGGTCCAGGTGCGGCGTGACCGCGCGCAGCTCGGCCTCGCGGTTCACCAGGCCCGCGCGCTTGACCTGGTCGAGCACCGCCAGGGTGGCGTTGGTGAGGATGCCGAAGTCCATGACCAGGCTCTGGCCCAGGCGGTCCTCCGACACGTAGGCGATGCCCGCCTCCATCGCCTCGGCGGCCGAGGCGAAGACGCGGCGCTCGCCGGCCAGCACGATGTGCCCGCTGGTGGGCCGGTCGATGCCGAAGAGCACGCGGGCGATCTCGGTGCGACCGCTGCCGACCAGCCCGCCGATGCCGAGGATCTCGCCGGCCTGGAGGTCGAACGACACGTCCTCGAACGCACCGTCGCGCCCGAGTTGCTCCACCTCGAGCACGACCGGACCGGCCGGCGGCGCGAGCGCCGGATACAGGTCCGCCAGCGGACGCCCGATCATCAGCCGCACCGCGCGGTCGTGCGGCATGTCGGCCACCGGCGCGACCTCGACGATGCGGCCGTCGCGCAGCACCGCCACGCGGTCCGACACGCGGTAGATCTCCTCCATGCGGTGGCCCACGAACATCATCGCCACGCCGCGGGTGCGCAGTTGGGCCACGACCTCGAACAGCCGGTCGACCTCGCGCGTGGTCAGCGCGGCGGTGGGCTCGTCCATGATCAGGACGCGAGCCTGCACCGACAGCGCGCGCGCCACTTCCACCAGTTGCTGCTCGGAGCTGCGCAACCGGCCGAGCGGCGTGCGCGGCGCGCACGACAGGCCCACGGTCTCGAGCAGGCGCTCGGCCTCGGCATGCATGCGGCGATGGTCGAGCGCGCCGAGCGGGCTCTTGAGCTGCCGCCCCATGAACAGGTTCTCGGCCACCGAGAGATCGGCGAACAGTCCCGGGTGCTGGTGCATCACCGCGATGCCCATGCGCTGGGCATCGAGCGGCGAGCGCAGCGTGACCGGCTCGCCGCCGACGTGCACCTCGCCGCGCGTGGGCTGGTGCACACCGGCGAGCAGCTTCACGCAGGTGCTCTTGCCCGCGCCGTTCTCGCCCAGCAGGGCCAGCACCTCGCCGGGCATCAGGTCGAAGGATGCATCGCTCAGCGCGACCGTGCCGCCGAACTGCTTGGTGACGCCGCGCAGTCCGGCCACGCCGCGGGGACTCCCCGTGAAGGGAGACGAAAGATCTTGCATGGAGTGCTCGCTGGTTGCGGCTATGCGCCGGCCGATTGGAGGAATGCCTTGTCGCTGCGGTACGCCGCCGGGGTCATCCCGCGAAGCCGGCGAAAGTGGCGGTTGAAGTTCGAGATGTTGTTGAACCCGACCTGGTAGCAGATGCTCGATATCTGCTGGTCGGTGTGACGAAGCAGGTGGCATGCCTTGGTGATGCGCGTGCGCGTCACGAACTCGACGAAGGTGCAGCCCATCACCCGGTGAAAGGAGCGCGAGAAAGTCTGCGCGCCCATGCCCGCGAGCTCGCCCATCCCGCCCAGCGTGAGGTCTTCCATGTAGTGCTCGCAGATGTGGCCGACCACCTTGTCGATCCGGCTCGACAGCCGTTCGGTGACTTCCTGCGATGGCCGCGGGAGCGCGCGGTCCATCGACAGCGGATGGCTCTCGGGCCAGGTCGCGAGGTAGCTCAGCAGTGCCACCAGCTCCGCGAAGCGCGCCAGGCCGCGGTAGGCCCGGATGCGGTGGAAGTGTTCGCGGATCTCTTCCCCCATGCCCGCGAACTCGATCCCGTGGCGTGCCTGCTCCAGCAGGCGCAAGGCCTCGCCCAGATCGGGGAACAGGCCCGCCGCCTGCCGCAAGGCATCGTCGCCGAACTGGATCGCCAGGCTTCGCACGGCCACGCCGCCCGCCGGTATGTCGTGGGAGACGAAATGGTGCGGCACCGAGGGACCGATCAGCGCGAGGAAGCCCGGCGCGAAATCGACGATCTCGTCGCCGATGTAGGCCTTGCCCCGGGTCTTGACGACCAGGTGCAGCTCGTATTCGTCGTGGTAGTGCCAACGGTCCAGCCGCGACGGCGCGCCGTGCACGAGGCAGCCGATGCCGCTGGATGGCGCGGTCTCGAAGCCCAGCGCCGGGTCGCGCAGCAGTGCGTGTTCGAAGGTGGCCTCGTGCAGCTCGCGCGGATGCGGTGCGCCTGCCGGCGCGTACGTGGCGCGGGCGACGGGGGCGAAGGCGGTGGCGATGCTCATTGCACGGACTCCATGAAGCGGGGAGAAAGCGCCTGCGCACGCGCGCCGAACAGGGGGGCCAGGGCGCGGTACATGTCGCGGAAACTCCGGTAGCGGGTGTCGAACATCGAAGCCAGCGCTTCGTCGGGCTGGTGGCGCGACACCACGCGCGCGGGCCTGCACACGGCCCGTGGGTCGTGGCCGAGCGCGAGCCAGCCCAGCCGCGCGGCGCCCAGCGCGGCGCCGAGTTCGCCGCCCGCGAGCCGGTGCACCGGCTTGCCCAGCACGCTGGCGAGCATCTCGGTCCAGTAGATGCTGCGGGCGCCCCCGCCGACGACGGCCAGGGAGGCGATGCGCGTGCCGGTCGACTCGATCGCGGCCATGGCATCGCGCAGCCCGAAGCACACGCCTTCGAGCACCGAGTGCCCGAGCAGCGCGGCGTTCGTGTCGTGCGACAGGCCGAAGAAGACGCCGCGCGCGTCCACGTCGTTGTGCGGCGTGCGCTCGCCCGACAGATAGGGCAGGAAAAGGGGCGCCTGTGCCGGATGCAAGGCCTGCGCGGGATGGCCCCCTCGTGCCATGTTGCCTTCGATCACGCGCAGCAACGCGTCTTCGTCGGGCTCGCCGACGACGCGGCTGATCCAGCGCAGGCAGCTCGCGCCCGAGAGCATCGCGCCCATCTGGTACCAGCGCCCGGGCAGCGCATGGCACCAGGCGTGGATCGATGCCGCCTCGTCGATGGCGGCGTGGCCCGTCACGGCCACGATCGATGCGCTGGTGCTCAGGTTGACGAAGGCGTCGCCCAGTTCGATCGAGCCGATGCCCAGGCCCGACACCGGCGTGTCGCCGCCGCCGGCAGCCACCACGACGCCGGCCGCCAGGCCGAGCTCGGCCGCGACCTGCGGCAGCAGCGTCGCGCCCGGCTCGATGGACTCGCGCACGCGCGGCAGTTGCGAGAGCGCGAGGCCGCTGGCCGCGACCAGCGGTTCGCTCCAGCAGCGCCGCTTCACGTCGAACCACAGCGCGCCCGCCGCATCCGAGACGTCGGTGGCGCGTTCGCCGGTCAGGCGCAGCCGCAGGTAGTCCTTGGGCGACAGCACGCAGTCGATGGCGGCGAAGCGCTCGGGCTCGTGCCGCGCCATCCAGCGCAGCTTGGGCGCGGTGAGGCCGGCCATCGGCCGGCTGCCGGCGATCGCCGCCACCTGCGGCACCGCGGCTTCGATCTCCCGGCTTTCCTTCACCGCGCGCCCGTCGTTGTGCAGCATCGCCGGGCGGATCGGCTGGTCGTCGCGGTCCAGCACGACCGCGCCGTGCATCTGGCCCGTGAGGCCGATGCAGGCGATGCACGGCCACGCCCGCGGACAGGCGTTGCGCAGGTCGGCCAGCGCCTCGCGCACGGCGGCCCACCACTGGCGGGGATGCTGCTCCGACCAGTCGGGCTGCGGACGGGAGATCGGCAGGCGCTTGTCGACATGGCCGAGCACCGTGCCGTCCTCGTCCAGCAGCAGCACCTTCACCGCGGAGGTGCCGAGATCGATCCCCAGCGAAACGTTCGTGCTCATGCGGGGATCACTCCCCGCATGGCGCGCCGGTCAGCGTCGGCTAGGCACAGCCACAGGAACGGCGCACCATGAAGGTCGGCGCCAGGCGAACGGTCTGCCGTGGACCGTCGGGCGTCTTGATGCGCTTGTTGAGCAGCTTCATCGCGCGCAGGCCGATGTCCTGCACCGGCTGCGCCATGACCGTGAGGCGCGGCTCGAAGTACTCGGCCCAGTCGAAATCGTCGAAGCCCACCACGGCCACGGCATCGGGGATGTCCAGGCCCGCCTCGCGGATCGCGCTGACCACGCCGATGGTCATCAGGTTGTTGGCCGAGACGATGGCCGTCGGCGGCTCGGGCAGCGCCAGCAGCGCCTTCACCGCTTCGCGCGCCGGCCCGATCGTCGACTGGCCCTCGCGCACCAGCGATGCATCCCATGGCAGCCCGGCCTGCGCCAGCGCGTCGCGGTAGCCCTGCAGGCGTTCCATGGAGGTCGAGAGCTCCGGCGCCCCCGAGACGAACCCGATGCGTCGGTGGCCATGCCCGACCAGGTGCGCGACCATCTGCGCGGTCGATGCCACGTTCTCCACGCCGACCTGGTCGAAGTCCGTCGACATGAGCCGGTCGACCAGCACCGTGGGCACGTTGGCTTCCTGCAGGTATTTCAGTGCCCGCCGCTCGGGATCGGCGGCCGGGGCGAACAGGATGCCGTCCACGCGGCGCTGGTGCAGCGTCTTGATGGCCCGCAGCTCCTGGGCCGGATCGTCGTGCGTGTCGACGAACAGCATCGCCAGCCCGAGTCGGCTGCACTCGGCTTCGATCGCATGCACCGTGCCCGAGAAGTAATGGTTCGACACCGCCGCGATCGCGACGCCGATCGTGCTCGAGGCCGAGCGCGCCAGCGAGCGCGCGAGGATGTTCGGCGTGTAGCCGACCTTGGCGATCGCCGCCTCGACGGCGCGCACCGTGTCGGGATGGACCACGCGGGTGCCGTTCAGCACATGCGACACGGTGGCTGTGGAGACCTTCGCCGCGAGCGCGACGTCGTTCATGGTTGGCAAGGGGAAGCTGCTCCTGTTGATCGCCCGGCGCCAAAAGCCGGGCGGACACGATTATTCCCTCGAACGGGGAGCTCCCTGGATGCATCGTGCTCAAGCCAGTGCCTCCGCGGGGAGGTCCTCGGGCCGCTTCGCACCGGTCATGACCGCGACCACGTCGCTCATGCCGATCGCGTTGGGGTTGACCACCGCGGCGCGGCGGCCGAGCCGCGCGATGTGGATGCGGTCGGCGATCTCGAACACGTGGGGCATGTTGTGGCTGATCAGGATGACCGGCAGCCCCTTGTCGCGCACGCGCCGGATCAGCTCGAGCACCATGTTGCCCTCCTTCACGCCGAGCGCGGCCGTGGGCTCGTCGAGGATCACCACGTGCCGCGCGAAGGCGGCGCTGCGCGCGACCGCCACGCCCTGGCGCTGGCCGCCCGAGAGCGTCTCCACCGCCTGCACCATCGAGCGGATGCCGATCTGCAGCAGCTTCATGTGCGCCTCGGCTTCGGCCAGCATGCGCTTCTTGTCGATGATGCGGAACAGCCGGCCCAGCAGGCTGTCGCGCAGCAGCTCGCGACCGAGGAACAGGTTCTCGGCGATCGTCATCGCGGGCGCCACGGCGAGGTCCTGGTACACCGTCTCGATGCCCTTGCGGCGCGCATCCATCGGCGACTTGAACTGCACGGGCCGGCCGTCGAGCAGGATCTCGCCCTCGTCCGGGATGGTCGCGCCCGACAGCGCCTTGATCAGCGAGGACTTGCCCGCGCCGTTGTCGCCGATCACCGCGAGGATCTCGCCGGCGCGCAGGTCGAAGTCGGCGCCGTCCAGCGCGGTGACCTGGCCGTAGCGCTTGACCAGGCCGCGCGCCTGCATCACGAGCGGGGGAGGTGTTCTGGCGTTCATGTTCATCCCTTCTTGCGCGAGAGTTCGTCGGTGGCCACCGCGAGGATCACCAGCACGCCGGTGATCAGCACCTGGTAGACCGAGGACACGCCCATCAGCGTGAGCCCGTTGCGGAACACGCCCACGATCAGCGCGCCGAGCAGCGTGCCCAGGAGGAGGCCGCGCCCGCCGAACAGGCTGGTGCCGCCGAGCACCACGGCCGTGATGGCGTCGAGGTTCTCCGTCTGCCCCGCGTTGGGGTCGCCCACGCTGGTGCGCGCGACGGACAGCAGGGCCGCGATGCCGTAGAACAGGCCGGCGACCATGTAGACGCCGAGCAGCACGCGATCGGTGGAGATGCCGGTCAGGCGCGTGGCCTCGGGGTTGTTGCCCACCGCATAGACATGGCGGCCGGGCCGCGTGTCGCGCAGCACCCACCCCATCAGCGCATAGAGGCCGAGCATGAGCACGGTGCCGTAGTTGATCTCCACGCCGCCCACCGACACCGTGCCGCCGAACCAGGTCAGCGGCGACGGAAGGTCGGTCACGGTCTGCGCGTTGGAGTAGAGCTGCGTGATCGCGAACGCGATGTTCATCGTGCCGAGCGTGACGATGAAGGCCGGCAGCCGCACCCGTGTCACGAGCAGGCCGTTGAGCAGGCCGAAGGCCACGCACACCAGCATGCCGCAGGCGATCGCGAGGTAGGGATCGAGGCCGGCGGCCGTCGCGAGCTTCGTCATGACGATGCCGCCGAGCGCCATCACCATGCCGCACGAGAGATCGATGCCGGCCGTGAGGATCACCAGGGTCTGGCCGATGGCGATGGTGCCGACCACCATCACCTGCTGCAGCACCAGCGAGAAGTTCTCGACGCTCAGGAAGCGATCGCTCTGGAACGAGAAGAAGGTGCAGGCCAGCAGCAGCGCGATGACCGGGCCGAGGGAGGACAGCCTGGGCAGGCGATGCCGCAGGCTCGGGCCCGGCGACGGGCCGGCCGTTCGGCCGAGCGACGATGAAGTGGGGGATGCATGGCTCATGGCGGCCTCGTGGTTGGCGGTGGTGCCCTGCGTGCGGCATGGCTGCGCCCGGCCGCCATGCGAGCCATGGCGGCTGGAGGAAGAAACGGGTGAACGGTGGCCGGGTGCTCGCGCGTGCGCCTACTTGGCGCCCCAGCACAGCTCCAGGCCGACGGCGCTGTCCTTGCTGTCGATGCCGGGCATCGGCTTGTCGGTGATCAGCGTGACGCCCGTGTCGGTGTAGCCGCTGGCCTTCTTGCCGGTCTTGGCGAAGGCGATGCCGGCCTCGACGCCGAGGCTTGCCATGCGCAGCGGGTACTGCTGCGAGGTCGCGTCGATCATGCCGGCCTTGAGGTTCTTCACGCCGGTACATCCGCCGTCGACCGCGACGATGACGACGCCCTTCTCCTTGCCCGCCTTCTTCAGCGCCTGGTACGCGCCGGCGGCGGCGGGTTCGTTGATCGCGTAGACGAGGTTGATGTCGGGAGACTTCTGCAGGCAGTTCTCCATCGCGGTCTGCCCGCGCGGCTGGTCGCCGTAGCTGTCGGCCATGCAGACCACCTCGGGCGCGGTCGACAGCTGGTTGCTCCTGGCATCGGCCACGCCGGGCAGGCCGAAGCCCGCGAGGAAGCCGTTGTGCCGCTGCGCGCCCACCGGGTGCCCGGGGAACAGGTCGATGGTCGCGATCTTCGCGGGCTTCCCGCCGAGTGCCGCCTTCGCATACCGGCCGATCAACTCGCCGGCCGTGTAGTTGTTGGTCGCGAAGAGCGCGTCGCTGGCCTCGATGGGATCGGTCGGGCTGTCGAGCGCGATCACCATCACGCCCTTGGCCTGCGCCCGCTTGATCGTCGGCACGATCGCCTTCGAGTCGCTCGGGGTGATGAGCAGCGTCGTGGCACCCGCCGCGAGCATGTTCTCGATGGCCGTGACCTGCCCGGCGTTGTCGTTGTCGAACTTGCCGGCGCCCGTGAGCAGCTTCGCGCCACCGGCGTCCGCGGCCTGTTTGGCGCCTTCCTTCATCTTCACGAAGTAGGGGTTGGTGTCGGCTTTCGTGACCAGGCCGATGACGGGCTGGGCAGCGAAGGCGCCGGGCGCCGCCGCGTGGGCGAACACGACGGCGATGCACGCCGCGGCGTGGCGAATCTTTATTAGCACTCGTGCCTCCTTGAAAACGGCATTCACCGCCGTTGGAGGCATTTTTCAACGACGTAAGCGCTTGCGCAAGCGCTTAACATTGCCAAATTCCTAGGGAAAACCAGACCATCGCGGGCTGGCAGGCACGGAATGAGAACTGCGTCACACCTTGAAGACTCGGGGAACCCTGTCGGCGCACTGCCGGCAAATGCGCCTTCTCGCCGCCAGGCACGCGACGCGGCGCATGCCGGCTCCTATGCTGTGCTGCATGACCGCCTCCGACCTCGCCATCTTCTACCGCCGCTACATCGACTGCCTCAACGCCCAGGACTGGGCGCGCCTGGGCGACTTCGTGCACCGGGACGTCCGGCGCAACGGCGTCCGGCTCGGCCTCGCCGGCTACAGGGACATGCTCGAGAACGACTTCGCGCAGATTCCCGATCTGCGCTTCGTCATCGACTTTCTCGTGAGCGAGCCGCCGCGCGTCGCGAGCCGGCTCGTGTTCGAGTGCACGCCCGAAGGCACGTTCATGGGACTGGCGGTGAATGGACGGCGCATCGCGTTCGCGGAGAACGTCTTCTATGAGGTCGTCGACCAGCGGATCCGCGACGTGTGGTCGGTGATCGACAAGGCAGCGATCGAAACACAGCTCTGACCGGGCACGCGATCTGTGGACCGCGCCGGCCACCGAGCGCTAGCTCATGGTGACGGCAGCTCGATCCGACCCGAAAGCGGTACGGACTCGATTCGCTCGGCGCTGGCGATCACGATCGCGCGGTCGGATCGGCCGGCGCTCTCGGAGAGGGCGCGCCACAGGCAGCGGATCGAGTTGGCATCGAGCGCCGCGGTCGGTTCGTCGAGCAAGGTGAGCGCGCGTCCCGATGCGAGCGCCGCCGCCAGCCAGACCTTTCGCTTCGACCCGGTGGAGAGCATGTACATCGGCTTCTCGAGATGCGGCGTCAGGGAGAAGCCCTCCACGAGCGCCTGCCACTTCGATGCATCGAAGCCTGGATCGCCGGCACTCAACGACGCGGTGCACTGCTTCGCCAGGACCTCGTTGAATGCATCGGTCTCCGGGTCGACGAAGAACACGTTCCCGGCATAGGCGTCCCGGTCTTCGTCCAGGCGCGCTCCAGCAAGGTTCAGTTGGCCTTCGCCGCGAACGCGCCCTGCCAGCAGCCGCAGGAGCGTCGACTTTCCGCTCCCGTCGTCGCCGTGGATCTGGGTCAGCCCGGCGCCGATGCTGGCGCTCCAGGCGGACAGGAGCGCGGGCCGGCCGGGGTAGGCGAAGCCCAGGTTCCTGACGACGAGAAGGGGCGAGACAGGCGCTGGGTTCATGCCTCGACCCTAACGCAAAACCGGCGCGCGCCGCGCCCGTCGGGTCGACGATCTCAGGACGCCGCAATCACCGGAAAGTCCGTCCCCAGCCACTTCTGATACAGCTTGTTGAGCTCGCCATTCGCGCGGTTGCGCGCGACGAACTCGTCGAGCGTCTTCTTCAGCTCGGCCTGGCCGGGCCGCATCGCGATGGCCATGACCTGCTCGCGCACGGTGAACTTCTTCTCGTAGGTATCGGGCGGCACGCGCTTGGCGATCTGCGCGGCCACGGTGGTGGAGCAGCCGATCGCATCGACCTGGCCCGAGATCAGCGCCTGCATGCCCGAGGCATCGTCGTCGAAGCGGCGGATCTCGGTACCTTCGGGTGCCATGGCGGTCAGCGCCACGTCCTGGACGCTCGCGCGCGCCACGCCGATGCGCCGCCCCTTGAGGTCGGCCGCGCTCTTGATGTCGACCTTCTTCGCGCCGTACAGGATCACGGTGGCGGTCGCATAGGGCGCCGAGAAGTCGACCTGCTTGGCGCGCTCGGGCGTGATCGCGAGCGAGGCCACGAGCAGGTCGACCTTGTTGGTCAGCAGGAACGGGATGCGGTTGGGGCCGGTGACGGGCACGAGGTTGAGCTTGACGCCGAGGTCCTTGGCCAGCAGCCGCGCGACGTCGGCGTCGTAGCCGTCGGGCTGATTCTGCGCATTGGTGGTGCCGTAGGGCGGAAAGTCCACGAGCAGCCCGACCGTGAGCTGGCCCTTCTTCTGGATTTCCGCGGCGCTTTGCGCCACGGCGGCACCGGACAGGCCGGCCATGGCGGCACCGGCCGCGACCGCCAGCAGTTGCCGGCGCGACATCGAATCGAACATCTGAGTCTCCTTGTGAATGGGCGGCGGGGTACGAGAGAGAGGCGAGGCGGTCCCGTCACATCACGCCGAAGGTTTCGAAGGCCTCGACCGTGCTCATCCCGTTGCGGATGGCGGTGCGCACCGCGTTCTCGGTACTGGCCTTCTCGAGCGCGCGGCGCAAGGCCTCGACCTCGGCCTCCTTCGGCACGATCAGCACGCCGTCCTGATCGCCGAAGACGATGTCGCCCGGACGCACGCGCACGCCCTGGATCTCCACCGGCACGCGGTAGTCGACGACCTTGCCGCGCGGGCCCTGGTCCTGCGAATAGCCGCCGAGCGAGAAGACCGGCAGGCCCAACTCGAGCACCTCGTTGGTGTCGCGCGAATAGCCGTCGAGCACCGCGCCCGCCGCCTTCAGGTGCTGGGCGCGTGTCGTCATGAGCCCGCCCCAGAGTGCGAACTGCGGCGCGCAGCCGGTCGCGACATAGACCTCGTGGGGCTTCAAATCGTCGAGCGCCTGGAACAGCAGTCCGAAGGGTTGCCGGCTCAGCGGCGTCTTGCCCTCGGGCTCGGTGCGCGCGAAGCAGTTGGTCTCGAGCACCGGCATCGCGCGGCCCGCGATCACCATCGAGCGCTCCACCGGCCTGATGGCGGGCGGCAGGAACTGCCGCAAGAGCCCCATGGTGTCGAGGATGTCGCCCACGACGGCGGGGAACAGCTTGGTCTTCATGAGCTGGAACAGCTCGTCATCGTCTTTCCACATGCTTGTCTCGTTCGTTCGGTCGGCCGGTAATCAATGGCCCGATTGAACGGGGCGCCCGCGTGGGTCGCAAGCTCTCACCCTATATGATAGGTAGACGATGACCGCCCACCCCTTCGTCCTGGACAAGCTCGAGCGCGTGCCGCTCTCGGAGCAGGCCGTGCAGAGCCTGCTGGGCTACATCGAGCGCTCGCGGCTGGCGCCCGGCGCCGCGCTGCCCGGCGAAGGCCGGCTGGCCGAGATCCTCGGCGTGAGCCGGCCCGTAGTACGCGAGGCGCTGCGCACGCTCAAGGGCATGGGGGTGGTCGACATCGCCAACGGCAAGAGCCCGATCATCCGGCGCGACCTCGACGCCACCGCGATGTCGATCTACTTCGCACGCGCGCTGCAGGTGCTCGACAACTCCACCGAGGACCTGATGGCCGTGCGCGCGGCACTCGAAGGCCAATCCGCGGCGCTCGCGGCCGCGCGCCGGCAGCCGGCCCAGATCGAGCGCATGACGGCGCTGGTGACCCGCATGCAGGGCTGCCTGCACGACCCGGCCACCTATGCGGCGCTCGACACCGAGCTGCACGTCGAGATCGCGCGCGCCAGCGGCAACCCCTTGCTGTGGCAGATGATCGGATCTATCCGCGCGTCGCTGGAATCGCAGTCGCGCCAGGGCATGGAGCGGCGCAAGACTCGCAAGAGCCTGCAGCAGGTGCAGGACGGCCATGCCGAACTCGTGGCGCGCATCTGCGAGGGCGACGTGGCCGGTGCCGCGGCTTCCATGCAGGCCCACATGGCCGCGGCGCTGCATGCGCTGCTGCGCGAACCTCAGGCGTGATCGGTCGAGCGCGTCACCGCTTCCCAGGCATCGATCTCTTCTGACATCGCCGCGAGCTTGGCGCGCACGAGCGCGAGCGCGTCGGTGCCCAGCAGCAGGTGCGCCGGCGGATTCGGCGCATCGACCAGCGCGAGCAGTGCCTGCGCCGCCTTCGCGGGATTGCCGGTCTGCGCCCCGCTCTTGGCCTGCCTGGCCTCGCGGATGGGATCGAAGAGCGCGTCGTAGTCCGCGATGCTGCGCTCCGATCGCACCATCGAGCGCCCCGCCCAGTCGGTGCGGAACGAGCCCGGCGCGACGGCGGTGACATGGATGCCGAAGCCCGCGACCTCCTTGCCGAGCACCTCGGAGATGCCCTCGAGCGCGAACTTGCTGCCGCAGTAGTAGGCGATGCCGGGCATGGTGATGAAGCCGCCCATCGAGGTGATGTTGACGATGTGGCCGCGGCGGCGAGTGCGCATCGAGGGCAGCGCGGCCTTGATCATCGCGACCGCGCCGAAGACGTTCACGTCGAACTGGCGTTGCATCTCGGCCAGACTGGACTCCTCGAGCGTGCCCTCGTGCCCGTAGCCCGCGTTGTTGATCAGCACGTCGATGGGCCCGTGCTCGGCGATCAACCGGGGAACGGATCGCTCGATCGCGTCGAAATCGGTGACGTCGAGCACCACGGCATGCGATCGGCCGGGCGCGCCGCGCTCGAAGGCTTCCTTGTGGCTTTCGCTCCTGACGGTACCGAGCACCGTGTGCCCCTGCGCGAGGGCGGCTGCCGCGAAGGCTTTTCCGAATCCCGAATTGACGCCCGTGATGAGGAAGGTTTTTACTGTGGTCTGTGTCATGGTCGGCTCCTTGAAGATCAGGCACCGATCGTAGAAATCGCAGCACGGTCGCGATATGCCGAGTCGCACACATGGCTTGCCTAAAACTGCAAAGCCGTGGACCCGGCGGCCCGGCTGTGGCAGATTCGCGGCTCCCATGAACGACGCTCGTCCACGCAATGCACCGCCCAAGGTCTCCCCTGTGCAGCGGCAGATGGTCGACCTGGTGCAGCCCCTGGCACCGATCGAGGGCTACAACCTGACCGTGCTGCCCGATGTCCGGATCCTGCGCTCCGACCGGCCGCTGGCACGCGCGCCGGTGCTCTACGAACCCGGCATCGTCATCGTGCTGCAGGGCCGCAAGCGCGGTTTCCTCGGCGACGAGGTCTATCTCTACGACGCGCAGCACTACCTGGCCGTGTCGGTCCCCGTTCCCTTCTCGATGGACACCGACGCATCGGCGCAGGAGCCGCTGCTGGCGATCTACTTCCGCCTCGACTTCCAGGTCGCGGCCGAGCTGATGATGAAGCTCGAAGAGCACGGATTGGCCGAAGGCGCGACGCCCAGGGGCCTGATGTCGACCCCGATGGACGAGCGCCTGGCCCGCGCCGTGCTGCGCTTCCTCGAGGCGATGAACTCGCCGCTCGAGGCGCCGATCCTCGGGCCCGACCTGGTGCGCGAGATCTACTTCCGCGTTCTCACCGGCGAGCAGGGCGGCGCCATCCGGGCCTCGCTCACGCGCCAGGGCCACTTCGGCAAGATCGCGAAGGCCATACGCACCATCCATGCGCGCTTCGACCGGAAGCTCGACATCGACGGCCTCGCCGACGAAGCGGGCATGAGCCCCACCTCGTTCCATGCGCACTTCAAGGCCGTCACCTCGACCTCGCCGATCCAGTACCTGAAGACCACGCGCCTGCACCAGGCCCGTTTGATCATGGCGCGCCACCAGGTCACGGCCGCGCATGCCAGCGCGCAGGTGGGCTACGAAAGCCCCTCGCAGTTCAGCCGCGAGTTCAAGCGCATGTTCGGCCGCGGCCCGGCCGAAGAGGCCGCGCGCATGCGCGAGGCCTTCGCGCGGCCCGATCCCTCGCCGCATGCGCTGTACGTGGCAGCGCACTGAAGACCATGACGCCGCTGCCGCCGCTCAACCCGCTGAAGATGTTCGAGGCCGCGGGGCGCCTCCTGAGCATCTCGAAGGCGGCCGAGGAACTGTTCGTGACACCGGCGGCCGTCAGCCGGCAGATCCGCGTGCTCGAGGAGTTCCTGAACTTCCAGCTGTTCCGGCGCGAGCATGGCGGCCTGTCTCTCACGCCCGCGGGCGCGAAATACCTGGCGGAGATCACGCCGCTCTTCATGGCCTTGCGCGAGACCACCAACGCCGCGATGGGTGGCGGCTACCGGCGGCGCGTGCTGCGGATCCGCTCGCCGGCCACCTTCGCGGTGCGCTGGCTTATTCCGCGGCTCGCGGGCTTCCATCAGCTGCATCCGGGCATCGACGTCCAGCTGACCGCATCGGCGGCGCCGCTGGACTTCAGCCGCGAGGACATCGACGCCGGCATCGAACTCGGCGACGGCCACTGGCCGCGGCTGATCGTGCAGAAGCTGGTGCCGAACGAACTCGTGCCGGTGATGGCGCCGCGCGTGGGCGCCGCCGTGCCGCGGGAGCCGCACGAGCTGGCCTCCGAGACGCTGCTGCATTCGCTCGCGCGCATCGACGACTGGGCCCTGTGGCTGCGCGCGGCCGGCGCGCCCGGCGTCAACGCCTACCAGGGCATGAAGTACGAGACCTCGCTGCTGTCCTACCAGGCGGCGGTCGAGGGGCATGGCGTGGCCATGGCGCAGAAGGCGCTGGTCGAGAAGGACCTCGCCGAGGGAAGGCTGGTGATGCCGTTCGGGCTCGCGCTCGATCGCGGCGACCACACCTACTACTTCGCTTCGCCCCGCGAGCGCGACGAGTCGGTCGAGCTGGCGCGGAGCGCTTCAAGCAGCCGGTCGTCGTCGAGAACAAGGGCGGCGCGAGCGGGCTCATCGCGAGCCAGGAGGTGGCCCGCGCCGCGGGCGACGGTTACACGGTACTGATCACGACCAACACCACGCAGGTCGCGAACCCGCACCTGTTCAAGAAGCTCCCCTACGATCCCGTGAAGGACTTCAAGCCGGTGACCGGCCTGGGACGCGGCGGCATGGTGCTGGTGGTGCGGCCGGATTCGCGCCTGAAGACCCTCGCCGACGTCATCGCCGCCGCGCGCGCGGCACCGGGCAAGCTCTCGTTCGGCGCCGGCAACTCGTCGAGCCGCATCGCCGGCGAGATGTTCAAGCAGATGAGCGGCACCGACCTCCTCTACCTGCCCTATCGCAACAACCCCAACGCGATGACCGACCTCATCGGCGGGCAGCTCGACATGATGATCGTCGACACCGTGACCGGCATTCCGCAGATCGAGGGCGGGCGCCTGCGCGCGATCGCCGTCTCTTCGGCCAGGCCGGCCCTCGCTGGCGTGCCCACGTTCGACGAGTCGGGCCTCAAGGGCTACGACCTCGGTTACTGGTTCGCCGCCTATGTACCGGCCGCCACGCCCGCGCCGGTGGTGGCGAAGCTGCGCGAGGCGCTGGCCGCGGCGGTCGTCGGGCCCCGGACGCAAGGCTTCCTGCAGGCCGCGGGCGCCTCCGCATGGACGCCCGAGCTCGAGGAGCTCGCACGGTTTCAGGCCAGCGAGTCGCGCCGGTGGAGCGAGGTCATCAAGGCCGCCGGCATCGAGCCGGAGTGATCCCCACGCCGGCTTACTGAGGACTCGTCGTCCGACCCTGTCCCGTGGATTGCGTGTTGGGGTTCTCGCCCATTCGGGAGCCCGTCGACGAACTCGTGCCCGGACGCGTCTTCTGGTTCGACGCCTTGCCCTGCGGACTCAGGTTGCCACCCGACATCGAATTGCCCTGGCTGGTCGCCGAAGGCTGGGTGGCGGCCGAGGTCCCGCCATTCTTCGGTTGCGTCGCGACGCTGTCCGAGCTGTTCAGGCCTGGCCCGCCGCCGCCACCGCCGCTGCCACCGGACTGGGCCAGGGCGGGCACGACGGCCAGCGCGAAACCGCTCGCGCAAAGGATTCGGGTGATTCGGTTCATGAAGAAGTCTTTCCTGAAGTGATAAAGAGAAGACTTCAATGAACCGCCATGCCGTATCGGCCCGGGTGGGGGATACGCGCCCTCCCCTGTCAGCCAATGCGCACCCCGCGCGACCCACGCCATGAACCGCCGGTTTCCTACGGCCGGCGAGCGAGGGTGCGGGCACGGTGTCGGCGATGGCCTCTTCCTCGACCCGCACCGCCCGCTCGCCCGGTCTTCTTCGCCTGTGCAAGGACGCCGTGATGGCATGGATCGACGATTTCGCGCCGAGCATGGGCGCGGCGATCTCGTACTACACGATGTTCTCGCTGGCGCCATTGCTGGTGATCGTGATCGCGGTGGCCGGCGCGCTGTTCGGCGCCGAAGCCGTGCAGGGCCAGATCGCGGCACAGCTCTCGTGCCTCATCGGCGAAGAAGGCGCGCTGGCGGTGCAGGGGCTGATCCGAAGCGCCAGCGAGCCCTCGCGTGGCCTGATTGCGGGCGCGATCAGCATCGTCGTATTGGTCGTCGGCGCCACCACGGTCTTCGCCGAGTTGCAGAGCGCGCTCGACCGCATCTGGCACGTGCCCGAGCGCGTGAAGCCGCAGGGCGTGTGGGGCATCCTGCGCGCGCGCGTGCTGTCGTTCGGACTGATCCTCGGCCTCGCGTTCCTGCTCATGGTCTCGCTCGTGGTGAGCGCCGCGCTGGCCGCCCTGGGAAGCTGGAGCGCCGCGCTGCTGCCGGGATGGGAGACGCTGCTGCAGGGCCTCAACGTCCTGGTCTCGCTCGCGATCCTCACCGTGCTGTTCGCGATGATCTTCAAGTTCATGCCGAGCGCTCCCATTGCCTGGCGCGACGTGTGGATCGGCGCCCTCGTGACGGCGGTTCTGTTCGAGATCGGCAAGGTGCTGATCGGCCTGTACCTCGGCAAGAGCGGCGTCAACGAATCCTTCGCGGCCGCGGGCTCGCTGGTGGTGCTGCTGGCCTGGGTCTACTACGCGGCGCAGATCTTCCTCCTGGGCGCGGAGTTCACCAAGGTCTATGCCAATGCCCATGGCTCGGTGGCCGCGGGCAAGGCGCAGGCGGCCACGGAGGAAGCCGCACGGCAGGCGGAGGCGGGCACGGACAGCCAGGTCGCGACCGGTCGCGCGCCGCCCGGGCCTGTCCGTCGCGCGCCGCGCCGGCTGGCATCGCCACTGGCCATGTTCGCCGGCGGCGCGCTGTTCATGGCGCTGGCGATGCGCCGCACGCGGCGGATCAGGCCGGCACGGGCACCGCGAAGCTAGCGGCGCCCGACATCGCGAGTACGGCGGGCGACTTGCGCGCCGCTCTCCGGCGGCTCACGTAGTCGGGATGGAAGCAGCGCCGGCTGCCATCCTCGAAAGCCACCGTGACCATCCCGTCGGTCGAGGACACGACGACGCCGGCGCCGAAGCGCTTGACCTTCACGGGATCGCTCTCGGCGAAGGGCATGCGCTCGCGCGTCGCGGCTTTCGCGACCTTGGCGGTTGGCTCGCTCACCACGATGGGCTGCGCCATCGCGGCCTCGTGCGCCGCGATGCGCCGGCAGTTGTCGCAGGTGCCGCAGCGCTTCGCCGTGGCCGAGGGATCGAGGTCGTCGAGCAGCAGTTGCCAGCGGCACTGGCCCGACTGCGCATAGGCCAGCATGCGCTCGAGGGTCTCGCGGTCCTGCTCGCGCCGCGCCTTGTAGCCGTCGAGCATGGCGCCGAAGTCGGCGCGCTCGGCCATCGCCTGGCGCAGCGCGATGCGTCCGCGCCGGTCGATGGCCAGCAGCTTCTGCTGCCGCAGCAAGGCGATCGCCGCCTGCATGCGCGTGCGCGGACGCTCCAGCGCATCGAGCAGGTTCGCGGCGGTCCAGCCTTCGGACTCGGGTGGCTCCGCGAGCAGTTGCCGGTACACGGCATCGAGGTCCTCGAGCTGCGGATAGCGGCCCGCGAGAAAGAATTGCTGCACCGACCGGTCCTTGGCGTGAAACAGCAACACGCAGCGCGCGCGCTCGCCGTCGCGGCCCGCGCGACCGGCCTCCTGGTAGTAGGCATGCAGGCTCGAGGGCATCTGGCAATGCACGACGAAGCGGATGTCGGGCTTGTCGATGCCCATGCCGAAGGCGTTGGTGGCGACCATCACGCGCGCGCTGCCCGCCATGAACGCTTCCTGCGCCTCGGCGCGCTCGCGCGCACCGAGCTTGCCGTGGTAAAGCGCGACCGATTGATCGGCCGCCTTCAGGGCATCGAAGGCCTCCTGCGCGGCCTTCACCGTGGCGGCGTAGACGATGCCGCTGCCGGCCTCCTCGCGCACCAGTTCGACGATGCGGCGCTGGCGATCCTGTTCCTGCGTCATCTGCTCGACCGCGAACTGCAGGTTGGCGCGGTAGGCGCCGGTATCGATCACGCCGGCGCGCGGAATGCCCAGGTTCTTCATGACGTCCGCCGCCACCTCCTCGCCCGCCGTGGCCGTGAGCGCGAGCACGGGCGGGCCGCCGAGCGCGCGGACGGCCGGGCCGATCTCGAGGAAGGCGGGCCGGAAGTCATGGCCCCATTGGGAAATGCAATGCGCTTCGTCGACCGCGACCAACGCCACGGGATGGGTCGACAAGCGCCGCACGAACGCGGGGTCCGAGAGCCGCTCGGGCGTGACCAGCACGATGCGCGCGCTGCCGTCGTCGATCGCTTGTTCGGCCCGTTCCAGCTCTTCGGCGCTCAGTGCGCTGTTGACCTGCACGGCGCCGATGCCCAGCGCCTGCAGCTTGTCGCATTGGTCCTTCATCAACGCGATGAGCGGCGACACCACCAGCGTGCGGCCTTCGAGCAGCAAGGCCGGCAGCTGGTAGCACAGAGACTTGCCGGCGCCGGTGGGCATCACGGCCAGCGTCGACCGGCCCGCCATCACGCGCTCGATAACCTCGGCCTGGCCCGCGCGCAGGCGAGCATGGCCGAACACGTGGCGCAGCGTGTGCTTCAGGCGCGCGGCCGCATCGGGAACGCCTGGCATCAGGCGGTCTCTTCTTCGTCGTCCTCGCCGTCCTCGTCGGCAAGTTCTTCCGCGCTCAGCGCTTCGGGATCGTCGACGGCCTCGGCGACTTCCGTCGCGGCGTCCGGAAACACACCCACGCGGTCGGGCAGGATGTCCGCGTTGGTAGCGGGCTCCTCGCCGCCGTCGGTGACGGCGCGGTCGACGCCCGCGGCATCGCTGCCGCTGTCGCTGGAATCGCTGGGGCCGAGGGCGTCGGCGTCGGTGCCCTTGGGGGCGGTCGGGGCGTGCTCGCCGCCGAGGATGCTGCTGGTTGCCATGTGCGTCGGTTCCTTGAAAGACAGATGCACACAGACTGGGAGCCATCTCGCTCGGCAAAAGTAGGAGATTCGCGCATCCGGGCCGCCATCGATGTCTACGGATGCGGACCGCTTCGACGAACGGCCTTCAGACCGGCGGGTAGCTTCCGGTCCCGTCGGGCCAGCGCGTGAGCACCTCGTGGCCCTCTGGCGTGACCGCCACCATGTGCTCCCACTGGGCCGAGAGCGAGCGGTCTTTCGTCACCACCGTCCAGCCGTCGGGCAGGTGGCGGATCTCGCGCCCGCCTGCGTTGAGCATCGGCTCGATGGTAAACACCATGCCCGGCACGAGCCGCAGGCCCTCGCCGCGGCGTCCGTAGTGCAGCACCTGCAGGTCCTCGTGGTAGACCTGCCCGATGCCATGGCCGCAGAACTCGCGCACCACACCGAAGCGCTCGCGCTGCGCCACCGACTGGATCGCATGGCCGACGTCGCCCAGCGTGGCGCCGGGCCGGACGGCGAGGATGCCGGCGCGCATCGCCTCGTAGGTCGTCTCCACCAGCCGGCGCGCGAGCACGCTCGGCGCGCCGACGAAGTACATGCGGCTGGTGTCGCCGAACCAGCCGTCCTTGATGACGGCCACGTCGATGTTGACGATGTCGCCCTTCTTCAGGATCTTGTCGGGCGAGGGAATGCCGTGGCAGACCACCTGGTTCACCGAGGTGAGGATGGTCTTCGGATACCCCAGGTAGCCCACGTTGGCCGGAACGAGCCCCTGCACGTTCACGATGTAGTCGTGGCAGATGCGGTCGAGCGCTTCGGTGCTCACGCCCGGCACCACGTGCGGCTCGATCATGGCGAGCACCTCGGCCGCGAGGCGGCCGGCCTGGCGCGCCTTCTCGATCTCTTCGGGGGACTTGATGTGGATGCCGGAAGCCATGGATGCTCGAACCTCAATGCATGTCGAATATACGAAACATATATGAATCATACATTCTCCGTAGCATCCGACCTCGCCCGGAAAGAGGGGCCGGCGTGACACGGGCGCTGCCTATACTGGTTCGCAGGAGGGGAACTTGCTGTCATTCATCCGCCGCCTTTTCGACCGGAAGCCCGGCACCGAACAGGTCGCCCGCTTGCTCCTGCAGGAGCTGCAACGCCTGCTGCCCGACGCGAGATCGCGGTCGACAACCTGCGCCACAAGGCCGCGCCGGCCTTCGGCCAGCTCGCGCCCGGGCTCTACGTGTCGAACTACGGCGACTACTACGACGCGGGCCGCATCTTCCTGCACGAACTGGCCTGGCAGTTGCCGCTCGATGGCGACCCGGTGGCGATGGCGCCGAACCGCACCTGCCTGCTGCTCTGCGGTGCCGGCGATGCGGCGGCGCTCGAGACCATGATCGCCACCGCGCGCCGGGTGCTGCGCGAGCAATCGCGCCCGCTGAGCGCCGAGATGTTCAGGCTGCGCGACAGGACCTGGTCGCTGTGGACCCCGCCCGGGCAGGCCGGCGTGCAGCTCACGGCGCTGCTTCGCGAGGAAAAGGCGGTCGACTACAACGACCAGCAGGGGGTGCTGGAAAAGGCGCATGAAAGCTCGGGCGTCGACGTCTTCGTCGCCAAGCACAGCTTGCTGCGGCGCGAATCCGATGGCGCGCTGGTCAGCTATGCGGTGCTGCCCAAGGGCGTCGACACCTGGCTGCCCGAAGCCGACCTGGTCTTTCTCTGCGAGGTCGCGGGCGAAACCCCGACCATCGTCGCGTGGCCGCATTTCGCCGAGCATGCGGGCCACCTGCTCGAACGACTGCCGCTGGCCGTGGCATGCGGGCCACCTGCTCGAACGACTGCCGCTGGCCGTGCCGCGCTAGAAGGTGCTCGGCTATCCCGAGGGCGACTGCCTGCGGCGGCTGCGGGAACTGGCGACGACGGTGGAGGCCGTGCAGCTTTAGTGAGCGGGACGGCGGCGGTTGCCCTCAGCCCACCGCATCCTCCGCGCCGTCGAGCAGGCGCGCGGCCTCCTGCAGGTCGGTCGTCTCGAAGCCCTCGGCGAAGTTGGCGAACACCCCCGCGAGCAGATCGCGGCCCTCCTGCGCGCGCTCGCCATCGGCCCACAGCCGCGCCAGGTCCATCGCCACGCGCAGCTCCCAAGAGCGCGCGCCCTGCTGGCGGCTGACCGCCAGCGCTTCGTCGAGACATTGCCGCGCCTGCGCGAGGCGCGGCGCCGGCCCGCCCGACAGCGCGCGTGCCTTCACGCGCAGCAGCTCCGGCAGGTTGTAGAGGTCGCCCTTGGCATGGACCAGCGCGAGCGTGTCGTCCATCAAGGCCAGGGCTTCGTCGTGCCGGCCGGTCATGACCAGGCCTTCCGCGAGCGTGAGGTTGAAGGCCGAGGTCAGCAGTTCGTAACGCGACTCGCGCAGCTCGACCAGGCAGCCCTGCAGCGCGCGCACGCCCTGCTCCGCGTCGCCACGCCGCACGCAGAGCTCGCCCTTCACGCCGCGGCCCACCGCGAGGTAGGGCGTGAGCGAATGCGATTCGGCGAAGGCGATGAAGCTGTCGATGTCGCGCTCGGCGCGCTCGAGATCGCCAGCCCAGAGATAGACCGACACGGCCCAGATCAGCGCGATGCACAGCGTGACCGGATGGTTGAGCGCGCGTGCCTCCTCGACCGCGCGCTGTGCCAGCGCCATCGCCTGCGAGGGATGGCCCTGCAGCCACAGGGTGCGGGCCAGCGAGATGCAGGCGCGGTTGTGGAAGTCGAAGCCCGAGTAGATGCTGGTGCCCTGCTGCGACAGCGTCGACCCCGCGATCGCGGCCTCGAGAAAATGCCGCGCGCCGGCCTGGTCGCCCAGCAGGTGGTTCGACAGCCCCACGAGCGAATCCGCGATGGCCCGGGCGGTCGGGTCGTCGATCGAGGCCGCCACGCGCGCGCAGCGATTCGCATGGCTCAGCGACTCCACGAAATCGCCGATGCGCTCGTGGAAGATCTGCAGCCGCGCCAGCAGCTGGACCTGGCTCGCGCCGTCGCCGAGCGCCTCGGCCACCTGCAGGCTGCGCTCGAGCGCATGCCGCACCTCGTCGCTGTTGCCGCGCGTGAACATCTGCGAGAGGCCGACAGCCGCCTGCAGATGCATCTCCACCGCGCTGCCGCGCGCGGCGGGCGTGAGTTCGGCCAGCGCGCGCTTCGACCAGGCATGGCACTCGGCCAGCAGCGACATCGCCATGAAGGCCGGCACGGCCGCCACCGCCAGCGAGAGGCCCAGGTCTCTATCGCCGCCGCGGTCGAAGCACCACGCAAGCGCCGAGCGCACGTTGCCGAGGTCGGCCAGGTCGGAGGCGCGCGCGGTGTCGCCCGAGAACGCATCGTGCTCGGCGGCCATGCGCTCGAGCCGCGTGCGGAAGTGCAGCGCATGGCGGCGCGCGCTCGCCTCGGCGGTGTGTGCATCGGCCTTGGCGAGCGCATAGGCGCGCGTGCTCTCGAGCAGGCGGTACTGCGCGGAGCCGCCCGCGCGATGCACCGCGAGCAATGATTTCTCGGCCAGGCTCGCGATCGCGTCGACCACCTGTGCCTGCGTCATCGCCTCGTCGGCCACCACCTGCCGCGCGGCCTCGAGCGAGAATCGGCCGACGAAGACCGCGAGCCGGCACAGCACCGCGCGCTCGCGCGGGTCGAGCAGCTCGTAGCTCCAGTCCAGCGTGGCCTGCAGCGTCTGGTGGCGCGGCCGCGCCGTGCGCTGGCCGAGCCACGACAGCGCCAGCCGCTCGTCCAGCAGCGCGGCGGTCTGGCGCAGGCCATAGGTGGTCACGCGGCGCGCCGCGAGTTCGATCGCGAGCGCGAGGCCATCGAGCTTCCTGCAGATGCCCGCGACGACCTGCGCGTCGGCATCGTCGAGCGCCGGCATCGCGCCGCTCGCGCCGGCCCGGTCCACGAACAGGCGCGTGGCCGGATACAGCAGCACGTCGCGCGCGAGCAGGCCGGGCTGGTCGGGCGGCATGGCCAACGGGTCGAGCGGATGGATGTGCTCGCCCGGCACGCGCAGCGCCTCGCGGCTGGTCGCGAGCAGGTGGATGCCGGGCGCGGCCTGGAAGATGCGCTCGGCCAGCGACGCGGCCGCCGCGATCACGTGCTCGCAGTTGTCGAGGATCAGCAGCATCCGCCGCCCGCGCAGGTAGGCGATGAGGCTGGGCACCGGATCGGCCGATCGCACCGACAGCCCGAGCATCGAGGCGATGGCGCTCGGCACCAGGCCGGGGTCGGCCAGCATCGAGAGGTCGACGAACACCACCGCGCCGTCGAAGCCGCTCAACATGTCCTGCCCCACGCGGATCGCGACCGAGGTCTTGCCCACGCCGCCCGAGCCCACGATGGTGACGAAGCGGCTCCGGGCGAGCTGGGCCGGAATCGCCGCCAGGTCCTTGGCGCGGCCCAGCAGTTCCAGCGGCTGCGCCGGCAGGCCCGGTTCGATCGGCCCCACCGCGGCTGCTGCGTCGGCCCGGACCTCGGCCACGGCCTCGCCACGCGTGACACGCGCGACGAAGCAGTAGCCGCGGCCCACCACGTTCGACAGGTAGCGCGCGCCGTCCTGGCCGTCGTTCAAGGCCTGGCGCAGCATCGTGATCTGGTAGCGCAGGCTGCCGTCGGACACCACCATGCCGGGCCAAGCGCGCGCCATCAGCTCCTGCTTGCTCACGATCGCGTTGGCCTTCGCGACCAGCACCAGCAGCACGTCCATCGCGCGACCGCCGAGCTCCACCGGTTCGCTGTCGCGCGCGAGCAGGCGTTCGCCCACGCGCAGCGTGAAGGGACCGAAGTGAAGGATGTCGTCGGCCCCGGAGGGCGGTGCGTCGCTCATGGCGGGTGGGGGGGTCTGCGGGCGTCGGGGCGCGCCGAGGATACCCGAGCCACAGCGCCGACACGGGCTTCGCGGAGCCGGCGCGCGGTGGATTTGTATGGCCGTGTGTCGCGCCGTGCTTCGAATACACAGGCATGCGAATCGGCCGATTCTTCACACATGCGGGATACATCGGCTGGCTTCAATCGAGTGGCTTTCACTTCACAGAGACCACGCCATGACCGAACCGATTTCCTCCCTCACGCGCCGCCGCCTGCTCGCCACCTCGATGGCCTTCAGCGCCGCGTCGGCCGCCACCGGCGCCTTCGCCATGCTGCGCCCGCCTTCGGCCACCGGCCCCGACGACACCTCGGTGCGGCCCTTCCGCGTCGCCGTCGATCGGGAGGCGCTCGTCGACCTGCGCCGACGCCTCGCCGCCACGCGCTGGCCCAGCGCCGAGACCGTGGCCGACACCTCGCAGGGCGTGCGCCTCGCCACCTTGCGGTCGCTGGTGCGCTACTGGGCCACCGACTACGACTGGCGCAAGGGCGAGGCGCGGCTCAATGCCGTGCCCCAGTTCGTGACCACCATCGACGGCCTCGACATCCAGTTCGCCCACATCCGCTCGCGCCACGCCGATGCGATGCCGCTGATCATGACCCACGGCTGGCCCGGCTCCATCTTCGAGTTGCTCAAGGTCGTGGGCCCGCTGACCGACCCCACCGCGCACGGCGGCCGCGCCGAAGACGCGTTCCATCTCGTGCTGCCCTCGCTGCCGGGCTTCGGCTTCTCGGGCCAGCCCGAAGCCACCGGCTGGGACTCCAACCACATCGCGCGCGCCTGGGGCGTGCTGATGGCGCGGCTCGGCTACAAGCAGTTCGTCTCGCAGGGCGGCGACTGCGGCTCCGTGATCTCGCACCGCATGGCGATCCAGAAGGTGCCGGGCCTGATCGGCATCCACGTCAACATGCCCGGCACCGTGCCCGCCGAAATCGCCGCCATCCTCGCCGCCGGCGGCCCCGCGCCCGCCGGCCTGCTGCCGAAGGAACGCGCCGCCTTCGACAAGCTCGACGACTTCTACAGGAACAGTTCGGGCTACTCCGCCATGATGGTCACGCGCCCGCAGACCCTGGGCTACGCCCTCGCCGACTCACCCGTGGGCCAGGCCGCCTGGATCTACGACAAGTTCGCGACCTGGACCTATTCGGGCGGCGTGCCCGAGCGCGTGCTCTCGCGCGACGAGATGCTCGACGACATCTCGCTGTACTGGCTCACCAACAGCGCGACCTCGGCGGCGCAGATCTATTGGGAGGACCACTCGAACAACTTCAATGCGGTGGACATCTCGCTGCCCGCGGCCGTGACGGTGTTTCCGGGCGAGATCTATCAGGCGCCGCGCAGCTGGGCGGACCGGGCCTATCACAAGCTCATCTATTGGAACGAGGTCGACAACGGCGGGCACTTCGCCGCCTGGGAACAGCCGGAGCTGTTCAGCCGTGAGGTGCGGGCGGCGTTCAGGTCGTTGCGCTGAGCCGAGCGCGCGGGCCCTGTCGTCAATCCGCCGCGTGCGGACTGGGCCCGCGTTCGACCAGCGAGCGCAGCGCCATCTGCGTGCGCGTTCCTTCCACGCCCTCGACCTCGTGGATGCGCGCCAGCAGCACTTCCAGCGCCTGCGCATCGCGCGTGCGCACCTTCAACAGGAGGCCGCTGTCGCCGGTGACGATGTGGATCTCCTCGATATCCGGAAGCGATTCGAGCGCCGCGATCTGGCGGGCACGCTTGACGGTGCTGGTGATCACCTGCACGAAGCACAGCAGCGGCCGCCCCAGCTTCGCGCCATCGAGGCGCGCCACGGTCGCGAGGATCACCCCGTCGCGCTTGAGCCGCTTCACCCGCTCGTGCACCGCGGGCGCCGACAGGTGAAGCAATTCGCCCAGCGCGGCATAGCTGAGCGTGCTGTCGTTCGCCAGAAGCCCTAACAGTCTTCGGTCGACGGCGTCCAGCCGGGCGGGTGCCTTGCTCTCCGGTTGAAGCTGGTTCGTATTTTTGGCCATGGTTCTGAAAGCGCTAGGGCGGCTGAATGACGTTCGGGATAATAAGCCAAAGACAGAACATCATTCGGTGAACAACATGCCTGCACTTTCGGACCTCGCCCTTCCTCCCTCGGCATCAGAAGGAGCCCCACCCAGCCGCCTGCTCGGAGAGGTGCCACCGGAAGCATGGGCGCGGGTCCTGTCTCGCATGAGCCCGATCGGCCCTTCATCCCGCCAACAACGTACGGTGGACGTGATCGATCACGCCAGCGCCGAGTCGCTTCGCGCGATCGGCGTGCCCGCAGGGGCCCGGCCGCTGGAAGAGGTGGTCGACCAGATGCTGGAGGAGATCTACCCCTGGCGTGCGCGCATGGACCATCCCCGGTTCCTGGCCTTCATTCCGGGACCGTCTTCGCCGCTGTCGGCCCTGGGCGACTACTTGACCGCCGTTCACAACGTCCACGCCGGCAGCTGGCTGCAGAGTTCGGGGGCCAGCGTCATCGAAGCGGCGCTCATCCGATGGCTGGCGGCGCAGGTCGGACTCCCGCCTTCGGCTGGTGGCCTGTTCGTGTCGGGGGGCTCCATGGCCAACCTGACGGCGCTTGCGATGGCGCGCGACTTCAAGCTCGAGCCGGCGCAGCGCCTGCAAGGGGTTGTCTACGTCTCGGAGCAAACCCATTCATCCGTTGCCAAGGGTCTGAAGATCCTCGGGCTGCTGCCGCATCAGATTCGCCGCATGCCCACCGACGCCGCGTTCCGCATGGACATGACGGCCCTGGCGGCCGCGGTCGAGCAGGACATATCCGATGGGCTCAGGCCTTTCGCCGTGGTTGCGAGCGCGGGCACGACGAACACCGGCAGCATCGATCCACTGCGACGGATTCGCGCGCTGTGCGATGCACACGAGATGTGGATGCACGTGGATGGAGCGTACGGCGCATCCGCCGCGCTGTCGCCATCGCATCGGGGTTTGCTCGACGGCATCGGCGAGGCCGACAGCCTGAGCTGGGATGCGCACAAGTGGCTGTTCCAGACGTATGGCTGCGGGATGGTCTTCGTGCGTCAGCGCAAGCACCTCTCGCAGGTCTTCCATACCCGACCCGAATACCTGCTCGATGCGCAGGCCGACACCGACGCCGACCAGATCAATTTCTGGGACCTCGGCGTGGAACTCACGAGACCGGCACGCGCGCTGAAGCTGTGGCTCACCTTGCAGGTGCTGGGGTCGGACGCCATGGGCGAGGCCATTGCGCATGGTTGCCGGTTGGCAGCCTGGGCTCAGGACGAGCTCGAGAAGGATCCTCGCTGGGACATCGTGTCGCCCGCGCAATTGGGCATCGTCACCTTCTGCATGACGCATGCGGCCATGAGCCCGGAGGCGCTCGATGCGCTGAACAGCGAGATTTCATCGCGAGCACTTCAGGAGGGCTTTGCGACGGTCTTGACGACGCGCTTGCGCAATCGAACCGTGCTGCGGATTTGCGCCATTCATCCGGATGCGACAGAAGGCGACATGCGGGAGACGATCCGGAGGCTGTCGTCGTACGCCGATGCAGTGCTCGCTTCGGGCGTTCAGGCCTGAGAGGGCGGGCCGGGAAACCGCGGCCCGCGGATCGGTACTTACCCGCCAGTCTCGAGCGGTCCTCGTCGCGCCAGCTCGCTCAGCTGAAACAGCTCCCCGGCCTTGCGAGCGAGGTCCGACGCGAGCCAGAGCAGGTTGTCCAGTTGGCGAGGCCCGTCACCGCTGCACCAATCGA
>NZ_JBMDKG010000058.1:0-53358 GCF_057809595.1 Variovorax sp. FG153
CCGGGGGCGCGGGTGCCGGGGCGGGCGCCGGCGCGGCGGGCAGGCCGCCGAACAGCACGCCGCTGTCGGAACCGCCGCCGCAGCCGGCGAGCAGGGCCGTGCCGAGCACGAGCGAGAAGGCGAGGCGCGACAGCGGCAGGCCGGGGAGGGAAGGCAGGGATTTCATGAAGACGGAAACAGGAACGCGGAGAGGAGCACGAGGCAGCCACGACGATGTCGCGACGCTCGGGGACGGACCCGGCGCGCGGGCGCCGGGAACGCGCTGCAGTCTCGGTGCGCGCCATGACGCGCCCATGAAAGATTTTTGAAAGTCACGCCGCCGTCATGCCCGCGGCATGACCCGCGACATCAGCCCGTCACCGCATCGTCGGCCTGCGCCTGGAACATGCGCGTGAAGTCGCAACAGGACTGCGCGAGCATCACGATCGACGAGGTCAGCGCGCTGCGGTGCTCGCCCTTGTGCATCGCCACGTAGCGCACCACCGGCAGGGCCGGCGCCACCTCGATCTCGGCCAGCATGCCGGCGGCCACCATCGGCCGCAGGCATTCGCGCGGCAGGTAGCTCACGCCCAGGCCCGACACCGTGAGGCCGACCAGCGCGATCAGGTTGCTGACCACGATGGTGTCGGCCGGCTGCACGCCCTGTTCCTTCATCCAGGCGTCGTAGGCGCGGCCCGTGCCCGAGTTGCCGCCCTGCACCAGCATGCGCTGGCGCGCCAGCTCGTGCAGCCGCAGCGGCGCGTCGACGGGCACCACGCCGGGCTTGCACATCCAGGCGCTCTTCACCTCGCCGATCGCCTTGCTCGCCATGCGCGCGTCGGCGAAGCTGTCGGGCAGGAACACCAGGTCGAGCTCGTCGGCCAGCAGTTTGTCGCGCAGCTGCAGGCTGTCGTCGACGTCGGGCTCGAGGATCACCTTCGGGTAGTGCTGCTGGATCAGCCGCACCAGCCGCGGCAGCCAGGTCATGGCCGTGAGCTCGGTCACGCCGATGCGCAGCCGGCGCTCCACCACGCCGGGCTTGCCGAACTGCTCGACTGCCGCGTCGCGCTGCGCCAGCAGCTTCTGCGCGAGCACGTACATCTCCTCGCCCTTCTCGGTGAGCCGTGCGCTGCGCTGGCTGCGGTCGAACAGCTCGGTGTCGAACAGCGCCTCGAGCTCGTGCACCCGCTTCGACACCGCCGACTGCGAGGTGTGGAGCTGGTTCGCGGCCTGCGCGAAGCCGCCCAGGCGGGCGATCCAGTACAGGGCCTCGAGCTGCTTGAAGGTCATCATGGCGGTGCGTTCCTTGGGCGAAAGAACACTTTAAGCGATCTTTTTCGATGAATAAAAATCGCTTTTGGAAACTTGAAGCCGCGCCGAAGATGCGCTCCGAACCGGTTGCGCCCACCACTTTCGTATTCAACCCACACGGCCAAGGACTTCACCATGCACTTCCCACGCCCCGCCGCACTCGGCATCGCCCTCGTAGTGGCCTGCGGCGTCGCCGCCGCCCAGGACAGCGGCACGCTGCGCAAGATCAAGGACAGCGGCACCATCCAGATCGGCAGCCGCGACACCCAGATCCCGTTCTCGTACAAGACCAGCGCCGACGCGGCGCCGATCGGCTTCACCAACGAGATCTGCTTGAAGATCGTCGAGGCGGTGAAGGCGAAGCTGAACCTGCCGAAGCTCGACGTGCGCTACACGCTGCTGAACTCCACCAACCGCATCCCGCTGCTGCAGAACGGCACCGTGGACCTCGACTGCGCGACCACCACCAACACCACGCAGCGCCAGCAGCAGGTGGACTTCGCACCCAGCCATTTCGTCACCAACATCACGGCGGCGGTCAAGAAGAGTTCGGGCATCAACAGCTTCGCCGACCTGCAGGGCAAGACCGTGGCCACCGTGGCCGGCAGCACCTCGATCCAGCTGCTGCGCGGCGCGCGCAAGAACGGCATCGACGTGCAGGAGATCGCCGGCAAGGACACGGCCGATGCCTTCCTGCTGCTCGCGAGCGACCGCGCCGCGGCCTACGTGCTCGACGACGTGCAGCTCGCCGGCCTGATCGCCAACCAGCCCAACGCGGGCGACTACAAGCTGCTGAAGGAATCGCTGCGCCAGGAGCCCTACGGGATCATGCTGCGCAAGGACGATCCCGAGTTCAAGGCGATCGTCGACCAGACCGTGGCCGGCCTCATGAAGTCGGGCGAGATCGACAAGCTCTATGCGCGCTGGTTCACGCAGCCGATCCCGCCGCGCAACGTGAGCCTCGACTTCCCGATGTCGGACGCGGTGCGCGAGACCTACAAGAACCCGAACAACAAGGGCGTGTGAGCGTGAGCGCTTCTTCTTCCTTTTCTTCCCCGAACGGCGCGCAGCATCCGCGCGGCCTGGCCTTCTCCGCCGCGCTGATGCGCGAGGTGCGCGAGCGCTTCCTGCTGGTGGAGCGCGACCACCACGGGCGCGAGCGCCTGTACTTCGACAACGCGGGCGGCTCGTTCCGGCTCAAGGCCGCCATCGAGCGCTTCGCGGCCATCGACGCGGTGCCCGACAACACCGAGCGCATCCACGAGACCGCGCTCGAGCTGCAGGCCGTGCAGGCGCGCGGCTGGGACGACGTGCGCACCATCCTCAATGCCGAGGGCGGCAGCATTTTCGCGGCGCTCACCGCCTCGGGCGCCATGTTCGACATGGTGCGCGCGGTGGCCGAGAACGTGCCTGGCACGAACATGGTGACCACCGTGCTCGAACATCCCTCGGCCTACGACGCGATGGCGCTCTATGCCGAGCGCACCGGCCGCGAATTGCGCGTGGCGCGCAGCAACCCCGAGACCGGCGGCATCGACGTCGACGAGATCGTGCGCCTGGTCGATGCGGACACCTGCCTGCTCAACGTGATCTACGCCTCGAACATCTCGGGCGCGAAGCTCGACATCGAGGCCATCGTGCGGCGCGCGCGCGAGGTCAAGCCCGATCTCTACATCGTGGTGGACGCGGTGCAACATGCGCCGCACGGGCTGATCGATCTGCAGAAGACGCCGGTGGACGGCATCAACCTCGCGCCCTACAAGTTCTTCGGCTGCCGCGGCTCGGGCATCGCCTGGATGTCGGAGCGCGCCGCGGCCCTGCCGCACCACAAGCTCGCGGGCAAGAAGGCCGGCCACTGGGACCTCGGCAGCGTGGCGCCCTGGCAGTTCGCGGTGGTCAGCGAGATCGTCGACTACGTCTGCTGGCTCGGCGGGCACTTCAGCGAGGCCACCGGGCGGCGCGAGCTGTTCGCGGCCGGCATCGCGCACATCGAGCTGCACGAACGCGCGCTGCTGGCAGCGCTGCTCGAGGGCGTGGACGGCCAGCCGGGCCTGCGCGCCATGCCGGGCGTGCGCGTGTTCCTCGACCACCCGGACCTGAGCCGGCGCGACCTGATCCTGGGCATCGGCTTCGACGGCCTGGACTGCACGCGCGCCGTGCACGAGTACGGGCTGCGCGGCGTCACGGTCTACGAGCGCACGGCCGCGAGCATCTACTCGAAGCGCATGCTCGATTCCTTCGGGCTCGAGGGCACGGTGCGCGTGTCGCCGCTGCACTGCAACTCGATGGCGGAAATGGCGCGCTTCCTCCAGGTGACGCAGGAGATCGCGCGCGCGTTCGCGACGGCGGACTGAGGCAAGGGGCGCCGCGGCGGGATCACTGGCGTACAAGACGCCCGAGCACGGGCGTCCTATCGTGAGGCGGTCTTCCACTCCCGTGAACCGCCCCCCGATGCCCACCCCGTTCTCGCCCCCCTTCACCGCCTCCGGCCGCAGCGCGCTCGTGCAGGCGCCGCCCTGGCACTACGCCGGCTGGCTGGTCAACGTGGCCTTCGCCTTCGAGGCCGAACGCGCCGCCGCGCTGCTGCCCGCCGGGCTCGGCCGGGCCACCGGCCAGGGCTGCGTGCATTTCGCCGACTGGCAGTTCTGCGGCGCCGATGGCGCGGAGCTGCTCGATCCCGTCTATGCGCAGTACCGCGAGACCATCGTGGTGCTCGAGATCGAAGGCCCGCCGGGCGAACAGCGTTTCTATTGCCCCTTCATCTACGTCGACCAGGACATCTCGCTGCTGCGTGGCTGGCTGCAGGGCTGGCCCAAGAAGATCGGCCAGACCTGGGTCACGCGCAGCCTGCCGATCGCCCATCCGGCGGCCGCCTCGCTGGGCCAAGGCAGCCGGCTCGGCGCCAGCCTCAGCGTGAAGGAGCGCCGGCTGGTCGATGCCAGCGTCACCCTGAACGGCGAGCCCGGCGAACGGCTGGGTTTCCTGCGCGCGCCGACGATCGGCGCAATCGGCTGGCCCGACCTGACGCGGCCGCGGGAGGTGCCGGTGCCGCGCCACCTGCGCGCCGACATCGTCGACCGCGTGGAGTCGGGCTGGAGCGCGGGCAGCGCCACCTTGCGCTTCCACGACCATCCGGTGGAGGAGCTTTCGCTGCTCGGCGAGGTGCGCGCCACGCAGGCCACGGCCGGCTGGATGGGGCTCACGGTGCGCGGTGCCTTCGCCGCCTAGGTCGACGCCGATGCCCGCGGCGATCGTGTCGAGGGCGCTGCTGCGCTACCCTCGCGCGATGACCGCCGTCGCCGCGCCGCCGCCGTCCTCCCGCCTGGTCGTGCTGCCCTCGGGCGAGGGCCTGCGCGTGGAGGCGCTGTTCGCGGCCGAGCCGCGCGCCCGCTTCGCGCCGCACTGGCATCCCGAATGGAGCGTGGGCGCCATCCTCGAGGGCCACTGCGAGTTCTCGTGCGACGGCGAGGCGCTCGTGGCCCACGCGGGCGAGCTGGTGCTGATGGCGCCCTACATGCTGCACACCGCGGGCGTGAGCCGGCGCAGCTTCCGCATGGTGATGCTCTATGTGCCGCATGGCTGGGTCGCGGCGCGGCTGGGTTGGCCGGCGGATTCGCGCGGTGCCCTGCGGTGCAAGGTGCTGCCCGATGCCGCACTGGTCGAGGCCTTGGCTACCGCCGCCACGGCAGCGGACGGCGCGGGCATCGCCCGCCTGGTCGAGCGCATCCTGCGCGCCCAGACCGGTCCCGAGCGTGTGCCGCTGCAGCCGCCGGCGCCCGATGCGCGCGTGGCGGAGATCTGCGCGCTGCTCGCCGGGGAGGATGCCTGCCGCATCGATCCGGCCGCGCTCGCGCGCCGCATGGGCGTGTCGCGCGAGCACTTCCAGCGTGCCTTTCGCGAGGCCGTGGGCATGACGCCCGCGCACTACGCGCGGCATGCGCGCATCGGCCGCGCCAAGGCGCTGCTGCGCGAGGGCGTGGCCCTGAAGGACGTGGCGGCCGAATGCGGCTTCGCCGACCAGGCGCATTTCTCGCGCTGGTTCCGGCGCTGCTTCGGGGTGGCGCCGGGGCGGTATCGCGTGGCCGCCTGAGACTCAGGCCAGCAGGTCGCTCAGCGTGCGCGCGATCACCTTGGTCGCGCGCCGCAGGTCCTCGAGCACCACGCGTTCGTCGCTGCGCTTGGCATGCGACTCGAGCACGGTGCGCGGGCCGGCGCCGTAGATCACGCCCGGAATGCCGGCCTCGCCATAGAGGCGAACGTCGGTGTACAGCGGCGTGCCCATGGCCTTGATCGGCTCGCCGAACAGCTCGCCGCCATGCTTCTGGATCGCCTCGACCAGCGGCTTGTTGCCCGCCAGCGGCTTCATCGAATTGGCCAGCAGCAGGCGCTTGATCTCGACCGTGATGCCCGGGAACGAGGCCGCCGCGTCGGCGATGACCTGGCGGATCGAGGCCTCGACCTCGACCGGGTTCTCCTCGGGGATCATGCGGCGGTCGAGCTTGAACACGACCTTGCCGGGCACGACGTTGGTGTTGGTGCCGCCCTCGATGCGGCCGACGTTGAGGTAGGGGTGCGTGATGCCCTCGACCTGCGAGCTGACCTGCTGGTAGAGCGTGTTCTGCGCATAGAGCGCCTCAAGGATCTTCACCGCGCCCTGCAGCGCGTCGATGCCGGTGGAGGGGATGGCGGCATGCGCCATCTTGCCGTGCACCGTCACTTCCATCTGCAGGCAGCCGTTGTGGGCCGTGACCACCTCGTAGCTGAAGCCCGCGGCGATCATCAGGTCGGGCTTGGTCAGGCCGTTCTTCAGCAGCCAGCCCGGGCCGAGGATGCCGCCGAATTCCTCGTCATAGGTGAAGTGCAGCTCGACGCCGCCCCTGGTCGGCTTCGCTACTGCTTCGAGCGCGCGCAGCGCGAAGGTGAAGCTCGCGAAGTCGCTCTTGCTCACGGCGGCCGCGCGGCCGTAGAGCGAGCCGTCGGCGATCTCGCCGCCGTAGGGGTCATGGGTCCAGCCCTCGCCGGGCGGCACCACGTCGCCGTGCGCGTTGAGCGCCACAGTGCGGCCGCCGTCGCCGTCCTTGCCGTATTTGCGGCGCACGATCAGGTTGGTGATCGATTCGAGGCCGTAGTCCTTCACGTCCTGCGCGGGCACGGCGTGCTTCTCGGCCACGAGGCCGAAGCCCTCGAGCAGTTCGGCGGTGCGCTCGGCATGCGGCGCGTTGTTGCCGGGCGGGGTGTCGGTGGGCACCTGCACCAGTTGCTGCAGGAACTTCACTTCCTCGTCGAAGTGGGCGTCGATCCAGGCGTCGAGCTTTGCGTAGTCGGTCATGGGGTTCAGGCGGCGCTCGGCGCGCCGTTCAGGTTGTCGAGCAGATGCTGGAAGGCTTGCACCGCCAGCTCCATGTCGTCGTTGGTGCTCGATTCGAGCGGGTTGTGGCTGATGCCGGAGTTGATGCCGCGCACGAACAGCATGGCCTGCGGCATCACCTCGTGTAGCTTCATCGCGTCGTGGCCGGCGCCGCTGGGCATGCGGAACAGCGGCACGCCGAGCGAATCGACCGCGCGTTCCCAGCGCTGCTGCCATTCGGGCGCGCTCGGCGCGGCCGAGGCACGCATGGTCTCCTCGAGCGTGTGGCGTACGCCGCGGCGCTCGCAGATGTCCTGCAGCGCCTTCACCACGTCGTTGGCGAGCGCATCGCGCTGCGCGTCGTTGGGCGCGCGCAGGTCGAGGCTGAACTTGCAGCGCCCGGGCACCACGTTGATCGAGCCGCTCGGCACCTCGAGCATGCCGACGGTGCCGACCGAGTCGCCATCCTTCGCGGCGCGCTGCTCGGTGTAGAGGATCAGCTCGGCCACGGCCGCGGCCGCGTCGCGGCGGCGGTCCATCGGCGTGGTGCCCGCATGGCTGGCCATGCCGATCACCTCGCCCACGTAGCGCACGCTGCCGTTGATCGAGGTCACGATGCCCAGCGGGATGTCGAGCTCGTTGAGCACCGGGCCCTGCTCGATGTGCACCTCGACGAAGCCCAGGTACTTCGAGGGATCGCGCTGCGCCTTGGCGATGTCTTCCTCGCGCAGGCCCGCATGGGCGCGCGCCTCGCGCATGGTGATGCCGTCGACGTCCTTCTGGTCGAGCCAGGCCGGGTTGAAGTGGCCGATCAGCGCGCCCGAACCGAGGAAGGTGGCCTTGTAGCGCTGGCCTTCCTCCTCGGCGAAGCCCACCACCTCGAAGGCGAAGGGCAGACGGCGGTTCTGGCGCTTGAGCTCGCGCACGCAGGCCATGGGCACGAAGATGCCGAGCCGGCCGTCGTACTTGCCGCCGTTGCGCACGGTGTCGTAGTGCGAGCCCGTGAGCAGCGTCTTCGCATCGGGCGTCGCGCCCTCGTAGCGGCCCACCACGTTGCCGACCGCGTCGATCTCCACCGAATCGAAGCCGGCCTCGCGCATCTCGCGCGCGATCTGCGCGGCGCAGGCGCGGTGCGCGTCGGTCAGGTAGGTCACGGTGAGCTGGCCCTTCTCGGCGAAGCCCGGGTCGCTGTGCACCGCGAGCGCCTCCTGCCAGTCCCACACGTGGTTGCCGAGCGCCGGCTCGGTGCCGAACTTGTCGTTCAGCCGGATCTCGGCGATGCGGTGGATGTTGCGCAGCGCCTCGGCGAGCTCGAAGTCGGGATGGTTGTAGGCGCGGCGCTCGAAGGTGTCGATGATCTCGCGCTTGGACAGGCCCGTGCCGCGCGGGCCGCGCACCGCGAGGATGAAGGGGAAGCCGAACTTCGCGTTGTAGTCGGCGTTGAGCCGCTGGATCTTCGCGAACTCCTCGGGCGTGCAGTCGGTAAGGCCCGCCTTGCCCTGCTCGTTGGTCGACTCGGCCGTCAGCGTCTTGCTGACCATCGCCTTGCCCGCGAGCTCGGGGTGGGCGCGGATCAGGGCCAGGCGCTCTTCCCTGGTGGCCGTGTTCACGGCCTGCGCGAGCGCGTACTTCAGGTGCTGCAGCGAACGGAACGGGCGCGCGGCCAGCGCCTGGCGCGCGATCCACGGCGAGTGCTCGTAGGTGCCGTCGAGCAGCGCGACGGCTTCGTCGGCGCCCGCGGCGTTCAGTTGTTCGATGGTCAGGCTCATGGCGTGTGTGTCCTCCGTATGAATCAAGCTTGCGAGGCTTGGGAAGAGGCTTCGAACGGATGGGTCTTCTTCCAGTGCCGCGCGATGTCGACGCGGCGGCAGACCCACACCCGCTCGTGGCTGGCGATGTGATCGAGAAAGCGCTGCAGCGCCACGATGCGGCCCGGGCGCCCGAGCAGGCGGCAGTGCATGCCGATGCTCATCATCTTCGGCGCCTCGTCGCCCTCGGCGTAGAGCGCGTCGAAGCTGTCCTTCATGTACTGGAAGAAGGGATCGGCGTGCGAGTAGCCCTGCGGCAGCGCGAAGCGCATGTCGTTGCAGTCGAGCGTGTAGGGCACGATGAGCTGCGGCACGGTGCTGCCGTCGGTCTTGCGCACCTTCATCCAGAACGGCAGGTCGTCGCCGTAGTAGTCGCTGTCGTACTCGAAGCCGCCGTAGTCGGCCACCAGCCGGCGCGTGCGCGGGCTGTCGCGGCCGGTGTACCAGCCCAGGGCGCGCTCGCCCGTGAGCTTCTCGATCGCCTCCATGCCCAGGCGCATGTGCTCGCGCTCGGTGGCCTCGTCGATGTTCTGGTAGTGGATCCAGCGCCAGCCGTGGCAGGCGATCTCGTGGCCCAGTTCCTTGAAGGCGGCCGTGAGCTCGGGATGGCGCTCGAGCGCCATGCCGACGCCGAACACGGTGAGCGGCAGGCCGCGCTTCTCGAACTCGCGCAAGAGGCGCCACACGCCCACGCGCGAGCCGTATTCGTAGATGCCTTCCATGCTGATGTGGCGGTCGGGATAGCTCGCGGGATTGAACATCTCCGAGAGGAACTGTTCCGAGCCGGCGTCGCCGTGCAGCGTGGCGTTCTCGCCGCCTTCCTCGTAGTTGAGGACGAACTGCACCGCGATGCGCGCGTTGCCGGGCCACTGCGCGTGGGGCGGGTTGCGGCCGTAGCCGACGAGGTCGCGCGGGTAGGGCAGGGTGGTGTCGTAGACGGTCATGGTGGAAGGGGTCAGGACAATGCGAGGGAGATGTCGCTGGTGGGCACCTTGCGGTCGAACACCAGGTTGGCCTCGACGTGCTGCAGGTGCTCGGTCATCAGGCGCACGGCGCGCTCCTCGTCGCGCGCGGCCAGCGCCTTGACGATGTCGGCGTGCTCGTCGTTCGAATGCTCGGCGGCGCTGGTGCTCTGGTACATGAGCGTGATGAGGGCGCAGCGCGAGATCAGCTCGCCGAGGATCTGCGCCAGCACCTGGTTGCCCATGAGCTCGGCCATGCGCACGTGGAAGTCGCCGAGCAGCTCGGTGCGGCCCGAGACGTCCTCGCCCGACACGGCCGATTTCTCGAGCGCCACGTGTTCCTTGAGCGCCTTGATCTTGGCCGGCGTGACGGTGCGCACGAACTCGCGCGTCATCTCGGCCTCGAGCATGCGGCGCACCGCGAACACCTGCTTGGCCTCGTCGACCGCGGGCGCCGCCACGAAGGCGCCGCGCGCGGGCTCGAGCCGGATCAGCTTGTTCTGCGCGAGCTGGAACAGCGCCTGGCGCACCAGCGTGCGCGACACGCCGAAATGGTCCGCCAGCTTCTGCTCGGCCAGCTTGGTGCCGGGCTGAAGCCGGTGGTCGACGATCGCGCGGGTGAGCGCATCGACGATCGAACGGGTGGTGGAGGACTCCATGTTTTTCATGATAGACCGAAAGCCGACAACTGTATACACTTTTGTCCACCGGAATATCCCGCACTCTCACCTGACCGACCGAAGGAAACTCCCATGGGCCTGAGCACCCACGTACTGGACACGATGCATGGCGGCCCCGCGGCCGGCATGGAGGTCGCGCTCTTCACCACCGCCGGCGACACGGCCACGCTGGTCAAGCGCTTCACGCTGAATGCCGACGGCCGCAGCGACGGCCCGCTCTACGACAACAGCACGCTGAAGACCGGCACCTACCGGCTGGTGTTCGACGTGGCGGGGTACTTCAAGGCGCGCGGCGTGGCGCTGCCCGAGCCGAACTTCCTCAACAAGGTGTCGCTGGACTTCGGCGTGGCGCATGCCGACCAGCACTACCACGTGCCGCTCTTGGTGAGCCCGTGGAGCTATTCGACCTACCGGGGGTCGTGAACGCCGACAGCGTGACTGTCGGAGGCTTTTCGCCGCTCCCCGTCCGGAGAGCGGCGGGGGCGCTACTGCTGCAGCTGCCCTTCGGTCAGCGTGTCGAGCTGGAAGCGCCCGCTCTTGTCCCAGAGCCAGGTGTCGGTCCACACGACCGGGCCGAGCCGCGACGCGGCCGGGAAGGGCGCGGCCTGCAGCACGGTGCGCTCGATCTCGGCGATGACCTCGGGCGCATGCTGGGGCGCGCGCAGCCAGTGCAGCGAGACCACGCGGCCGCTGCCGTCGAGGCTGACCTGCAGCGTGCCGACCGCGTACAACACCGGCGGCAGCTGCCCGCCATAGATGCGGCGGTTGTTGAGGTCATAGACATGGCGCGCGGCGTCGCGCCGGTAGTCGCGCGCGCTGGTGGCATTCGATGCGCGCGGCGCCGGCCGGCCGCTGGCGCCGGGTTCGGCGGTGGCCTTGCTCAGTTGACCGGGCACCGAACCGGTGGTGCCGCATCCGGCGAGCCAGAGCGCGGCGAGGAAAGACACCGCCAGGGCAAGGCGGCGCGTCGTGGGCTGAAAATTCATCGCCGGGTTTATACCGTGAGTCCCTCACTCGCCGGCAACCGAAGGTATCCCTCATGAACGGCGCGGTCGACCAACTGCTGGCCCGTCTTCGCGACGAAGACGCGGTGCTGGTGCGCGTCGAATCCACGCAGGGCTCGGCGCCGCGCGAGGCCGGCACCTGGATGGCGGTCTGGGCCGAGGGCCTCACGGCCACCATTGGCGGCGGCCAGCTCGAGTTCCAGGCCACGCAGGAAGCACGCGAGCTGCTGGCCGGCGCGCGCGCGATGGAGGGCATCCAGCGCTATCCGCTGGGCCCGAGCCTGGGCCAGTGCTGCGGCGGCGTGGTGTTCCTCTCGTTCCGGCGCGTCTCGGCCACCGACATCCCCGAGCTGAGGCGCGCGCTGGTCGAGCGTTTGCGGCCGGTGGCGCTGTTCGGCGGCGGCCATGTGGGCGCGGCGATCGCGCGGCTGCTCGCGGGCCTGCCGTTCTCGGTGCGCTGGATCGACAGCCGCGACGGCGTGTTCCCCGAAGAACTGCCCGCCCAGGTCGAGACCGAGCATTCCGAGCCGGTGCAGGACGCGGTGGCCTCGCTCGCGCCCGGCAGCCGCGTGCTGATCATGAGCTTCAGCCATGCCGAGGACCTCGACATCGTGATCGCCTGCCTGCGCCGCCTGCGCGAGCGCGACGACCTGCCCTACATCGGCCTGATCGGCAGCAAGACCAAGTGGGCCACTTTCAGCCACCGGCTCGAGGCGCGCGGCTTCACTGCGGCCGAGCTGGCGCGCATCACCTGTCCGATCGGCGTGCCGGGCATCACGGGCAAGGAGCCCGAGGTGATCGCGGTCGCGGTGGCGGCACAGTTGTTGCAATCGCTGGGCTGAGTCGGGCGCTTCGGTGCACGAACAGGGTTTTCCCGGCACCGGCTCCGCAAAAAACCACGCCGCCCCACGCCAAAACTGTATACACTTTCAGTCCACAAGTATCTGCCGCAGCGGAGCGAGGCCCACCCGGAGCCTGCGTTCGCGGCACTTTCTCTGCTTACAGCGCCCGCAGTGGTGAGCAGGACGAAGACATCCGCGCCCGGCGTTCCCCCGCGCCGAGCGGATTGAGAGAGCACCTCATGGAAAGCTACTACCTCGACTGGGCCAACCTGCTGCTGCGCTGGGTCCACGTCATCACGGCCATCGCCTGGATCGGCGCCTCCTTCTACTTCGTGATGCTGGACAACAGCCTCGAGAAGCCGCAGGACCAGGAATCGCTCGACAAGGGCGTGGGCGGCGAGCAGTGGGCCGTGCACGGCGGCGGCTTCTACAACATGCAGAAGTACCTGCTGGCGCCCAAGAAGCTGCCGGACCACCTGCACTGGTCGTACTGGGAGAGCTACTCCACATGGCTCACGGGCTTCGCGCTCTTCACCATGTCGTACCTCTGGAACGCCAGCACCTACCTGATCGACAAGTCGAAGATGGACTGGCAGCCGGGCGCGGCGATCGCCGTGGCGCTGGCCTTCCTGGTCGTGTTCTGGATGGTCTACGACAGCATCTGCCAGCTGTTCGGCCGGCGCAAGAACGGCGACACCATCGTCGGCGTGCTGGTCGCGATCTTCGTGGCCTTCGCGGCCTGGCTGGCCTGCCAGTGGTTCGCGGGCCGCGCGGCCTTCCTGCTGGTCGGCGCCATGATGGCCACGACCATGAGCGGCAACGTGTTCTTCTGGATCATCCCGGGCCAGCGCAAGAACGTGCAGGCCCTGCGCGAAGGCCGCCCGGTCGACCCGGTGCACGGCCAGCGCGGCAAGCAGCGCAGCGTGCACAACACCTACTTCACGCTGCCGGTGCTGTTCGCGATGCTGAGCAACCACTACAGCTTCACCTACACCCACAAGTACAACTGGATCGTGCTGCTGCTGATCATGCTCGGCGGCGCGGCGATCCGGCAGTTCTTCGTGGTGCGCCACCGCTTCAAGCTCGGCAACGCGCGCAACCCGCTGCCCTATGCGATGGTCGGCGTGGCCGTGCTCGGCCTCACCATCGTCTGGATGAAGCCCGAGCCCGCCGCCCCCGTGGCCGCCGCCGCGCCGAGCGCGCCGGCCGTGGCCTACCAGGACGTGCAGAAGGTGCTCGAGCAGCGCTGCTACATGTGCCACGGCGCGAGCGTGCAGATGAAGAACGTGCGCGTCGACTCGCCCGAGCAGGTGAGCGCCCACGCCCAGGCCATCTACCAGCAGGTGGTGGTCACGAAGATCATGCCGATGAACAACGCCACCTCGATCACCGACGAGGAGCGTGCACTGATCGGCCGCTGGTTCCAGGGCGGCGCAAAGACGACGAACTAGACCGCGGTCAAGAGGGCGGACCTCGGTCCGCCGCAAAATGCAGGCCCCGGAGACAACGCCACCCATGACCGCCAAGACCCCGACCCCCTCGCTGCAAGACGCGACCGCTCCCGATCCCCGCCAGGCGCCGCGCGCCTTCCTCGAACACCTCTACCGCGTCGCGGTCGACCGCGCGCTGCCGCTGTCGACCCTGGGCGCGCACCTGCCCAAGCCGCCCAAGGGCCGCACGCTGGTGCTCGGTGCCGGCAAGGCCGGCGGTTCGATGGTGCAGGCGCTCGAGGCGTTGTGGCCGGCCGACGCGCCGCTGTCGGGCCTGGTGGTCACGCGCTACGACCACATTCCGCCGCGGCCCGAGGGGCTGCCCAGCCGCATCGAGATCGTCGAGGCCGCGCATCCCGTGCCCGACGCGGCCGGCCAGCAGGCGGCCGAGCGCATCCTCGCGCTGACCGAAGGCCTGACCGCCGACGACCTCGTGCTGTGCCTGATCTCGGGCGGCGGCTCCTCGCTGCTGGTGCTGCCGGCCGAGGGCCTGACGCTGGCCGACAAGCAGCGCATCAACAAGCAGCTGCTCGACAGCGGCGCCCACATCGGCGAGATGAACTGCGTGCGCAAGCACCTCTCGCGCATCAAGGGCGGCCGGCTCGCGGCGGCCTGCGCGCCGGCGCGCGTGGTCACGCTCACCATCAGCGACGTGCCCGGCGACGACCCGGCCGTGATCGCCAGCGGCCCCACCGTGCCCGACGCCACCACCTGCGCCGACGCGCTGGCCATCCTCGACCGCTACCGCATCGAGGTGCCGGCGCCGGTGCGCGCGCAGCTCGAGAGCGGCGCGCTCGAAACCCCCAAGCCCGGCGACGCCGTGTTCCAGGGCCATGAGACCCACATGATCGCGGCGCCGCAGCAGTCCCTCGAGGCGGCCGCCGCGGCCGCGCGCGCGGCCGGCATCGAGGCCCACATCCTCAGCGACGAGATGGAGGGCGAATCGCGCGAGGTCGGCAAGGTGCATGCCGCGCTCGCGCGCGCCGTGGCCCAGCGCGGCGCGCCGTTCGCCAAGCCCTGCGTGATCCTCTCGGGCGGCGAGACCACGGTCACCATCCGGCCGCGCCAGCCCGGCCAGGCCAAGGGCCGGGGCGGACGCGCCGGCGAGTTCTGCATGGGGCTCGCGGGCGCGCTGCTGGGCCAGGCCGACGTGTGGGCGCTGGCGGCCGACACCGACGGCATCGACGGCGTGGAGGACAACGCCGGCGCCTACGTCACGCCCGACACCCTGGCGCGCGCCGCCAACGCGGGCCGCAAGCTGTCCGATCACCTCGACCGCAACGACGCCTACGGCTACTTTGATGCCATCGGCGACCTGTTCGTGACCGGGCCGACGCACACCAACGTCAACGACTTCCGGGCGCTGCTGGTGCTCTGAGCACCGGTGCGCCAAACGCCCTTCCCCGGCGGGGGAGGCGGGCGGCCGCCTGCGCGCATCCCCGACTCGGGTTAACCTATGCGCCCCGGCAGCCCGCTGCCGCCCAGCCGCACGCGCCTTTTCGGGCGCCGTGCCGCCATCCGAACTCCCCGTTTCCACTCCCATCCCCTGCCGAAGGAAAAGCTCGCCATGACCGCCTCCTCCTATACCGACACCCGCCTGCTGATCGACAACGAATGGGTGGACGCCGCCAGCCGCAAGACCCTCGACGTGGTGAACCCGGCCACCGGCCAGGTCATCGGCAAGGTGGCGCATGCCGGCATCCCCGACCTCGACCGCGCCCTGGCCGCCGCCCAGCGCGGCTTCGACGCCTGGCGCAACACCCCGGCCCATGAGCGCGCCGCCGTGATGCGCCGCGCCGCCGGCCTGATCCGCGAACGCGCCGGCGACATCGCCAAGCTGCTGACGCAGGAACAGGGCAAGCCGCTGGCCGAAGCCAAGGGCGAGACCCTGGCCGCCGCCGACATCATCGAATGGTTCGCCGACGAAGGCCGCCGCGTCTACGGCCGCATCGTGCCCTCGCGCAACCTCGCGGCGCAGCAGCTGGTCATCAAGGAGCCCGTGGGCCCCGTGGCCGCCTTCACGCCCTGGAACTTCCCGATCAACCAGGTCGTGCGCAAGCTCGGCGCCGCGCTGGCCACCGGCTGCTCCTTCCTCGTGAAGGCGCCCGAGGAGACCCCCGCGTCGCCCGCCGCCCTGCTGCAGGCCTTCGTCGACGCCGGCATTCCTGCCGGCACCGTCGGCCTGGTGTTCGGCAACCCGGCCGAGATCTCGGCCTACCTGATCCCGCACCCGATCATCCGCAAGGTCACCTTCACCGGCTCGACCCCCGTCGGCAAGCAGCTCGCCGGCCTGGCCGGCCAGCACATGAAGCGCGTGACCATGGAACTGGGCGGCCACGCCCCGGTGATCGTGGCCGAGGACGCCGACGTCGCGCTGGCCGCCAAGGCCGCCGGTGCCGCCAAGTTCCGCAACGCGGGCCAGGTCTGCATCTCGCCGACCCGCTTCCTGGTGCACAACAGCATCCGCGAGGAATTCGCCAAGGCCATGGTCAAGCACGCCGAAGGCCTGAAGCTCGGCGACGGCCTGGCCGACGGCACCACCCTGGGCCCGCTGGCCAATGCGCGCCGCCTCACGGCCATGGCGCATGTGCTCGACGACGCCCGCAAGAAGGGCGCGACCATCGCCACCGGCGGCGAGCGCGTCGGCGATGCCGGCAACTTCTTCGCCCCCACCGTGCTGACCGACGTGCCGCTGGACGCCGACGTCTTCAACAACGAGCCCTTCGGCCCGATCGCCGCGATCCGCGGCTTCGACACGCTGGACGAGGCCATCGCCGAATCCAACCGCCTGCCCTTCGGCCTGGCCGGCTATGCGTTCACCAAGTCGATCAAGAACGCGCACCTGCTGAGCCAGAAGCTCGAACTCGGCATGCTGTGGGTCAACCAGCCCGCGACCCCGTCGCCCGAGATGCCGTTCGGTGGCGTGAAGGACTCGGGCTACGGCTCGGAAGGCGGCCCGGAGGCGCTCGAGGCCTACCTCAACACCAAGGCGGTGTCGATCCTCGGCGTCTGAGCGCGACGCTTCGATCCGCTGTCTCGAAGAGGGCGGCATCGCTGGAAGGCGATGCCGCTTTTTTCATGGGCGGCACGGGCTCAGTCCTCCGCGCTCGCGTTCCAGAACGCCTGCTGCACCCCCTCCAGCGCCTCGAGCTCCGCGACCACCCGGTCGAGCTCCTCGGCCTCGACCGCGGTCGCATAGAGCGTGGCCTCGATCTCGGTGTCGGTGGCGCCGAAGGCATGCTGGTCGACGTCGCGCACCGGGTAGTTGGCTTCCTCGAGCAGCAGCAGCACCTGGTCCATCACCTCGGGCCGCGAGGCGCGCGTGCAGATCACGCGCACGGTGTAGCTGGCCTCGCCCGACTCCTCCTTCACCGGCTGCCGGTTGATGCGGTTGACCACGGGCCGCAGCAGGGTGTTGCTCGCGAGCACGAACAGCGCGGCGATCACGGCCTCGCCGATCAGGTCGGCGCCCGCGCAGGCGCCCACGGCGGCCGATCCCCACAGGGTGGCCGCGGTGTTGAGGCCCGTGATGTTGGCGCCTTCCTTCATGATCGCGCCCGCGCCGAGAAAGCCGATGCCCGAGACCACGTAGGCCGCCACGTGCACCGCGCCGTCGTGGCCGTGCAGGCGGTTGGCCATGTCGACGAACACGGCCGCGCCCACGGCCACCAGCGTGTTGGTGCGCAGCCCGGCGGTGCGCTGGCGCACCTGGCGCTCGAAGCCGATCAGCGAGCCCAGCACGAAGGCCGTGAAGACGCTCAGCAGGGTGTCGAGCAGCGAAGGCAGGTTGAAGTTCTGTATTGCTTCCATGCGGATCTCCTCCTCGTCGTTCGCGAACCAGGGTAGCGGCGGCATGTGACAACCGCCACCCCCTCCTGTCGTCATCGGCTCATTGCCAGCCGTAGCGCCGCGCGTACCAGCCCTTCACCGCCTGCACCAGTGCCGCGTAGCCGCCGAGCATCAGCAAGAGCCACGGGAAGTAGCCCAGCGGCAGCGCCTCGAGCTTGAAGTAGTGCGCCACCGGCCCCATCGGCAGCCAGATGCCCACGGCCGCGATCGCCGCGCCCATGATCAAGAGCGGCCAGGCCGCGCGGCTTTGCAGGAAAGGAATCCGGCGCGTGCGGATCAGGTGCACGATCAGCGTCTGCGAGAGCAGTCCCTCGACGAACCAGCCCGACTGGAACAGGGTCTGGTGCTCGGGCGAGTTGGCGGCGAACACGAACCACATCACGGCATAGGTCAGGATGTCGAACACCGAGCTCAGCGGCCCGAAGAACACCATGAAGCGCCCCAGGTCGCCCGGGTTCCAGCTCTGCGGCTTGCGCAGGAACTCCTCGTCGACGTTGTCGAACGGAATCGCGATCTGCGACACGTCGTACAGCAGGTTCTGCACCAGCAGGTGCAGCGGCAGCATCGGCAGGAAGGGCAGGAAGGCGCTCGCCACCAGCACCGAGAACACGTTGCCGAAGTTCGAGCTCGCGGTGAGCTTGATGTACTTGAGCATGTTCGCGAAGGTGCGGCGGCCCTCCACCACGCCCTGCTCGAGCACCATCAGGCTCTTCTCGAGCAGGATGATGTCGGCCGATTCCTTGGCCACGTCCACCGCGCCGTCGACCGAGATGCCGATGTCGGCCGCGCGCAGCGCGGGCGCGTCGTTGATGCCGTCGCCCATGAAGCCGACCACGTGGCCGTTGGCATGCAGCGCCTGCACGATGCGCTCCTTGTGCGCGGGCGTGAGCTTGGCGAAGACCTGGCGCTTCTCGACGATCTGGCGCAGCTCGGCCTCGTTCATGCGCTCGACCTCGTGGCCCAGCACCATGCGGCCGGCCTCGATGCCGACGTCGGCGCAGACCTTGCGCGTCACGAGCTCGTTGTCGCCGGTCAGCACCTTCACCGCCACGCCGTGCTCGGCCAGCGCGCGCAGCGCGGGCGCGGTCGATTCCTTCGGCGGATCGAGGAAGGCCACGTAGCCCAGCAGCGTGAGGCCGGCCTCATCGGCCACGCCGTAGGCGGCGCGGCGCTCCTCGCCGCGCAGCGCGCGGCTGGCCACGGCCACCACGCGCAGGCCCTGGGCATTGAGTTCCGAGGCCACGGCGTGGATGCGCGCGAGCACCTCCGCGTCGAGCGCGAGCACCTCGGCGCCGCGCTCGACCGCGCTGCACACGGCCAGCACTTCCTCGAGCGCGCCCTTGCAGATCAGCAGGTGTTCCTCGGCCGCGTCGCTGCCGGCCACCACCACCGACATGCGGCGGCGCGAGAAGTCGAAGGGCACCTCGTCGAGCTTGCGCCAGTCGGTCTGCAGCCGGGTGTCGAGCTGCATCTGCGCATGGCTCAGCACCGCCTTGTCGAGCAGGTTCTTCAGGCCGGTCTGGTGGAAGCTGTTGAGGTAGGCCAGCTGCAGCACGTGGTCGGAGCCCTCGCCCCAGGCGTTGGTGTGGCGCTCGAGCACGATGCGGTCCTGCGTCAGCGTGCCGGTCTTGTCGGTGCACAGCACGTCCATGGCGCCGAAGTTGTGGATCGCCTCGAGGCGCTTGACGATCACCTTCTGGCGCGACATCACGACCGCGCCCTTGGCGAGCGTGGCGGTCACGATCATCGGCAGCATCTCGGGCGTGAGGCCGACCGCGATCGACAGCGCGAACAGCGCCGCCTCCCACCAGTCGCCCTTGGTCACGCCATTGATCACCAGCACCAGCGGCGCCATCACCAGCATGAAGCGGATCAGCACCCAGCTCACGCGGTTGATGCCGGCCTGGAAGGCCGTGGTGCCGCGGTCGGTGGCGCTCACGCGCTGCGCCAGCGCGCCGAAGAAGGTGCGCGCGCCGGTGTGCACGATCAGCGCGGTCGCGGTGCCGCTGATCACGTTGGTGCCCATGAACAGCAGGTTGTCGCGCTCGAGCACACCGCTCGTGCTGCCGGTGGCGGGCACGCTGGCGAACTTCTCGACCGGCATCGCCTCGCCGGTCAGCGCCGACTGGCTGATGAACAGATCCTTGGCCGAGAGCAGCCGGCAGTCGGCCGGGATCATGTCGCCGGCCGACAGCGCGATCAGGTCGCCGGGCACCAGGTCGCGCATCGGCACCTCGATGCGCAGCGCGCCGCCCGTGCCTTCCTCGGGCCGCAGCACGGTCGAGGTGTTGCTGACCATCGCCTTGAGCTCGTCGGCCGCCTTGTTCGAGCGCGACTCCTGCAGGAAGCGCAGCACCGTCGACAGCACCACCATGCTGCCGATCACCACCGCGGCCTTCATGTCCTCTGTGACGTAGGAGACCAGCGCGAGCACGGTCAGCAGCAGGTTGAAGGGATTGCGGTAGCACTGCCACAGGTGGGTCCACCACGGCAGCGGCTTCTCGTGGTTCACCTCGTTGCCGCCCAGACGCTTGCGCAGCGCGGTGGCGTGTTCCTCGCTCAGGCCCTGGGGCGAGCTGTCGAGCTGCGCGAGCATGTCGCTTGCATCGGCCAGCGAGGCGGCGCTCAGCGCGTTCGCGATCTCGGGCGGCATCGCGGCCGAGGCGGTGCCCACCGGCTTCGAGCCCAGCAGCGTCTGCCAGCGCTCGAAGTGATGCAGCATGCGGCGGCTGCGCAGGAAGCTTTCGAAGAAGGACTTGAAGACGTTCTTCATGCGCCTTCTCCTTCGTGGCGTGGAGGACGCGGGTCGCCTGCAAGGCGGACCATGAGGACGAGGAGGGCGGCCCTGGTGGCGGGCCGCAGGCATTGTTGGCGGTTCATTCGAGGTTCTCCTGGCGAGGCGCGCAACGGGGCGCGCGAAGGAGAACCTCCCGCGGGTCAGCCGGAGGTGAAGGTCCTTCGCGGCTCGGTGTGCCGCGGATGGTTCATGGCGATGAAGGCCGACCGGCGCATGGCGCGGTCAGGCAGGGGAGGCGCGCAGCGGCGCCAGCGAGGGTCTGGGTCCATGAGGCCTCCGTGAAGATGGGTGGATGAAAGCGCGATGCTTCGTTCGAATGCAACGGTCGGTGCGACGTGCCGGTGGACAGGCGCTACGAACGCCTGCCCTGGCCCGGCACCAGCAGCAGGAAGCAGCGAATGCGCCGCGTGCTCCAGAACGAAGCGGACTTGTCGAGCTCCTGGTCGGCCTCGGGTTGCAGCACGTCGGCCGCGGACCGGCGTGCCGACGCGGCGCGCGGGTCGGCGTCATGCGTGGCGACGTGGCCACGATGCAGGGGCTGGCGATGAAGAACGAGTTGACGCATGACAAGGCTCCTTCGACCCGTGACGGGCGAGAGGACCTCGTGGCATGGACCACGCTGGCTGGCAAAGAGACGCCAGTGACGAAACGGATGTCGGGGGAGGGAGAGCCTGCCAGGGAGGGCAGGCATCACGCCGCGGGCACGTCGGCCGCGGCGCGCAAGAAGCCTGCGCTACGGAGCCGGGTGTGCCGCGCATGCCACGGCACGCGTCTGGTCACTGATCCAACTGGCACTGTCCACGCACGAGGCTCCGAAGTGAAGATGCAGGATTGTTGCACTGCGTCATCGCGAGGGCAACCCGAAATGCGCGTTTCAGCGTTCGATGCAGGGTTTTAAGGCCACGGTGTTGCGATGGCGCCTCGATGCGACACGGGCCCGTGTGGTGGTCAGGCTGCGTTAAGTTGCGCGGTGCCATCATGTCCGGGCAGGACAATGCGGCCATGACCCAGGCTTCCGTCCTCTTCATCTGCACCGGCAACATCTGCCGTTCCCCCACCGCCCACGCCCTGCTCGCCCACAAGGCCCGCGCCGCGCAGCTCGCGCTCGAGGTCGACAGCGCCGCGATCTCCGATGAGGAGCGCGGCAATCCGCCCGACCCGCGCTCGGTGGCCGAGGCGCGGCGGCGCGGCATCGAGATGCCCGCGCATCGCGCGCGGCAGGTGCGGGCCTCGGACTTCGAGCGTTTCGACACCATCGTCGGCATGACCGGCCAGCACTGCGCGGCCTTGCGTCGCCTCGCGCCCGCGGGCACGGCGCACAAGATCCATCTGCTGACCGACTTCGCCGACGGGCTCTCGGGCGACGTGCCCGATCCCTGGTACGGCGACCGGCAGGCCTTCGTCGAGGCCTTCGACCTGATCGAGCGCGGCGTCGACGGCCTGCTCGCGAAGCTGGCGGTCGCGAGATCCTGAGGTCGCAGGAAAGGCGGGCAGCCGAACACAGAAGGCGCGAAGGTCTCGCAGAAGTCGCAGAAGGACATCTGGAGATCGGTTGTTCCTTCTGCAACCTCTGCGCGCTTTGGTCTGCCTTCTGCGTTCGGCTGTCCGTATCCGCAGCCCGTCCGTCTCAGACGTTGTCTTCGATCACCGGCGTCGTGCTGCCGGCATTCACGCGGATCCGCGTGCGCTTGAGCAGCGGGCTCGCGGGCACCTTGCCCGCGTCGAGCGGCTTGACCTTGTTGAAGACGACGGTGAAGGACTGCGCCGTGACCGTCGCGCTCGCATAGCCCTGCGCGTCGTGGTCGGAGAACAGCAGGTCGGGGTTGTTGCCGCGCATGACCTGCTCGAAGGCCGCGGGCGTGGCGGTCAGCGCGGTGAGCGGCGTGCCCTGCGAGCCGGCCTTGATGTAGCTGTAGAACGAGGAACTGCTGACGCCCGCGCAGACGAAGTCGACCAGCACCGGCGTGCCGGCCGCGGGATCGGGCAGGTCGCGGATCAGGCCGCACTGGAAGGCATGCAGGTCGCCCGTGATCGCCACCACGTTGCGGATGTTCTGCGCCTTCAGGTAGCCCATCAGGTCGGCCTTGTGGCTCGGATAGCCGTCCCAGGCGTCGCAGTTGACGACGTAGCGCTGGTTGTAGGGCGGCGGCGCCATCTGCGTCAGGTCCACCCACATGCGGCTCAGCGAGACCTCGTTGCCCCAGACCTTCCAGGTGGCGTTCGAGTTCTTCAGCGTGGTCTTCCACCAGTCGGTCTGCGTCGGGCCGAGGATGCTCGGCGCCCGGCCGAGCTGCTGCGTGCGCATCGCCTCGAGCGCCAGCAGCGTCGTCTGCGGCGCGAAGTAGCGCGAGCCGATCGAGCTGTTGCCATTGACCGGATCGCCGCCCGTCTGCTGCGCGACCAGTGCCTCGGAGATCACGTGGTCGTCGCGGTACAGCCGCTCGTCGGTCATCACCAGGTGCAGCAGCGGGCCGAAGCGGAAGTCGCGGTAGATCTTGATGTTGTCGTAGGCCGGGTTTGCCATGTCGAAGGAGACATCGCCGAAGTCCACCGGCATGTACTCGGCCCAGGCCTGGCTCGCGCCGCGGCGGCGCGCGGTCTGCTGGGTGTTGGCGTTGGTGTAGGTCTGGTGGTCCTGCCAGCAGTCGTCCGAGAACTCGTGGTCGTCCCAGATCGCGATCAGCGGGAACTTCGCATGCACCGCCTGCAGCCGCGCGTCGCCGCGGTAGGTGCGGTAGAGCGTGCGGTAGTCGTCGACCGTGTTGGCGTAGACGCTGCCGTCGGCCAGCGCCACGCCGTTGGGCAGCTGGATCGCCTGGTGCGCGGGCTCGGCCACGCCGGCCTGGAACTTCGCGCCCACGGTCTCGTAGACGTAGTCGCCCACGTGCACCGTGAAGTCGAGGTCGTCCTCGGCCGCGAGCAGGTCGAGCGCGCCCCAGTGGTTGATCAGCCAGTCCTGGCAGGTGAACCAGGCGAAGCGCAGCTGCTGGCGCTGGCTGTCGGCGGCCGGCGCGGTGCGCGTGCGGCCGGTGGCGCTGACGTCGCTGCCCGCGACGAAGCGGAAGAAGTAGCGCGTGTCGGGCGAGAGGCCCGTGACCTTGGCGCGCACGGTGCGGTCGAAGCGGTCCGAGGCCTCGAGCGCGACCTTCGCCACCAGGTTGCCGAAGCCCGAGGTGTCCGACACCTCGAGCCGCAGCGCGATGGCCGCGCTGTCGGCGGCGGTGCCGGTGCGCACGCAGCGGGTCCAGAAGACGATGCTGGTGTCCTTCGGATCGCCCGAGGCCACGCCCTGGCCGAAGGCATAGCGGCCCGCGGGTTCGGGCGCGGGTGGCGGCGGTGCCGGCGCGGGAGCGGGCGGCGGCACGATCGGGAACACGATCCCGTCGCTGCCTCCGCCGCCGCAGGCGCTCAGCACGGGAGGGGTGGCAGCGGCGACCGTGTAGAACAGGCCGCGGCGCAGGAAGGAACGTCTTTCCATGGGGGATTTCTTTTCGCGTGTGGGGTCGATGGCGGGGCGCGCACGAATCTGCGCGAGCGCCATGACACCGCGATGAAAGCCGCCCGCCGCCCCTCGCGGCCCCGGCGCCGCCCTATTCGCAGAGCGCGCGGATCGACGGCGGCACCGGCAGCGCGCGCAGGCTGCCGTCCTCGCGCTTGCCGCCGAAGATGCGCACCTCCTCGCATTCGAGGATCAGGTCGTCGCCGCGCGTCACGCGGTAGGCCTGCACGAAGCTCTTCTCGCGCCACTCGGCGATGCGCACCGCGATCTCTAGCGTGTCGCCGTAGCTCGCGGTCTTGACGAAGCGCGTGTGGGTGTCGACCAGCGGCGTGCCGATCACGCCGAGCGTCTTCGTGGTCTCCTCCCAGCGCGGCACGCCGCACTGGTGGAAGAAGTGGCGCGAGGCCGCGTCGATCCAGCGGAAGAAGTTCGGGAACCAGACGATGCCGGCGGGGTCGCAGTCGCCGAATTCGACGCGGACGGTATGGACGATTTCCTTGGTGCTCATGTGTTCGATTCTGCTTGCTGCCTTCATCCCATGCGCCCGGGCAGCCACAGCGCGATCGCGGGGAACGCGATCAGGATCACCAGCCGCAGGATGTCGGTCGCCACGAAGGGCAGCACGCCCTTGAAGATGGTGGTGAAGCTCACGTCCTTCACCACGCTCTTGATGACGAACACGTTCATGCCCACGGGCGGATGGATCAGCCCGAGCTCCACCGTCATCACGATGATGATGCCGAACCAGATCGGGTCGAAGCCCAGATGCAAGATCACCGGATAGATGATCGGCACCGTGAGGATGATCATCGCCATCGCGTCCATCAGGCAGCCGAGCACCAGGTACATCACCATGATCAGCGCGAGCACGCCGTAGCGGCCCACGCCCAGGCCGGTGAGGAACTCGGTGAGCTTCTGCGGGCTCTGCGTGATTGTGAGGAAGTAGCCGAACAAGAGCGCACCGATCAGCACGGTGAACACCGCCGCCGCCGTGCGCGTGGCCGACAGCAGGGCCTCGCGGATCTTCGCGCGGTCGAGCCGCCCGCGCAGCACGCCGAGGATGAAGGCACCGCTCGCGCCCACGCCGCCGGCCTCGGTGGGCGTGAAGAAGCCGCCGTACAGCCCGCCGATCACGAACAGGAACAGCACGATCGGCGCCCACACGTTCTTGAGCTCGGCCGCGCGCTCGCTCCACGCCCGCGCCTCGCCGCGCGGCAGCCAGCCGGGCTTCACGCGCACGATGACCACGATGGTCAGCACGTACATCAGCATCGCGAGCAGGCCCGGCACGATGCCGGCCATGAACAGCTTGCCGATGTCCTGCTGCGTGAGGATGGCGTAGACCGCGAGCACGGTCGACGGCGGCAGCATCGCGCCCAGCGTGCCGCCCGCGGCGATCACGCCGGTGGCGAAGGACTGCGGGTAGCCGAAGCGCCGCATCTCGGGATAGGCCACCGACGAGAAGGTGGCGGCCGTGGCGACCGAGGAGCCGCAGATCGCCGCGAAGCCGCCGCAGGCCACCACCGTGGCCACGCCGAGGCCGCCGCGCAGGTGGCCGATCATCGAGTTGGCGGCGCGGAACAGCTCGCGGCTCACGCCCGACACCGAGACCAGCGCGCCCATCAGCATGAACATGGGGATCACGCCGAAGGTGTAGTCGGTCACGGTGCGCATCGAGGTCTGGCCCACCAGCTTGAGCGCGGGGCCGGGCCCCACGAGGTAGCTGTAGCCGGTGACGCCGACCAGCCCCATCGCCATGCCCACGGGCACGCGCAGCAGCATCAGCACGAACAGGGCGACGAAGCCCAGCAGGGCGACTGCATCGGTGCTCATTCGCTCACCTTCTCTTCGACGTGCTCGTCGTGCAGCAGCTCGGGATGGAAGATCAGCCGCCAGGTGCGCACCGCGATCAGGATCACGGCCGACACGTCGCCGGCCCAGGCCACGGCATAGAACGGCCAGGTGGGGATGTTCATGTCGTAGGTCAGCACGTTGTCGGTGTAGGTGAGCCGCACCTTGTCGAACAGCATCGCGGTCTGCACCGCCACCACCAGCAGCAGCACCAGCGTGGCGAAGATGTCGATCGCGCGGCGCATGCGCGGGCCGGCCGCCGTCCAGACCAGGTCGACCGTGATGTGGCCGCCGCGGTAGCTGGTGGCCGCGATGCCCCAGAAGATCAGGATCCCGAGCAGCATGCGGCCGAAGTCGTAGGCGTCGGGGATCGAGGTGTCGAAGAACTTGCGCAGCACCACGGCCACGAAGATGTTGAGCGCGACGATCCCCACGAAGATGGCGGCCAGCCATTCGATCGTGTTGATCACGCGGTCCATGGCACTGGCCGGACGCGTGCTCATGGCCGTCACAGCGCCGACTTGTGCTTCGCCAGGCTCGCCTTCAGCGCGTCCATCACGGCCTTCGGATCCTCGCCCGTCTTCTTCACGCTGTCGGACCACTGCACCTCCGACGGCGCGGCCGCCTTGCGCCAGGCATCGAGCTGCTCGGCCGTGAGCTTGTAGACCTCGTGGCCCGATTGCGCGGCGATCTTGCCGCGGCCCGCGAACTCGAAGTCGGCCCAGGGCGCGGCCACCTTCTGCGCCCATTCGCTGGTGCAGTGGTCGTCGATCACCTTCTTCTGGCCGGCCGACATCGCGTCGTACTTGCCCTTGTTCATGACCCAGACGAAGGGCGTGACGTACAGCGGCACGTCCATGTGGTACTTGACCACCTTGTCGATGCCGAACAGGCCGATCGATCCCCAGGGGAAGGTGATGGCATCGGCCACGCCGCGCTCGAGCATGTCGCGCGACTCCGGCGCCGAGGCCTGCACGTTGGTGCCGCCCAGCGAGGTGATGAGCTGGCCCACGGTGCTGGTCGCGGGCCGTACCTTCATGCCCTTCACGTCGGCGGGCAGCACGATCTTCTTGCGCGAATGGAAGGTGCCGGGGTCGTGCACGAAGGCGAAGCAGTACTTCACGTCCTTCATTTCCTTGGCGGCGTAGGCGCGGTACCAGTCGTCGATGGCGGCCGAGCCCTCCTTGCCGTTGGCGAACAGGAAGGGCAGCGAGGCACCGGCCATCACCGGGAAGCGGCCCGGCTGGTAGCCGGGGTTCACGTATGAGAAGTCGGCGATGCCGTCGCGCGCCATGTCGTAGTGGTCGAAGGCCTTGCCCAGTTGCTCCGACGGGAAAAGGATCGCGGTGATCGAGCCGTTCGAGGCCTTCTTGATGTCGTCGGCCCAGGCCTGCAGGGCCGGGTTCAGCGGATGCTGCGCGGGCACCCAGCTCGACAGCTTGATCTGCACCGGCTTGTCCTGCGCGAGCGCGGGGACCATGGCCGAGGCCGCGAGTGCCAGCGTGAGCGCGAGGGCGCCGGGGCGGCGATGGAAGGAAGTCTGCATGGCTTGTCTCTCTTTCGTTCTGCGTGTTGTGGATTCAGTGAGCAAGGGGGATCGGGCAAGGTCTCGAGGTCTGGTTGGGCTCCTTGCGTGTTCAGTCCGCCGCGATGCGGCGTTCGCGGATCAGCGCGCCGAAGCGCTGCGAATCGGCCGCGGCGCGCTGCTGGAACTCGGCCGGCGTGCCGGGCACGGCCTCGCCGCCCAGCGAGGCGATGCGTTCCTTCACGGCCGGCAATGCGAGCGCGCGGTTGATCTGCGCATTGAGCTGCGCCACCACCTCGGGCGGCGTGCCGGCCGGCGCGTAGAAGCCGAACACGGTGTCGGCATCGAAGCCGCGCAGGCCGGCCTCGTCGAGCGTGGGCACGTCGGGGAACAGCGGCGAGCGCTGCGGGCTGCCCACGGCCAAGAGGCGCAGCTTGCCCGCGCGCACCTGCTGCAGGCCGATGCCGGGATCGAAGGCGTAGTCGACCTGGCCCGCCAGCAGGTCCTGCAGCGCGGGCGCGGCGCCGCGGTAGGGCACGTGCAGCGCGAACAGGCCGGCCTGGCTCTTGAACATCTCGCCCGCGAGGTGCGGCGAGCTGCCGCTGCCCGGCGAGGCATATGAGAGCTTGCCCGGGTTGGCCTTGGCATAGGCGATGAAGTCGCGCACGTTGGCCGGCGGCAGCGAGGGCTTGGCGACCAGGAACACCAGCACCCGCGCCGCGGCCGCCACCGGCACCAGGTCCTTTGCCGGGTCGAAGCTCATGCGCGCATAGAGGTGCGGGTTCACCGACACCATGCCGCCCGAGCTCATGAGCAGCGTGTAGCCGTCGGCCGGCGCGCGCGCCACGGCCTCGCCGCCGACGTTGCCGTTGGCGCCGCCGCGGTTCTCGATCACCACCGGCTGCTTGAGCGCCTCCTGCAGCGGCTGCGCGACGGCGCGCGCGATCTGGTCGGCCGCGCCGCCGGGCGGGAAGTTGACGATCACTTTGACCGGCTTGGCGGGCCAGGCGGTGGCGGTGTTGGCCTGCGCCGAGGCACAAGCAAGAGAGGCGAGAGCGGCCGCCAGCAGCAGCCGGCGCCGCCAGGGGAAAGCGTCGAGGGTCATGGTGTGTCTCCTGTTTCTTCTTGGGGGTGCGATGAGGCTCAGGCGGGGCGCGAAGGCGTGGCGGCCGGCGGCCGCTTCATCCAGCGGATGGGCTGCGCCTGCACCGGCCGCGGCGCCGCGCCGTGCTGCGCGAGCGCGGCATCGAGCGCCTTGCCGCCTTCGTCGGCCAGCGCGGCCTCGCGCGCGGCGCCGATGGCCTCGGCGCGCGCCGGCGCGGGCATCGCCGTGCGACCCGCGAGTTCGCCGACCAGGTGCAGCAGCGTGTGCTTGCCGCGCTCGTTGGTGCTGCCGTAGCCCTTGATGAGCCGGCCGCACTGCGCGAGCTCGCGGCCCAGCACCCAGTTCTCGCGCGCGCCGGCTTCCACGGCCGCGAGCCAGCGCTCGATCAGGGCCTGTTCCTCCGCGAAGCGGCTGCCGCGGCGGCGCAGCCAGCGCAGCGAGGCCAGCAGGCGCAGCGAGGCCATGCCCCAGACGGCATGGCTGCCCACCTGCAGCGGCAGTGCCCAGGGTTCGCGGCCGCGTGCCTGGCGCGCGCGGTCCCAGGCCGTCACGCGGCGCGCGAGCGCGGGTGGCAGCAGCGCCGCGAACTCGGCCGCGCCGGGCTTGAAGTGGTCGTAGACCTTCACGATGTCGGCCTCGCCCGCGCGCACTTCGCGGCGCACGCGCTGCGCGCGGCTGGCGCGGCCCTTGAGTGCGGCCACGCGCACGATGTCGTCGAAGGCCATCCACAGCGCGAGCCAGCGCGTGGTCTCGCGCACGATCGCGAAGCCGCGTGCGCCGGCCGGGTCGGCCGCGCGCTCGGCATCGAGCACGCGCGCCAGCCGTTGCGCATAGAGCGCGGCATAGGCCGCGTCCTGGTAGTCGAGCACGCGCGCATGGCCGAGCGCCAGCAGGTCGTGCACGGCCGGCGGAAAGCGCTGCGCCAGCTCGGCGGGCAGCGCACGCGCGGGCGGCGGCGCATCGCGGCCTTCCTCGGCCAGCACGCCGCGCACGAAGGCGGCCTGCGCGCGCGGCGCGCTCACGGCCTCGAAGGCGGCCGCGAAGCCGCGCAGGCTGGCCGCTGCCGCCTTGCCGACCTTGTCGTGCGCGACGCCGCCGCGCACCGCGTGCTCGTAGGCCGCGCGCTCGAACGGGAACAGCCCGCTGCCCGCGATCGCGCCGAGCATCACGGCGCTGACCACGGTGCCGGCCTCGCGCGCCATCGCGCCCATGTCGAGCACATGGTGCTCGCGGCTGAAGGCCTTGACCACGTCGATCAGCCGCTGCGCATCGGCGCGTCCGTCGCCGGGCACCATGCGCTCGGCGGTGGTGAGCACGCGCGCCGACGAGCTGATGACCAGCGTGCGCGGCGGCGCGCTCATGCCGTTGCCGATCTGGCGCGTGGTCTCGAGCAGCTCCGACGACACGATCGCATCGAGCGCGCCCGGCACCGGGCTCAGGCTGAAGACGGGCCGGCGCCCGCCGAGTTGCTCGAGTGGCACCGGGAACACCTCGATGTAGTAGGTGGTGGCGCCGGTGCGCTGCGCCACGCCGGGGATCGAGGTGCTCTGCGCGGCGAAGCCCGCGTGGCGCGCGGTCTCCACCAGCCATTCGGTGAGCACGCCGCCGCCTTCGCCGCCGAGCGCGCAGACGAGCAGCGTGATCGGGCGCTGCGTGGACGCCGGGGAGGAATATCGTTCCATGGCTCGTGTCTCCTCAAGCCGGGCGCAGCGCGCGCACCACCGCGCCGCGCAAGCCATGCAGCAGCCGCTCGTGCCACTTCGGGTTTTGCACCACCTCGGCGCGGTAGAAGCTCGGGCACAGCGTGGCGGCGTGCGCGTTGGCACCGCACAGGCCGCAGCCCACGCAGCCGTCGATCACGGTCGCCACCGGGTCGAGCTTGAGCGGATCGGGGTTGTCCTTCAGCGTGAGCGTGGGGCAGCCCGAGAGCCGGATGCAGGCATGGTCGCCGTTGCACACGTCCTCGTCCACGCCGTACTTCACGCGCACCACGCGCTCGCCGCGCTGCAGCAGGCTCGCGATCCAGGGCTTGATGCGGCGCTGCCGCTCGAGCTGGCACTCGCCCTCGGCGATCACCACCTTGAGGCCGTCGAAGTCGCTGGTCAGCGCCTCGGTCAGGGTACGGCGCATGCGCTCCACGTCGTAGGTGGTCACGGTGCGCATCCATTGCACGCCCAGGCCCTTCAAGGTCGATTCGATGGTCTGGTTCTTGTCGACCAGGCTCTGCTGCTTGTCGACCGCGCGCTCCTTCACCTCGTCGTCGGGCGTGGAGATGATGTCCTGCGTGCCGGTGGCCGAGGTGTAGCCGTTCTTGAAGATCAGGAGCACCGCGTCGTCGCCGTTGAACAGCGCGCTCTGCACGCCGGTCAGCAGGCCGTTGTGCCAGAAGCCGCCGTCGCCCATGATCGACAGCGTGCGCCGGTTCATCATCGGCGACACGCCCGCGCGGCTCGCGAGGCTCATGCCGTAGCCGAGGATCGAGTGGCCCATCGAGAACGGTTCGAAGGTGCCGAAGGCATGGCAGCCGATGTCGGCCGCGATGTGCACCGGGCCCGTGGTCTGCTGCGCGAGCTTGAGGGCCGAGAACACCGGCCGCTCGGGACAGCCCACGCAGAAGCTCGGCGGCCGGTTCGGCAGCGGCACGTCGAGCCGGCGCGCCACCGCCTCGCGGCGCTCGCGGTTGCCGGCCAGCCAGGCCTGGGCCGACAGCGCCGATGCGGCCGTCTCGCCCTCGCCGACGTACTTCGCGACGAAGGCGGCGAGCCCGCCCGAGAGCACTTCCACGCCGTACTCGCCGGCCGAGGGCAGCAGGTCCTTGCCGTGCAGCGGCGTCTGGATGTCGCGGCGGCGCAGCAGCGTGGCGATGTCCTGCTCGATGTACTCGGGCTGGCCTTCCTCCACCACCAGCACCGCGCGTTTGCCGAGGCAGAAGTCGGCCAGCTGCTCGGGCACCAGCGGATAGGTGACGTTGAGCACCAGGATCGGGATCTCGCTCTCGCCGAAGGCATCGGCCAGCCCCTGCTGCTGCAGGCCGCGGATCAGCGCGTTGTACAGGCCGCCCTGCACCACGATGCCGAGTTCGGCATGGCGCCCGCCGGGCATCAGCTCGTTGAGCCCCTGGGCCACGATGTGGCGGCGCGCGGCGGGAATGCGCTCGTCGCCCTTGAGCTTCTCGTGGCGGAAGGTCACGGGCGGATGGGCGAGCCGCATGTAGTCGAAGCCCGCGGGGTCGGTCATGAGCGCGCGCGTCGACACGGCGGGCGCGAGGTTGTCCTTGCACGCGAAGCTGCCGCGCACGTGGCAGGTGCGGATGCGCAGCTCCATCAGGCAGGGCATGTTCGAGGTCTCCGAGAGCTGGAAGCCCTGCTCGACCATGCGCACCATCACGGCCAGGTCGGGCCGCGGGTCGAGCAGGCACATGCTCGACTTGAGCGCATAGGCATGGGTGCGCTCCTGGATCACGCTGGCGCCTTCGCCGTAGTCCTCGCCGACCACGATCAGCACGCCGCCGGTCACTCCGGGCGAGGACAGGTTCGACAGCGCGTCGGCCGCCACGTTGGTGCCGACGATGGATTTCCAGGTCACGGCGCCGCGCAGCGGATAGTGGATCGAGGCGCCGAGCATGGCCGCGGCCGAGGCCTCGTTCGAACAGGCCTCCACGTGCACGCCGAGCTCGTCCATGTAGCCCTTGGCCTGCACCATCACGTCGAGCAGGTGCGACACCGGCGCGCCCTGGTAGCCGCCGACGTAGGCCACGCCCGACTGCAGCAGGCCCTTGGTGATCGCGAGGATGCCCTCGCCGTGAAAGGTGTCGCCCTCGCCGAGGCGCAGCGCCTCGACTTCCTTGCTGAATGAGACTTCCAAAAGAATCGGCTCCGATAAGTTGATGCGTGGGTGATGAAGGAATGCGCGGACGCAGGCGTCCCCGCGCCGGGTGCGGGCCGGCGTTGATCGTTGCTGGAGGGGGCGCTACTTGCCGCCGGGCTTGGGTGGTGCGGTGGGCAATCGCGCCACGTAGTAGGCGAGGGTGTCGAGGTCCTCGGGCGCCATGCGGCCCACGGCCTCGCCCATCGCCTGCGTGTAGCCCGGGCGCTTGCCGCTGCGGAACTCCTGCAGCGTGAGCGCGAGGTATTCCTCGCGCTGGTACGCGATGCGCGGCACCTGCTGCCCGCCACTCAGGTCGGCGCCATGGCAGATCACGCAGCGGTTCTCCTGCGCGAGCGCCTGGCCGCGCGCCATGCGCGCCGCGTCGGACGGCGCGGCGGCGGCGGCCGGGGCCAGCGCGGGCAGCGTCGCGATGAAGTCGGAGAAGCCGCGCAGGTCCTCGTCCTTCATCGTCTTGGCGACCGCGGTCATGGCCTCGTTGGCGCGCCGGCCTTCGCGGAACAGGAACAGCTGCGTGATCGCGTAGAACGAATGCTGGCCCGCGAGCGAGGGCACGCCCTGCATTTCGCTGCGGCCGTCGGCACCGTGGCAGGCGGCGCACAGCGCGGCGTAGCGCTCGGCATAGACCTTCGCGCCCGATGCCGCCGCCGGCGCGGCCTTGGGCTGTGCGCCCCTGGTCGCCTGCGCGAGCGCGGGCAGGGCCAGCGCCCACAGCATCGCCATCGTCACCATCGCCGTGTGCCTCGTCATCCGCGGCGCCTCACTTGCCGCCGTAGCTGATGCGATAGATCGCACCCGCGTGGTCGTCGCTCACCAGCATCGAGCCGTCCTTGAGCACCAGGAAGTCCACCGGCCGGCCCAGGTAGGTGTTGTTCTCGACGAAGCCGGTCATGAAGGGCTCGACCTTCGCGCCGCCCTTGCCGTCGGGCCAGGCCACCGCGATGTCGGCGTACTTGGTGGTGCGGTTCCAGGGGCCGTGGCGCGCGATGAACATCGCGCCGCGGTACTTCGCCGGGAACATCTTTCCTTGATAGAAGGTCATGCCCAGCGCCGCGGCGTGCGGGCCCAGCAGCGCGGCGGGCTTGACGTAGTCGGCGCAGCTCTTGCCCCAGCCGAATTCCGAATCGAGGATGTTGCCCTGGTGGCAGTACGGATAGCCGAAGTGCTGGTCGGCCTTGGTCACCACGTTGAGCTCGTCGTTGGGCAGGTCCTCGGAGAGCCAGTCGCGCCCGTTGTCGGTGAACCAGAGGTTGCCGGTCTTCGGATCGAAGTCGAAGCCCACCGTGTTGCGCACGCCGCGCGCGATGGTCTCGATGCCGCTGCCGTCGAGGTTCATGCGGAAGATGCGCGCATGCGCGTCGTCGGGCTCGCAGAGGTTGCAGGGCGCGCCGACCGCGTAGTAGAGCTTCTCGTCGCGGATGCGCAGGTAGCGCCAGCTGTGGTCCTGGCCGCCGGGCAGCTTGTCGTGGAGCACCACCGGCTGGCCGGGGTTGTCGAGCTTGTCCTCGATGCCGTCGTAGCGCTGGATCTGCTTGTGCGTGGCGAGGTAGAGCGCGCCCTTGTGGAATTCGATGCCGGTGGCGAACTCGGTCTTGTCGACGATGGTCTTCGGCTTGCGGTCGCCCTTCTCGGCGATCGCATAGACCTTGTTGCCGACGAACAGCGTGCTCACGAACACCGTGCCCTTGGCGCCCTGGCGCAGCGAGCGCGCATCGAGCACGCCCGAGGCCCAGGTCTCGACCTTGAAGCCCGGCGGCAGCTTGAACTTCGCAGTGGGCAGCTGGTCGGCCGCGGTCGGGATGGGGAAAGAAGGCACGGGCGCCAGCCGCGTGGCCGCGTCGTTCTTGGGCCGGCCCTTGGCCCAGCCGGGTTCCTCGGTGGGCGGTTGCTGGGCCCAGGCGGCGCCGGCCGCGAGGAGCAGGGAGGTTGCAAGGGTCGCGAGCACCGCTGACATCGAATGCGGGCGCAGTCTGGCCATGTCGTGTCTCCTTCTCGTTGTGGTGGCGCTTTCGTCGGGGGCGGCGAATTCACGCCGGGCGCCAGTGTGCGGAGCTTGCGGCCCGGCTTCAATAAAATAAGCGAGCTAAGCAATATGAACAGCATGCATATTGAAACCATAGACCTCAACCTGCTGCGTCTCTTCGATGCCGTCTACCGCGCGCGCAGCGTGAGCCGTGCCGCCGAGTCGCTGGGCCTGACCCAGCCAGCGGCCAGCCACGGCCTGGGCCGGCTGCGGCTGCTGCTGAAGGACGCGCTGTTCACGCGCGCCCCCGGCGGCGTGGCGCCCACGCCGCGCGCCGAGCGCCTCGCGGCCGCGGTGCAGGCCGCGCTCGCGCTGCTCGAGGAGGCGCTGCACGAGCCCGCGCGCTTCGAGCCGCAGGCCTCGCGCAAGGTCTTTCGTATTCACATGAGCGACATCGGCGAGGGCCGCTTCCTGCCCGCGCTGATGGCGCGGCTCGGCGAGCTCGCGCCCGGCGTGCGCATGGAGACGCTGCCGCTCGCCCCCGGCGAGATCGCGCCCGCGCTCGACAGCGGCCGCGTCGACTTCGCCTTCGGCTTCCTGCCCAAGGTGCGCGACACGCAGCGCCTGCACCTGTTGAAGGACCGCTACATCGTGCTGCTGCGCAAGGGCCATCCGTTCGCGCGCGGCCGGCGCACCAGCCAGGCGCTGATCGAGGCGCTGCAGACCCTCGAGTACGTGGCGGTGCGCACCCATGCCGAAACCCTGCGCATCCTGCAGCTGCTGAACCTCGAGGACCGCGTGCGCCTGACCACCGAGCACTTCATGGTGCTGCCGGCGATCGTGCGCGCCACCGACCTCGCGGTGGTGATGCCGCGCAACATCGCGCGCGGCTTCGCGCAGGAGGGCGGCTACGCGATCGTCGAGCCGGCCTTTCCGCTGCGCGACTTCACGGTGTCGCTGCACTGGAGCAAGCGCTTCGAGGCAGACCCCGCGAACCGCTGGCTGCGGCAGGTGATCGCGGAGCTGTTCGCCGAGCGCGCGGGCCGTGCCGAGCGCTGAGCCGGCTCAGCGAAAGAACGCGCGCAGGTAGTCCGCCGCGGCGTCGGAGATGCCGACGATCTTGTCGGTGGCCTGGCGGTAGAACTTGAAGTTGAGTTCGGTCTCGGGCCGGCCGTCGTTCCAGTCGGCATGGGGCTTGAGTTCGCGCCGCCCGAGCGGCGCCTTCGCGAGCGCGGTGCGCCGCACCGCGATGCTCACGCGCGGCGTCTGCCGCTCGACGTCGGGCACCGGCGGCAGCGCCTCGGCCGCGGTCACGATGCCCATCGCGACCAGGCCGGCGCCGCCCGCGTTCTCGCTCGCGAACACGAACACCGTGTCGCCGGGCGCGATCTGCTTGCCGCCGTACATGGTCTTCTGGGCCGCGAATTCGAAGCGCGTGGCGCGCGGGTCGGCGACCTCGGTCTTGATCGCGTAGCAGGGGCGTGGGGACGGGGCTTGCGGCATCGATGCTAGTTTCCATCAGCCGCGAATACCCCCGCGCCTCAAGGCAGGTTCTCCCTGAAGATCACCACGCTGCGCGTCGTCTCCACCCCGCTGAGCACATCGCGCCCCTCGCGCAGGTTGGTGAAGATGCGCACGCAGCTCATCAGGGTCGCATGCGGGCTCTGCGTGATCACCGCGTCCATGCTGCCGTCGATCAGCAGCGCGCGCGTGTCGGGCGTGAGGCCGTGGCCGATGAAGGCCACCTTCTGGTCGCGCTGCGCTTCCTTGAGCGCGCGCGCCACGCCGTCGGAGGCGCCGCCGATGTTGTAGATGCCCGCGAGCTCGGGATGCTGCTCGAGCAGCGCGCGGGTCTGGCGGTAGTTCTTGTCGGCATCGTCCTGGCCCTCGCGCAGGCCCACCACCTGCAGCGGCTCGAACATCTCGTCGATCACCTGCAGGAAACCGGCCTCGCGCTCCTGGTGCGCGCTGTAGCGCAGGCTGCCCGCGATCAGCGCGACCTTGGCGGCGCGCGCTCCGATGAAGCGGCCGATGAGGTAGCCCGCGGTGCGGCCGGCGGCGCGGTTGTCCAGCCCGATGTAGGCCGCGCGCTGCGAGTTCGCGAGGTCCGAGATCAGCGTCACCACCGGCACGCCGCGCGCGGCCAGCGCGGCCACGGCCTCGCGCACGGCCGGATGCTCGAGCGCCATCATCGCGATGCCGTCGCAGCGCCCGCCCAGGCGCAGCAGCGCGGCGGCCAGCGCCTCGGGGTTGAAGCTCTCGGTGAGCTCGGTGCGGCACACCACGTTGAAAGGCGCCCAGTGCTCCTGCGCGTAGCCGACCATGTCGCCGAGCATGCGGATGAAGCGGTTGGTGCCGCTGGGCAGCAGGAACACCAGCCGCAGCGGCCGCGGCGCCAGTGCCGCGTAGAGGTCGCGCTCGGGCAGGTAGCCGAGCTCGGCGGCGGCCTTGAGCACGCGCTGCACGGTGGCGTCGCGCACGCCGGGGCGCTTGTTGAGCACGCGGTCGACGGTGGCGGTCGATACCTGCGCGGTGCGCGCGATGTCGGCCACGGTGGCGCGCGCCGCGGAGCCATCGGCCGGCTCGGAGGATTTGTTTGAAGGGTTAACCCGCATACATCAAAAACCATCAAACCGTAGTTTGACGGTACAGGGTGAGGCCTATATCTTTGAGGAAATTCAATCAATGATGCATCAATTCGCATCATCCACACAACGGAGACACAGCATGGCACCGGTCACCCGCCGCAGCGCGATTCGCACCCTGTCCGCCCTTCCCGCCATCGCGGCCGTTCCGGCCGCCGGCGTGTTCTCGGCCCTGCCGCGCACGGCCCGCGCGGCGGAGTTCTCGTACAAGTACGGCAACAACCTGCCGCTGAGCCATCCGCTGAACATCCGCGCGCAGGAAGCGGCCGACCGCATCGCCAAGGAGACCAACGGCCGGGTCGAGATCAAGATCTTTCCGAACAACCAGCTCGGCGGCGACACCGACATGCTGGCCCAGGTGCGCTCGGGCGGCATCGAGTTCTTCACGCCCTCGGCGCTGGTGATCGCCACGCTGGTGCCGGTGGCCGCGATCAATGCGGTGGGCTTCGCCTTCGCCGACTACAAGCAGGTCTGGGCTGCGATGGACGGCAAGCTCGGCGCCCATGTGCGCGGCGCGATCGCCAAGTCGCGCCTCTATGCCTTCGAGAAGATGTGGGACAACGGCTTCCGCCAGACCACCAGCAGCAAGGCCGCGGTCGCCACCGCCAAGGACATGGACGGCCTGAAGATCCGCGTGCCCGTGAGCCCGCTGTCGATCTCGATGTTCAAGGGCCTGGGCGCCGCGCCCGCGAGCCTGCAGTTCAGCGAGGTCTACTCGGCGCTGCAGACGAAGATCGTCGACGCGCAGGAGAATCCGCTGCCGATCATCCAGGTCGCCAAGCTGTTCGAGGTGCAGAAGTTCTGCTCGCTCACCAACCACATCTGGGACGGCTACTGGTTCATCGCCAACGGCCGCGCCTGGGACGCGCTGCCCGCCGACCTCAAGACCGTCGTCGCGCGCGCCATCAACGAGGCCGGCCTGCAGCAGCGCGAGGACATCCGCAAGCTCAACGAGTCGGTGGTGGGCGACCTGCAGGCCAAGGGCCTGACCATCAACCGCCCGGCGGCCGACAGCTTCCGCGCCAAGCTGCGCGACTCGGGCTTCTACGGCGAGTGGAAGGGCCGCTTCGGCCCCGAGGCCTGGGCGCTGCTCGAAGAGGCCGTGGGCAAGCTGGCCTGAGCGTCACCCATGTCCTCGCACGTGCTTCCCGCCGACGCGCTCGCCCCCGGTGGCGCCGCCGCGGCCCATCCGAACGCGCTGGCGCCGCTGGCCGGCCGCCTCGACCGCTGGCTCGGCGGCACGGTGGAATCGCTGGCCGCGCTGCTGGTGCTGGCCGAGATCGTGGTGCTGTTCGCGGGCGTCACGGCGCGCTATGCCTTCCATGCGCCGCTGGTGTGGTCCGACGAGCTGGCCTCGATCCTGTTCCTGTGGCTGTCGATGCTCGGCGCCGTGGTGGCGCTGCGCCGCGGCGAGCACATGCGCATGACCGCCTTCGTGGCGCGGCTGCGGCCCGACACGCGCGCGCTGTTCGACACCTTCGCCATCACGGCCTCGGTGGCCTTCCTGGCGCTGGTGGCCTGGCCGGCCATCGACTACGCGCACGAGGAGTCCTTCGTCGTCACGCCCGCGCTCGAGATCAGCAATGCCTGGCGCGCCTCGGCCATCCCCGCGGGCATCGCGCTGATGGGGGTGGTGGCGCTGCTGCGGCTGCTGCGCGTGTGCACCTTGCGGCAGATCGCCGTGGCCGCGCTCGGCACCGTGGCGCTGGTGGCCGCCTTCTGGCTCGCGGGGCCGGTGCTGGCGCCGCTGGGCAAGCTCAACCTGCTGATCTTCTTCGTCGGCGTGGTGGCCTTCACCGTGTTCGCCGGCGTGCCGATCGCCTTCTCGTTCGCGCTCGCCACCTTCGGCTACCTGGCACTGACCACGCGCACGCCGATGCTGGTGATGGTGGGGCGGCTCGACGAGGGCATGTCGCACCTGATCCTGCTGGCGGTGCCGCTGTTCATCTTCCTCGGCGCGCTGATCGAGATGACCGGCATGGCGCGCGCCATGATCCAGTTCCTCGCGAGCCTGCTGGGCCATGTGCGCGGCGGCCTGTCGTACGTGCTGATCGGCGCCATGTACCTGATCTCGGGCATTTCGGGCTCGAAGATCGCCGACATGGCGGCCATCGCGCCGGTGCTGTTCCCCGAGATGACCCAGCGCGGCGCCAAGCCCGGCGACCTGGTGGCGCTGCTGTCGGCCACCGGCGCGCAGACCGAGACCATCCCGCCCTCGATCGTGCTGATCACCATCGGCTCGGTCACCGGCATCTCGATCGCGGCGCTGTTCACCGGCGGCCTGATGCCCGCGGTGGTGCTCGGCGCCATGCTCTGCGTGGTGGTCTGGTGGCGCTACCGCCGCGAGGACCTGAGCCAGGTGAAGCGCCACGGCGCGCGCGAGATCGGCAAGCTGCTGGGGGTGGCGCTGCCCGCGGTGCTGCTGCCCTTCGTGATCCGCGCCGCGGTGGTCGAGGGCGTGGCCACGGCCACCGAGGTCTCGACCATCGGCATCGTGTATTCGGCGCTGGTCGGCCTGCTCATCTATCGCCAGTTCGACTGGCGCCGGCTGCGCCCGATGCTGGTCGAGACCGCCTCGCTCTCGGGCGCCATCATCTTCATCGTCGGCTGCGCCACGGCCATGGCCTGGGGGCTCACGCAGTCGGGCTTCTCGCAGGACCTCGCGAAGCTCATGGCCGGCATTCCGGGCGGCGCCTATGGCTTCCTCGCGGTCTCGATCGTGGCCTTCATCGTGCTGGGCAGCGTGCTCGAGGGCATTCCGGCCATCGTGCTGTTCGGGCCGCTCTTGTTCCCGATCGCCAAGGCGGCCGGCGTGCACGAGGTGCACTACGCCATGGTCGTGATCTTCGCGATGGGCATCGGCCTGTTCGCGCCGCCCTTCGGCGTCGGCTACTACGGCGCCTGCGCCGTCAGCAAGGTCGATCCCGACGAGGGCATCCGCCACATCTGGGGCTACATGGCCGCGCTGCTCGCGGGGCTGGTGCTGGTCGCCGCGATCCCGTGGTTCTCCACCGGTTTTCTCAAAGTCTGACAACAACACGCACAACGGAGCGCGCAAGAAAATGAGTCGATTCCTCGGCGAGATCCGCCAACTGGGCTATGTGGTGCCCGACATCGAGGCCGCCATGGACTACTGGAGCCGCGAGCTCGGCGTCGGTCCCTGGTTCTACAACCCCAAGGTGCCGATCCGCAACTACCGCTACAACGGCGAGGCGCACGAGCCGCACAACTCGGTGGCGCTGGCCAACTCGGGCTATGTGCAGGTCGAGCTGATCCAGACCCGCAACGACGTGCCCTCGATGTACCGCGACTTCCTGCGCGCGGGCCGCACCGGCCTGCAGCACGTGGCCTACTGGACCGCCGACTACGACGCCGACCTCGCGCGTCTCACGGCGCAGGGCTTCAAGCCGGTGATGAGCGGCGAGGTGGGCGAGCGCGGCCGCTTCATCTACTTCGACACCGAATACCACCCGGGCACCGTGATCGAGCTGTCGGAAGTGGCCGGCCCGAAGGGAAAGATGTTCGACCTGATCCGCGCGGCCTCCGAAGGCTGGGACGGCAGCGAGCCGGTGCGGCCCTTCCCCGACCTGTCGAAGCTCTGATGACGATGGCGCAGGCAGAACAGCGCATCCGCGCGCGCTACCGCATCGAGACGCCGCTCGAGCCGGCCGCGGTGGCCGAGGTGATGGCGGGCGAGCAGTCGTGCGGCACCTTCACGCGCGTCGAAGGCGAGACCGACGACCTGCGCGCGCGGGCGCGCGCCACCGTCGAGGCCATCGCCGAACTCGAGCCGGCCGCGGCACCCAGCCTGCCCAATGCGCTGCTCGAGCGCCAGGGCCGGCGCGGGCCGTGGCGGCGCGCGCTGGTCGACATCTCCTTTCCCGTCGCCAACATCGGCGCCAACCTGCCGACGCTGGCGGCCACGGTCGCGGGCAACCTCTACGACCTCGGCGAGGTCACGGGGCTGCGGCTCGAATCGCTGCAGCTGCCTGCGGCCTACCGCGCGCGGTTCGAGCGGCCGAGCCACGGCGTGGCCGGCACCCGCCGCGCCACCGGCGTGGAAACCGGCGCGCTGGTGGGCACCATCATCAAGCCCAATGTCGGCTTCTCGGCCGCGCAGACCGCCGAGCTGGTGGCGCGGCTGTGCGCCGCCGGCGTGGACTTCATCAAGGACGACGAGGTCTCGGCCGATCCGCTGCATGCGCCGCTGGCCGAGCGCGTGCCGGCCGTGATGGCGGTGGTGCGCGATCATGCGCAGCGCACCGGCAAACAGGTGATGGTGGCCTTCAACATCACCGACGAGACCGACGCCATGAAGCGCCATGCCGACCTGGTCGAGCGCGAGGGCGGCAGCTGCGTGATGGCCAGCCTCAACTGGTGCGGCCATTCGGGCATCCAGACCCTGCGGCGCCACACGCCGCTGGCGCTGCACGGCCACCGCAACGGCTACGGCGCGCTGTCGCGCCATCCGCTGCTGGGCATCTCGTTCCAGGCCTACCAGGCGCTGTGGCGGCTGGCCGGCGTCGACCACATGCATGTGCACGGGCTGCAGGGCAAGTTTTCGCAGCCCGACGAGGAAGTGATCGAGTCGGCGCGCGATTGCCTGGCGCCGCTGGCGGCAGGCGAGGGCGCCTGGGACGACCGCGTGATGCCCGCCTTCTCCTCGGGCCAGTGGGCCGGCACCGTGGCGCCGACCTGGGCCGCGGTCGGCAGCGACGACCTGCTGTTCATGTCGGGCGGCGGCATCCTGGCCCATCCGGGCGGCGCGGCCGCGGGCGTGGCGAGCATCCGCCAGGCCTGGGCCGCGGCGCGCGCGGGCGTGCCGGTGGCCGAGGCCGCGCGCGAGGCGCCGGAACTGGCGCAGGCGCTGGCCTTCTTCGGCGCCCAATGAGCACGCCGGTGCCGCTCGCCTACTACGGCGACGACTTCACCGGCGCCACCGACACGCTCGCCACCGCGGCGCGTGCCGGGCTGCGCGCCTTGCTGTTCCTGCGCGTGCCCGACGAGCCGCTGCTCGCGCGCGCCGGTCCGCTCGACTGCCTGGGCATCGCGGGCGCGGCGCGCTCGATGGCGCCGGACGCGATGCGCGCGGAACTCGCGCCGGTCGCGCGGCTGATGGCCGGGCTCGGCGCGCGCGTGCTGCACTACAAGACCTGCTCCACCTTCGACAGCGCGCCCGGCGTCGGCAACATCGCCGTCGCCATCGAGGCGCTGCGCCCTGCCGCCGGCCAGCCCTGGACCGCGATCGTCGGCGGCCAGCCGAACCTCGAGCGCTACTGCCTGTTCGGCCACCTGTTCGCCGCGGCCGGCAGCGGCGGCACGGTGCACCGCATCGACCGCCACCCGACCATGAGCCGCCATCCGGTCACGCCGATGCGCGAGTCGGACCTGCGGCTGCATCTACAGGCGCAGGGCCTGGGCGAGACCGCGCTGCTGCCATACCCACGGCATGCGGCCACGGGCGAGGCGCTGGCCGCCGTGCTGGGCGAGCAGCCCGAGGCCGTGCTGTTCGATGTCGCGCGGCCCGAGGACCTCGAGGCCATCGGCGCGGCGCTGTGGCCGCTCGCCACCGCCGAAGCGCCGCTGCTGGCCGTCGGCCCGAGCAGCGTGGTGCAGGCCTTCGCGCCGCGGCTGGCGGATGCGCCCGCGGCGCCGGCCGCCGTGGCGCCCGCGCGCGGCCCGGTGTTCGTGCTGGCCGGCAGCCTCTCGCCGGTCACGGCGCGGCAGGTGGCGGCCGCGCGGTCCTTCGAGACCGTCTGGCTCGACGCGGCGCGGCTGGTCGACCCCCATTCCGATCACCTGGCGCAGTCCGCGCGCGAGCTGGCCGACCGGCTCTCGACCGGAGCCCATGTGCTGGCCTGCACCGCCACCGAGGCGGCGCGCGCCGGCCATACCCGCGTGCCCGCGCGCGCGCTGGCCGAGGCCGGCGGCGAACTGCTGGCGCGCGTGCTCGCGGCCGTGCCGCTGTCGCGCGTGGGCGTGGCCGGCGGCGACACCTCCAGCCTCGCCGTGGGCGCGCTCGACGCCTGGGGCCTGTCCTACCTCGCGCAGCTCGCGCCCGGCACCGCGCTGTGCCGGCTGCACAGCGAGGCGCCGGGGCTCGACGGGGTCGAGATCATGCTCAAGGGCGGGCAGATGGGGTCGCAGGACGTGTTCGAACGGCTGGTGCACGGCACCGGCGGCTGAACGGGGGCGAAGCCGCGGGCGTCGCAGGGTTGATCGGCATGCCCCCGAGCTGTTGTACAACCCGGAGATCAGCCCAGATCGCCGCCCGCGCGAGGAACACCGAATGACCGCCATCGAAGCACGCCTGCTCCAACGCTTGAAGCAACTGCCGCCCAGCCGGGTGGCCGAGGTCGTGGATTTCGTCGAGTTCCTGGCGGCGCGCGAGGAGCGCGCGGCGGCGGCCGCGCGGCTGAAAGAAGCCATGGCCGGAATCGACGACCTGGGCCTGGCGCCGTTCTCCGAGGACGAGATCGAGGCAGAAGTGCAGGCGGTTCGCGCCGCGCATCCCAAGAACCGTTGATCCGTCCGCCATGCGGATCCTTCTCGATACGAACCTGCTCGTCTCGGCCGTCATTTCCGCCGGGCTTCCGCGCCAGTTGCTGGACGGGGCCCTTGCAGGCGATTTCGAGCTGTGCACGAGCGAGATCCTGCTGGCCGAGCTGCTCGGCGTGCTGGAGCGCCCCAAGTTCGCCGAGCGGCTGGCCCGTGCCAACGTGAATCCGCGCCATCTGGTCGAGAACCTGCGCGGCCTGTCGGTCGTGGTCGTGCCAGCCAAGGTACCGCGCGTGGTACCCACCGATCCGGACGATGACCATGTGGTGGCGGCCGCGGTGGCCGGCGCCGTCGACCTCATCGTGTCGGGCGACCGGCGCGACCTGCTGCCGCTGGGCAGCCATGCGGGCATCCCCATCGTCGACGCGCGCGAAGCGGTGGAACGCCTGGCGCGGCGCGGCTCGCCACCGCGCTGACCGGCACCGGTCAGGTGGCGCCCGCGCCTCCATGGCACGAGAATTGCCCCGGAATCCAGGGTTTCCCCGTACGTCGCATACCGGGCCCCGCATACGCAATATGGGCACCACGGTATGCGTGCGGCGGCGCAAGCCGCTAACGTCCAGGCCTGGCCACCACGCGCCACCCCACGAGCACGACAGCATGAGTACCGAGAGCAGCAGCCACAGCCCCAGCCAGCCCATCCGATTCTTCCATCGCGGACAGGTCGTCGACGTCAGTGGCGTCCACCCGACCCGCTCGGTGCTCGACTGGCTGCGCGAGGACGCGCGCTGCACCGGCACCAAGGAGGGTTGCAACGAGGGCGACTGCGGTGCGTGCACCGTGGTGATCGGCGAGCTGGCCGAGGCCGGCGCGCCCGACGCGGTCGGCGGCCTGCGGCTGCAGACGGTCAATGCCTGCATCCAGTTCCTGCCCACGCTCAACGGCAAGGCGCTGTTCACGGTCGAGGACCTCAAGGACCAGTGCCAAGCTTCGCAGGCAGCCCCGGCCCCCGCGCTTCAAGAGGGCGACAAGCGCCCGCACCCCGTGCACTGCCTGCACCCGGTGCAGCAGGCGCTGGTCGACTGCCATGGCTCGCAGTGCGGCTTCTGCACGCCGGGCTTCGTGATGTCGCTGTGGTCGGCCTACGAACACCACCAGGCGCGCGGCACGCAGCCCTCGCGCCAGCAGCTGGCCGACGACCTCTCGGGCAACCTGTGCCGCTGCACCGGCTACCGCCCGATCCTCGACGCGGGCCAGCGCATGTTCGACCTGCCGCCGGTGCGGCTGGACAGCCGCGCGGTGGTGGCCGCGCTCACCGCGCTGAACCCGCCCGCCGACGCCGCGGGCTTCGAGTACGCGGCCCCGCTGGGCGCGCGCATCGACCGCTTCCATGCGCCGCGCTCGCTCGAGCAGCTGGCCGCGCTGCGCGAGCAGAAGCCGCGCGCGCAACTGCTGTCGGGCTCGACCGACGTGGGCCTGTGGGTCAACAAGCAGTTCCGCGACCTCGGCGACATCATCTACGTGGGCGACGTGCCCGAGCTCAAGACCGTCGAGGTCCGCGGCGACCACCTCTACATCGGCGCGGGCGCCTCGCTCGAATCGGCCTTCGCGGCGCTGGTCGAGCGCGTGCCCAGCCTGGCCGACGTCTGGCTGCGCTTCGCCTCGCCGCCGATCCGCCACGCGGGCACCATGGGCGGCAATGTCGCCAACGGCTCGCCGATCGGCGACTCGCCGCCGGTGCTGATGTCGCTCGATGCCGAGATCGAGCTGCGCCGCGGCGCCGACGTGCGCCGCATGCCGCTGCCCGACTTCTACGTCGACTACATGAAGAACCAGCTGCAGAGCGGCGAATTCGTGCAGGGCCTGTGGCTGCCGCTGGCCGCGATGCGCCGCCAGGTGCGCGCCTACAAGATCAGCAAGCGCTTCGACTGCGACATCTCGGCGCTGTGCGCGGGCTTCGCGCTCGAGCTCGAGCCCGGCGGCAACAAGGTGAAGGCCGTGCGCCTGGCCTTCGGCGGCATGGCCGCCACCGTGAAGCGCGCGGCGCAGGCCGAGGCCGCGCTGGTCGGCAAGCCCTGGACCCAGTCCAGCGTGAATGCCGCCAAGCTGGCGCTGGCGCAGGACTTCAAGCCGCTGTCCGACATGCGTGCCTCGGCCGACTACCGGATGCAGGTGGCGCAGAACCTGATCCAGCGCCTGTGGCTCGAGACCCGGGCCGAGGATGCGCTGCCCGGCAGCGCCACCAGCGTCTGGAGCGTGATGCCGCACGCCGCCACCGCCAAGCCGGCCGCGCAAGGAGTCTGAGACCATGAACAAGCCCCTCGATGCCCGCCTGCTGCAACCCGCAGAGGCCTTTGCCGACTACCTCAAGAACACCGCCGCCCGCATCGACCAGGGTGCCGAGGCGCTCGCCCACGACCAGGGCGTGCGCGTGGGCATCAGCCGCCCGCATGAATCGGCGCACCTGCACGTGGCCGGCGAGGCCACCTACATCGACGACATCCCCGAGATCGCCGGCACCCTGCACTGCGCGCTGGGCCTGTCGCCCGCGGCCAACGGGCGCGTCACGGCGCTCTCGCTCGACGCCATCCGCGCCATGCCGGGCGTGGTGTCGGTGCTCACGGCCGACGACATCCCGGGCACCAACGACTGCGGCTCGATCATCCACGACGACCCGATCCTGCTGTCGGTGAAGGACGGCGGCGAGATCCGCTACCTGGGCCAGCCGGTGTTCGCCGTGATCGCGCGCACCCGCGACGCCGCGCGCCGCGCCGCCGCGCGCGCCAAGGACGCGCTGACCATCGAGGCGCAGCCGCCGGTGCTGACGCCGCAGGACGCGCATGCGCGCGCCCAGTACGTGGTGCCGCCGATGCACATCGTGCGCAGCGGCGGTGCCGCCAACGACGGCGACGAGGCCGCCGTGCGCGCCGCCATCGCGGCCGCGCCGCGCCGGCTCAAGGCCACGCTCGACGTCGGCGGGCAGGAGCAGTTCTACCTCGAGGGCCAGATCAGCTACGCCATTCCGAAGGAGGGCGGCGCGCTGCACATCCACTGCTCGACCCAGCATCCGAGCGAGATGCAGCACCTGGTCGCGCACGCGATGCACCTGCAGTCGAACGAGGTGCACGTCGAGTGCCGGCGCATGGGCGGCGGCTTCGGCGGCAAGGAATCGCAGTCGGCGCTGTTCGCCTGCGTGGCCGCGGTGGCCGCGAGCAAGCTGCGCCGCCCGGTCAAGCTGCGGCTGGACCGCGACGACGACTTCATGGTCACGGGCCGGCGCCACTGCTTCTGGTACGAGTACGAGGTGGGTTTCGACGACGAGGGCCGCCTGCTCGGCGCCGAGATCACCATGGTCTCGCGCGCCGGCCACTCGGCCGACCTGTCGGGCCCGGTGATGACGCGCGCGCTGTGCCACTTCGACAACGCCTACTGGCTGCCCAACGTCAGCATGCACGGCTACTCGGGCAAGACCAACACGCAGAGCAACACGGCCTTCCGCGGCTTCGGCGGCCCGCAGGGCGCGATAGCGATCGAGAACATCATGGACTCGGTGGCGCGCGCGCTGGGCCGCGATCCGCTCGACGTGCGGCGCGTCAACTTCTACGGCAAGGGCGAGAACAACGTGACGCCCTACCGCCAGACCGTGACCGACAACATCGTGCACGAGCTGGTGGCCGAGCTCGAGGCCACGAGCGACTACCGCGCGCGGCGCGAGGAGATCGCCGGCTTCAATGCCGCGAGTCCGGTGCTCAAGCGCGGGCTGGCGCTGGCGCCGCTGAAGTTCGGCATCTCGTTCAACGTCAAGCACTTCAACCAGGCCGGCGCGCTGGTGCATGTCTACACCGACGGCTCGATCCTGGTGAACCACGGCGGCACCGAGATGGGCCAGGGCCTGAACACCAAGGTGGCGCAGGTGGTGGCGCACGAGCTCGGCGTGAGCTTCGAGCGCGTGCGCGTCACGGCCACCGACACGACCAAGGTCGCGAACACCTCGGCCACGGCGGCTTCGACCGGCGCCGACCTCAACGGCAAGGCCGCGCAGGACGCCGCGCGCCAGATCCGCGAGCGGCTGGCGCAGAGCGCGGCCGAGCGCCATGGCGGCGAGCCCGGTGCGGTGCGCTTCGCCAACGACAAGGTCGAGGTCAACGGCCGCACGCTGGCCTTCAGCACGGTGGTGGGCGAGGCCTACCTCGACCGCAAGCAGCTGTGGTCCGACGGCTTCTACGCCACGCCCGGCCTGAGCTGGGACAAGGACAAGATGCAGGGCCGCCCGTTCTACTACTACGCCTACGGCGCGGCGGTCAGCGAGGTGATCGTCGACACGCTGACCGGCGAATGGAAGCTGCTGCGCGCCGACATCCTGCACGACGCGGGCAAGTCGCTGAACCCGGCGGTCGACATCGGCCAGGTCGAGGGCGCCTTCATCCAGGGCATGGGCTGGCTCACGACCGAGGAGCTGGTGTGGCATCCGCAGAGCGGCAAGCTCACGACCCACGCGCCCAGCACCTACAAGATCCCGACCGCCAACGACTGCCCGCCGGTGTTCAACGTGCGGCTGTTCGAGGGCCAGAACTTCGAGGACTCGATCCACCGCAGCAAGGCCGTGGGCGAGCCGCCGCTGCTGCTGCCGTTCTCGGTCTTCTTCGCGATCCGCGACGCCGTGTCGGCCGCGGGCGGCCACCGTGTCGACCCGCCGCTGCGCGCGCCCGCCACGAGCGAATCGATCCTGCGCGCCGTGACGGCCGTGACGACATCGCAGGTGGAATGAGCGCCGAGAACACGGATTTCCGGACGCAGAGGACGCAAAGATTTCGCAAAGAACGCAAAAGAAGCCAGATTGAACATCACCATGTCTTCCTTTTGCGTCCTTCGCGGATCCTTCGCGTCCTCTGCGTCCGGCTGTCCGATCCCGCTCCCCGGCTGTATAACGCCTCGCATCGACCACTTCCGTGCGAGCGGCCATGAGAGACCAGGCGCTTTTCGACAAGATCGACCTTCACCTGATCCGGGTGCTGCACACCGTGCTGACCGACCGCAGCGTCTCGCGCGCCGCGATCCGGCTCGGGATGTACCAGCCGGCGGTGTCGGCCGCGCTCAAGCGGCTGCGCGAGCTCTCGGGCGACCCGTTGCTGGTGCGCTCGGGCTCGGGCATGGTGCCCACCGATGCCGGGCTGCGCATGATCGAGCCGGCCGCGAGCATCCTGCGCGCGGCCGAGATGCTGTTCTCCGATGCGCGCGGCTTCGACCCGCAATCGGCCAGCACCACCTTCCGCATCGCGGCCAGCGACTACATGGACCCGATCTTCCTGCCCATGCTGGTGGCGCAGGTCAAGCGCGAGGCGCCGCTGTGCCACATCGAGATCCATCCGCTGTCGCCCGACTCCGACTACCACGGCCACCTGTCGCTGGGGCAGGTCGACGTGGTGATCGGCAACTGGCTCAAGCCCCCCGAGGACCTGCACATGGCACGCCTGTTCGGTGACGAGGTGGTGTCGCTGGTGAACCAGGACCATCCGGCGGTGCGCCGCGGCTGGGACCTGGAGACCTGGCTGCAGGCCGAGCACATCGCGCCCACGCCCATGCACCCAGGCGGGCGCGGCATCATCGACCAGATGCTCGACGAGCTCGGGCGCCAGCGCAACATCACGGCGCGGTGCGCGCACTTCGGGCTGATCCCCGACATGGTGGCCTCGAGCCTGCTGGTGCTGACCACCGGCCGCCAGTACTGCGAGCGCTTCGCCGCGCGGCTGCCGCTGAAGATCCTCGACTGCCCGGTCGCGCTGCCGCGGCTCATGTACTACCAGCTCTGGCACGAGCGCACCCACTCGTCGAGCTCGGCGCGCTGGCTGCGCGAATGCATCAAGGACGTGGCGGCCTCGCTGCGTCCGCCCACCCCGCCCGCGCGCGATGCGCGCGATCCGCCGCCCCTGGGCGCCTGACGGCGCCGGCCCCCTCACCAGAACCCCAAGGACCTCGAGGCGCGACCGAGCTCGCGCCAGGGACGGGCTCGGCCCGCTTTTTCTTCAGAACGACGCCGCACGACGCGACACGAGACAACACATCCCGGAGACAAGAAACCCATGAACTGGATCGACAAGGTGTTCAAGCTCAACGAACACAACACCACCGTGCGCACCGAGGTCATCGCGGGGCTCACCACCTTCCTGACGATGGCCTACATCATCTTCGTCAACCCCTCGATCCTCGGCGACGCGGGCATGCCCAAGGGCGCGGTCTTCGTCGCCACCTGCCTGATCGCGGCGCTGGGCACGCTGATCATGGGCCTGTACGCCAACTACCCGATCGCCATGGCGCCGGGCATGGGCCTGAACGCCTACTTCGCCTACGTGGTCGTGCTCGGCATGGGCTACACGTGGCAGACCGCGCTGGGCGCGGTCTTCATCTCGGGCTGCCTGTTCCTGATCGTCACGGTCACGGGGCTGCGCGAGCTGTTCATCCAGGGCATACCGCAGTCGCTGCGAACGGCGATCACGGTGGGCATCGGCATGTTCCTCGCGTTGATCGCGCTCAAGAGCGCGGGCGTGGTCGCGGCCTCGCCGGCGACCTTCGTGACCTTGGGCGACCTGCACTCGGCACCGGTGGTGCTGGCCACGCTGGGCTTTTTGATCATCGTGGTGCTCGACAAGCTCAAGGTGCGCGGCGCGATCCTGATCGGCATCGTCACGGTCACGGTGCTGTCCTTCTTCTTCGGCGGCAACAAGTTCCACGGCGTGTTCGCGCCGCCGCCCTCGATCGCGCCCACCTTCATGCAGCTCGACATCCTGAGCGCGCTCAAGGGCGGCATCCTCAACGTGGTGCTGGTGTTCTTCCTGGTCGAGATGTTCGACGCCACCGGCACCCTGATGGGCGTGGCCAAGCGCGCCGGCCTGCTGGTGCCCGGCAAGATGGAGCGCATGAACAAGGCGCTGCTGGCCGACAGCGGCGCGATCTTCGCGGGCTCGCTGCTCGGCACCTCGAGCACCACGGCCTACGTGGAGAGCGCGGCCGGCGTGCAGGCCGGCGGGCGCACCGGCCTCACGGCCGTGGTGGTGGCGGTGCTGTTCCTGGCCTGCCTGATGATCTCGCCGCTCGCGGGCTCGGTGCCGGCCTATGCCACCGCGCCGGCGCTGCTGTTCGTGGGCTGCCTGATGCTGCGCGACCTGGTCGAGCTCGATTGGGAGGACACCACCGAGGTCATCCCCGCGGCCGTGACCGCGCTGGCGATGCCTTTCACCTACTCGATCGCCAACGGCCTGGCCTTCGGCTTCATCACCTACGCCGTGCTCAAGCTGTTCACCGGCCGGGCACGGGAAGTGCATGCCATGGTGTGGGTCATCGCCGCCATCTTCCTGTTCAAGTTCGTCTATGTGACGGGCCACTGAACCCGAAATCAGCCGAAGCCCCGGAGTCGGGGTCTTCCATCGCCCGGATTCCGTGGGCACGCTATTAAACTTATAGCTATCGACGTACATCGGAACCCGCGAGACGAGGCCCATTCCTGTACCGAACGAGACAACCCACGGAACCGGCATGACAACACCCAGACTCCAGCTCGCGCACATCACCAAGCGCTACCCGGCGGTGGTCGCCAACAGCGACATCTCGCTGGCGGTGCAACCGGGCGAGATCCACGCCGTGCTCGGCGAGAACGGCGCCGGCAAGTCGACGCTGATGAAGATCATCTACGGCTCGGTCAAGCCCGACGAGGGCAGCGTCGCCTTCGACGGCCAGCCGGTGAACCTGCGCAACCCGCAGCAGGCGCGCGCGCTGGGCATCAGCATGGTGTTCCAGCACTTCAGCCTGTTCGACACCCTCACCGTGGCCGAGAACGTCTGGCTCGGCCTCGACAAGTCGCTGGCGCTGGCCGACGTGGCGCGCAGCATCACGGCCAAGGCGAGCGAATACGGCCTCGACATCGATCCCGCGCGGCCGGTCCACACGCTGTCGGTGGGCGAGATGCAGCGCGTGGAGATCATCCGCGCGCTGCTGACCGACCCCAAGCTGCTGATCCTCGACGAGCCGACCTCGGTGCTCACGCCGCAGGCGGTGGTCAAGCTGTTCGGGGTGCTCAACAAGCTGGCCTCCGAGGGCTGCAGCATCCTCTACATCAGCCACAAGCTGCACGAGATCCGCGAGCTGTGCACCGCCTGCACGGTGCTGCGCGGCGGCAAGGTCACGGGGGTGTGCAACCCGAAGAACGAAAGCAACGAGTCGCTGTCGCGCCTGATGATCGGCAGCGAGCCGCCGCCGCTCGAGCACCGGCCGGTGCATGCGGGCGCGGTGGCGCTGCGCGTGCAGGGCCTCACGCTGGCGCGCGAGGACCAGTTCGGCGTGGACCTCGAGGGCGTGTCCTTCGAGGTGCGCGCGGGCGAGGTGGTGGGCATTGCGGGCGTGTCGGGCAATGGCCAGAAGGAACTGCTCTACACGCTCTCGGGCGAGGACGTGCGTGCCGAGGCGGCGATGGTGCGGGTGTTCGACCAGCCGGCCGGCCGGCTGCGCCCGCGCGCGCGCCGTGCGCTGGGCCTGCACTTCGTGCCCGAGGAACGGCTGGGCCGCGGCGCGGTGCCCACGCTGGGGCTCGCGCACAACCTGCTGCTGACGCGCGGCGACGCGGTGGGCCGCGGCGGCTGGATCCGCACCGGCGCGCTCGAGCGCCAGGCCAAATCCATCATCGAGCGCTTCAAGGTCAAGGCCGGCGGCCCGAAGGCGGCGGCGCGCTCGCTGTCGGGCGGCAACCTGCAGAAGTTCATCGTCGGCCGCGAGATCGACGCCAACCCCAAGCTCTTCATTGTCTCGCAGCCGACCTGGGGCGTGGACGTGGGCGCGGCCGCGCTGATCCATGCCGAGATCCTCGCGCTGCGCGACGCGGGCTGCGCGGTGCTGGTGATCAGCGAGGAGCTCGACGAGCTCTTCAACATCAGCGACCGGCTGCACGTGATCGCCAAGGGGCGGCTGTCGCCCTCGATCGACCGCGCGGCGGCCACGCTGGCGCAGGTCGGCGAATGGATGAGCGGGCTGTGGCCGGGCCCATCCGGCAAGAGCAACAAGAACGAGGAGGCCGCCCATGCTTAAGCTCGAACCCCGTCCGGAGCTCTCGCGCTTCTGGACCTTCGCCTCGCCGATCCTGGCGCTGCTGATCACGGTGCTGATCGGCGTGGCGCTGTTCGCCGCGCTCGGCAAGGACCCGGTCAAGGGCCTGCTGGTGTTCTTCTACGAGCCGATCAAGAACGGCTATGCGCTGGGCGAGCTGACGGTGAAGGCCACGCCGCTTCTGATCATCGCGCTGGGCCTGGCGGTGTGCTTCCGCTCCAACGTGTGGAACATCGGCGCCGAGGGCCAGTTCGTGTTCGGCGCGATCGCCGCGGGCGGCGTGGCGCTGATGGCCGACAAGACCACGGGCGGCTGGATCGTGCTGGCGATCCTGGTGGCGGGCACGCTGGGCGGCATGGTCTGGGCCGGCATCGTGGCCTGGCTGCGCGACCGCTTCAACGCGAACGAGATCCTGGTGAGCCTGATGCTGGTGTACGTGGCGACGCTGCTGCTGAGCTACATGGTGTTCGGCCCCTGGAAGGATCCCAACGGCTACAACTTCCCGCAGTCGAAGACCTTCGAGGCGGTGACGCAGATCCCGCGCCTGTTCAAGGGCTCGCGCGTGACGATCGGGGTGATCATCGCGCTGGTGGGGGTGGGGGCGCTGTGGGTGTTCCTGTTCCGCACGCGCGCGGGCTTCGCGCAGCAGGTCGGCGGCCTCGCGCCCGCGGCGGCGCGCTACGCGGGCTTCTCGGCCCGCCGCGCGGTGTGGATCGCGCTCTTGACCTCGGGCGGCGCGGCCGGCCTGGCCGGTGCGCTCGAAGTGGCGGGCCCGCTCGGCCAGCTCACGCCCTACGTGCCGGCCGGCTACGGCTTCGCGGCCATCATCGTGGCCTTCGTCGGCCGCCTGCATCCGGTGGGGATGGTGTTCTCGGCCATCCTGATGAGCATGTTCTACATCGGCGGTGAGCTCGCGCAGTCGCGGCTCGGGCTGCCGAAGTCGCTGACGGGGGTGTTCCAGGGGCTGCTGCTGTTCACGCTGCTGGCTTGCGATACCTTGATTGCCTATCGGGTTCGTCGCAAGGCGGCTGCGAAGGCTGCCGTGCTCACGACGAGTTCTCTGCAGGCGAGTACGCCTTTGACTGCGCCTGTTGCGCGTACGACCGAGGGGGCGCTGTGATGCTGTCCTGCGCTTTCGATCTGGTTCGTTCGGGGTGGGCTCACGCCGACGGCGTACTCCCCTCCGCGAATGTCCCCCGGCCTGCGGCCTCCTCCTTTATTTCGCTGC
>NZ_JBMDKG010000059.1:0-52749 GCF_057809595.1 Variovorax sp. FG153
CCCCCCCCCGCCGCGGGTCGCCGCGCGGCGTGCCGTAGACGTTGTGGAGATCGCCATGCTGGCGCGCGGCACGCGCGAGCGCGAGGTCGAGCCGGTGGGAACGCAGCAGGGCCGCGTCGGGCACCGCGCAGCCCAGCGGCACGAGCGCCGGGTTGGAGGCGTGCTCGAGCAGGGCCGCGACGGCGCCGCTGATCGACACGGTCGAGGCCTTCGAACGCAGGCGCGAGGCCGAGGGCAGCGCCAGCGTTCCGCCCTGCGTGGCGGCGACGTAGAAGCCCGACTGCGGCCGCGCGACCAGCACGCCGCGGTCTTCGAGCAGGCGGTAGGCCTGCAGCACCGTCGAGATGCTGATGCCGTGCTGCTCGCTGACGGCGCGCACCGACGGCAGGCGCTCGCCGGGCGCGAGCGTGCCGTTGTCGATCGTGTCGACGATGAGTTCCGCGAGCTGCTCGTAGCGATGGGGTGCGGGCACGCTGCCGGCCGCTTGCCTGTTGCGCTGAAGGGTGCCTGTGTTCATGGGGGCTCGTGTATGACGAGGCTCGATTGTGGGTGAAGCGGCTTCCGAAGGCACGCGAACTGTACTGGTCCGAACTCACGGAAATTGTGGCTGTTCCGATGGCCCGGCGATCACTAGCATGGCCCGTATTCCCTGCTGCCCGACACGCCCCGGGCTCTGAATGACCCTCCCACCCGGGCGACCTGGAAACGAATGACAGTGCCTGAACACGAAGCCCCCGCGGCGGCGCAGCCGGCGTGGCGCGGCCGCTTTCCCTGCAACGAGATCATTTCCCTGCTCGACGTGAACCGGCCGTTCAACCTGGCCGAGAGCACCTCGCAGGACCTGACGGTCGGCGACGTGCTCGACATGGCCGGCCTCGAGACCTTGCGCGGCCTGAAGCTGGGCTACGGCCGCTCCGCCGGCTCGGTCGAACTGCGCGAGGAGATCGCCAAGGCCTGCGGCGTGCCCGCCGAGCAGATCGTCACCACCCAGGGCACGGCGCTCGGGCTGTTCCTGCTGGCCTTCGAGGTCTGCCGGCCCGGCGACGAAGCGGTGCTCGTGACGCCCTGCTTTCCGCCGAGCCGCGACTGCCTGCGCGGCGCGGGCGTCACCGTGCGCGAGGTCGGGCTGCGCTTCGAGAACGACTACCGGCTCGACCTGGACGCGATCGCCGCCAGCCTGTCGCCGAAGACCCGACTCGTGAGCCTCGCCTCGCCGCAGAACCCCAGCGGGGTGCGCATGCCGCGCGCCGCCATCGAGCAACTGCTCGCGCTACTGCAGCGCCAGGCGCCGCAGGCCATCCTGTTCGTCGACGAGACCTACCGCGAGGCCGGCTACGGCGACGAGGCCGTGCCGGAAAGCCTGGCCGCGCTGCATCCGCGCATCGTCACGGGCGCCTCGGTGTCGAAGGCGCTGGGCGCGCCGGGCCTGCGCACCGGCTGGCTCACGGTGCCCGATGCGGACCTGCGCGCGCGGCTGGTCGTGGCCAGGATGAACACCGTGATCTCGGGTTCGGTGCTCGACGAGGCGCTGGCCACCGCGCTGCTGCGCCATCGCGAGCCCGTGCTCGCGCCGCGCCGCCGGCTGCTTGCCGAAGGCCTCGCGGCACTGGCGGCCTGGTGCGAGGCCGAGCGCGAGCGCATCGAATGGATCCGCCCGGACGGCGGCGCGCTGTGCTGCCTGCGCCTGCGCGCCGATCGCTTCGACGACGCGGCCGTCTCGCGCTTCTGGGACCTGCTGCCGCGGCACGAACTGCAGCTGGCCTCGGGCGCCTGGTTCGGCGAGAGCGAGCGCGTCTTTCGCCTGGGCTTCGGCTACCTGCCGCCGGACCGCCTGGCACCCGCGCTGTCCGCTCTTTCGACGGTGCTGGACGCCGCCGCGAAGTGAATGCACGACACTGCCTGACGCACCGACATCCCCTGGAGCCCCGCATGAAACAACCCCATCGCTACACCGTGGTCGACGTCTTCACCGCCCGACCGCTGGCCGGCAATCCCGTGGCCGTGGTGTTCGACGCCGACGGCCTGGACACCGAGGCCATGCAGGCCATCGCGCGCTGGACCAATCTCTCGGAAACCACCTTCGTGCTGCCGCCCACCGTGCCCGAGGCCGACTATCGCCTGCGCATCTTCACGCCGCGCAACGAGCTGCCCTTCGCCGGCCATCCGACCCTGGGCAGCGCGCATGCCTTCCTCGAAGCCAAACGGGGCACGCTGCGCGACGGCGGCCGGCTGGTGCAGCAGTGCGGTGTCGGCCTCGTCGACGTGACGGTGGAGGACGGCCCCGAGGGCCGCGAACTGGCCTTCGCCCTGCCCTCCGCGCAACTGGCGCCGCTGGCGGCCGACGACCTCGCGGAGCTCGGGCGCATCCTGGGCCGCCAGCCGAGCCCCGAGGCCGCGCCGGCCATCGTGGACGTGGGCCCGCGCTGGGTCGTGCTGCCGCTGGCCGACGCGGCCACGGTGATCGACCTGCAGCCCGACTTCGCGCGGCTCGCGGCCTTCGAGCGCCGTCTCGGCGTCACCGGCCTCATCGTGTACGGCCGCTACCCGCAAGGCGAGGTGTCGATGGAGGTCCGGGCCTTCGCGCCCTCGAGCGGGGTCGAGGAAGACCCCGTCTGCGGCAGCGGCAATGCCAGCGCGGCGGCCTTCCAGTGGGAACGCGGCCTGCTGCCGTCCGACGGCATCGCCTACGTGGCCGCGCAGGGGCGCTGCGTGGGACGCGATGGGCGCGTGAAGGTGCGCGTCGATGCCCACGGCAAGGTGCGCGTGGGCGGTGCCTGCGTGAGCTGCGTGGAAGGCACGCTCTCGCTCTAGCGGCCCGCGCTTCAGCCGTGCGCCGGTGGTCGCCTGCCGGTGCCCACGCCGGCCGTCGGCACCAATGGCAGCCCCAGCCGCGCGGCCGTCTCTTCCTGCACCGCCATCGCGCGCTCGAAGCCCGCGCGCGCACTCAGCCGCGACCAGTACGCGCCCACCGCCGGGCCGAAGCGCTCGTGCAGCCCCAGCACGCGCGCCAGCATCAGCGCATAGCCGAGCGAGATGTCGGCGGCCGTGAAGCGGCCGGCGCAGGCGAAGTCCCGTGTCTCGAGCAGCTGCTCGATCGTCCGCAGGCGGCCGTGGAAGAACTGCGCGTAGTCCTGCGCGGCCTGGGGCAGCCGGCGCTCCTGCGGCTCGAGCGTGCCGTAGCGCAGCACCAGGGCCTGCGGAAAGGTCAGCGAGGCCTCGCCGAAGTGCAGCCAGTTGAGGTACTGCGCATAGCCGGCCTCGTCGCGTTCCACGTTCAGCGGCGTCGGCGCATGCAGGCTGGCCAGGTACTGACAGATCGCGACCGACTCGTTCATGCGGATCTCGCCATCGACGAGCAGCGGCACCGTGCCCTGCGGATGGATCGCGAGGTAGTCGCGCCGCAGCACGCGCGGCGGAAACGGCAGCATCTCCAGCCGGTATGGCGTGCCGAGTTCCTCGAGCATCCAGAGAACGCGGAACGAACGGGCATTCGCGCAGTGGTAGAGCGTGATCATCGGGTGCGGGGCTCGACGCCGGAAGTGGGCTCGCCGATCGTCGCTCGCAGCGTGCCGGCGCGCCTTGCGTCGATTGGCTGAGTTGCCGCGCGCCGCCATGCCAGCCAGTCTGCGCAAGCGCCGCCCCGCCCGGCGCGCATAGCCTGCGCATCCCGCGATCGAGCGATCGCGATTCCGGAGCGTTCATGCCTTCCCTCAGATCCAAGACCCTCTTCGTCACCGGTGCGAGCCGCGGCATCGGCAAGGCCATCGCGCTGCGGGCCGCGCGCGACGGTGCCAACATCGTGGTCGCCGCCAAGACCGCGACGGCCGACCCGTGCCTGCCGGGCACCATCCACAGCGCCGCCGAGGAGATCGTCGCGGCCGGCGGCCAGGCGCTCGCGGTGGTGGTCGACGTGCGCGACGAAGCGCAGGTTCGCGCGGCCGTCGATGCCGCCGTGGCGCGCTTCGGCGGCATCGACATCCTGGTCAACAACGCCAGCGCGATCCACCTCGAGACGGTGGAGCACACGCCGATGAAGCGCTACGACCTGATGTTCGAGATCAACGCGCGCGGCAGCTACCTCTGCGCGCAGGCTTGCCTTCCGCACCTCGAGAAGGCCGCCAATCCGCACATCCTGACCCTGTCGCCGCCGCTGGACCTGAACCCCAAGTGGTTCGCGCGCCATGCGGCCTACACCACCTCGAAATACGCGATGAGCATGCTGAGCCGCGGCCTGGCCGAGGAGCTGCGCGAACGCGGTATCGCGAGCAATTCGTTGTGGCCGCGCACCGTGATCGCCACCAGCGCGCTGCGCATCGCGGCGCCCGAGGTGGCGGGCCAGGCACGCGTGCCGGCCGTCATGGCCGACGCCGCCTGGCACATCCTGACCCGGCCGAGCCGCGAGCTCACGGGCCAGCTGCTGCTCGACGAGCAGGTGCTGCGCGAGGCCGGCGTGACCGACTTCGCGCCCTACCTCGTGACGCCGGGCGTCGAGCCGCTGATCGACTTCTTCGTGGAACCGTGACCTCTTCGCTTCGACACCCTTCAGGAGACCCTCGCATGCAGACCATCGACCCCGAACGCGCGGCCATCGCGCGCGTGTCCCTCGCCGACATCGTGCGCCGCGGCGCCCGCCGCCATCCCGGCAAGACCGCCGTGATCCAGGGCGAGCGGCGCATCAGCTTCGCCGAACTCGATGCGGGCAGCGAGCGCGTCGGCGAGGCGCTGCGCGACCAGGGATTCACGGGCCACCGCATCGCGACCCTGTGCCTCAACTCGATCGAGCACCTGAGCGCGATCCAGGCCATCCACAAGTCCGGCAATGTCTGGGTGCCGGTCAACGTGCAGCTCGACGCGGCAGCGATCGAGCACGTGCTGAGCCATGCCGAGGTCAGGGGTGCCTTCATCGACGCCGCGCTCTACGCCGTGCCGGCGCTGCGCGCGCTGATCGAGCGCCTGGGCCTGCTGACGGTGGTGATCGGCGGCCCGCAGCCGGCCGCCGCGGGCACCCTGCCCTTCGACGCGCTGGCCTCGCGCGCGCCCACGCAGCCGCTGGGCGCGCCGGGCGGCGACGACGAGCTCGCGCTGATCATGTACACCAGCGGCACCACCGGCAAGCAGAAGGGCGTGATGCATTCGCACCGCTCGGTGCACGGCGCGCTGCTGAGCTGCGCGCAGAGCTTCGAGGCCACCGAGCACGACGTGGTCGGCTCGGTGCTGCCGCTGTTCCATTGCGCGCAGCACACCATCAGCATGGGCGCGCTGCTGACGGGCGCCACGATCTGGCTGGCCAGCGGCTTCGATCCCGCGGCCATGCTGGCGGCGATCGAGCGCGAGCGCATCAGCTGGCTGTCGTGCCTGCCGATGATGTACGACGCGCTGATGAAGCATCCGCGGCGCCCCGCCACCGATCTCTCGTCGCTGCGCCTGTGCATGTACGGCCTGGCGCCGATACCGAAGAACCTGCTCGCGCAGATCCGCAGCGAGATGTGCGCCGATGTGCGCCTGGGCACCGGCCAGACCGAGATGTACCCGCCGACCATGGTCTACCGCGCGAGCGACCATCCCGGCAAGGACGGCAACTGCTGGGGCATGTCGGTGGCGGGCGTCGAGACCGCGGTGATGGACGACGACGGCCGCCTGCTCGGGCCGGGCGAGATCGGCGAGATCGTCCATCGCGGTCCCAACGTCTTCCTCGGCTACCTCAAGGACCCCGAGGCGACGGCCGCGGCGCGCCGCTTCGGCTGGCACCACACGGGCGACATCGGCATGTTCGAGGCCGACGGGCAGATGCTGTTCCTCGACCGCAAGAAGGACATGATCAAGTCCGGCGGCGAGAACGTCTCGAGCATCAAGCTCGAGGCGGTGCTGCTGGCCCATCCAGCGGTCGGCGCCGCGGCCGTGGTGGGCCTGCCGCATCCGCATTGGGGCGAGGCGGTCGCGGCCTTCGTGGTGCGGCGTCCCGGCGCCGAAGCCTGCGGCGAGGACGAGCTGCTGGCCTTCTGCCGCGAGCGCCTGGGTCGCTTCGAGGTGCCGAAGTCGATCCGCTTCGTCGATGCGCTGCCGATGACGCCGACGGGCAAGGTGCAGAAGTTCCAGCTGCGCAGCGGGCACCTGGAGCTGTTCGCGTCCGGGCAGCGATGAAGGGTCCGCACCCCTCAACGCCCGAACACCCCCTTCATGTGTAGCGGCGCTCGAGCGCATCCCATTCGGGCTTGCCCACCAGCCGCTGGCGCTCGGCGAACGGTGCGACCAGCGCGGGATCTTCCTCGAGCCGCCTCGCATCGCGCAACACCGTGAGTGCCTTCTGCATGCCGACCACGGCGCCCTGCAGCGCGGCGTTCGCGTACAGCACGAGGCCATAGCCCATGCCGCCGAGGTCCTCGGCGCCGAAGACGGGCGTCTTGCCGCCGATCACCATGTTCATGAGCTGCGGCCGGTCGAGGCGCTGCGGCAAGGCGCGGATCTGCTCGGCGCTGGTGACCGCCTCGACGAACAGGATGTCGGCGCCGGCCTCGGCGAACTGCTGCGCGCGCTCGATCGCGGCTTCGAAGCCCAGCACGGCACAGGCGTCGGTGCGCGCCAGGATCAGCAGGTCGGGGTCCTGCCGCGCATCGACGGCCGCCTTGATCTTGCTCACGGCCTCCTCCGTCGAGATGACGGCCTTGCCCTCGAAGTGGCCGCAGCGCTTGGGCGCGATCTGGTCCTCGAGCTGGATGCAGTCGGCGCCCGCGCGCTCGAGGGTGCGCACCGCATGGCGCACGTTGAGCGCGTTGCCGAAGCCGGTGTCGGCATCGACGATCAGCGGCACGCGTACCGCATCGCGGATGCGCGCCGTGTGGTCGGCCATCTCGGCCAGGCCCACGAAGCCCTGGTCCGGCAGGCCGAACCACATGTTGGTGACGCCGGCGCCGGTGATGTAGATCGCCTCGAAGCCCAGGTCCTCGACGATGCGGGCCGACAGGGCATTGAAGGCGCCCGGAACGATGACGCCGCGGCGGGCCTGCGCCAGGGCGCGCAATTGTTGTTTGGTATTCATGGATCGGCTGGAAGGAAAAGGAAGAAGAGCCCGCGGTGCGCTCACTTCTCCTGCATCCGGGCCGCCTTGACGATCTCGCCCAGGCGCTTGCGCTCGGCATCGGTGAACTTCACGAACTCCTGGCGCGTGCCGCCCACGGGCTCGATGCCCAGGCCCTGGAGCTTGGCCACGGTGGCGGGGTCGCGCATGGCCTTGTCGACGGCGGCGGCGAGCTTGTCCAGGATGTCGTTGGGCGTGCCGCGCGGCGCATGCAGGCCGGCCCAGTGCGCGATCTGCAGCTCGGGGAAGCCCTGCTCGACGGCCGTGGGCAGTTGCGGGTAGGCCGAGATGCGCTGGGTCCAGGTGGTGGCCAGCGGCTTGAACTTGCCCTCGCCCCGGATGTGCGGCAGCGCGATGATGCTGGCCTCGGAGGTGCCCTCGACCTGCCCGCCCAGCACGGCGGTCGTGCTCTCCGAGCCGCTCTTGTACGGCACGGCCTGCAGCTTCGCGCCGTACTTCACATTGAGCATCTCGGCCACGAAGTGCGGCGTGCTGCCGGTGCCCGCGGTCGCGAAGTTGAAGCCCGCGCCCTTCTTCGAGGCCTCGACGAAGTCGCGCAGGTTGTCGTACGGGGCCGACTGGGGCACCACGATCACCGAGGGCGCCAGGCCGATCATGACCACGGGCACCAGGTCCTCGTCCTTGAACGGCAGGGACTTCTTGATCATGCTGTTGGAGATCACGCCCGCGGCGCTGATCAGGAAGGTGTAGCCGTCGGGCGCGCTGCGCGCCACCAGGTCGGCGCCGAGCGAGCCGCCCGCGCCGGGACGGTTGTCGATGATGACCGGCTGGCCCAGCACCTTGGCCGCCCCTTCGGCCGCCGAGCGCGCCAGCAGGTCGTTGGCGCCGCCCGCCGCGAACGGCACGACGAAGCGGATGGACTTGGCGGGCCAGGCCTGGGCCTGCGCGGCCAGCGGCAAGGCACAGGCCAGCGCGGTGGCGGTCAGGCAGGCGATGGTGGAAAGGCGATGGAAGCGCACGGGAGGTCTCCTTGGTTTTGGGCTGGAAGCCGGGGTTTGCGCAAGCGTTGTGCCATCGGCGCCAGGGGTGCGTCCCTCGTTTCCAAGTCATTGATTCGAAAGGAATTCGCGCTGCCTCGGCGAGTGCTCGTCCCGTTCTGGATTTCAATCTGATTTCATGAATGAGACAATGAAATCCATTGAAATGAATACATTGCCCGCCGCTCCGAGCCCTCATTCCCCCACCACGCCGCGACCGCTGCACATCGTGGCCGTGGCCCGCCACCGACTGGGTCGCGTGCTGGCACGGCTGATACCGGAGGTGGCCGGGCAGGCGCAGGTCGAACTGGTCGGGCAGGCCTTCGACGATGCCGTGGCGGCCGTGCGCGCGCTGCATGCCCGGCGCCCCGTCGACGCGGTGGTGGCCGCGGGCGCCAGCGGCGAATGGCTGCGCCGGCACCTGGACATTCCGGTGGCCATCGTGGAGGTGCGCGGCTTCGACCTGATGCGCGCGCTGGCCGCGGCGCGCGCCCTCTCGCCCCGGGTAGGTCTGGTGTCGTTCGACGGTCCGTCGGAGCACCTTGCGCAGCTCGACGCGCTGTTCGGCATGGGCATCGCGCAGTTCAGCTACCGCGGCGCGGAGGACGCGCCGGCCTGCGTGGAGGCCCTGCGCGCCGCCGGCATCGAGGCCGTGGTGTCGCCCGGGCTGGTGGCCGACCTGGCCGAGCAGGCCGGCATCGCCAGCGTGCTGATGTACTCCGAGGACGCGGTGCGCCAGGCGCTGCAGGACGCCCTCCACCTGGCGCGCCACGGCCATGCCGAGCGCGCGCGCCGCGAACGGCTCGGCACCATCCTCGGCCAGTTGCAGGACGGCGTGGTCGCGGTCGACCTGCGCCAGCGCATCGAGGCCCTGAACCCCGCCATGGCGCAACTGCTCGGCGCTTCCGTGGCGCAGCTCGTCGGCCGCGTGCTGAGCGAGGTGGAGCCCGTGCTGGACCTCGGCGCCACCTTGCGCCTGGGCGAAGCCCCGGTCGAGGAGGTGCTGCAGATCGGCATGCGCACGCTGGTCGTGCGGCGCGCGCCCATCGTCGAGAACGGCGAGGTCACCGGCGCGCTGCTGGTGTGCCGCGACCCTGCCGCGATCCAGCGCGCCGACCGCCACCTGCGCGCCAACCAGCGGCAACGCGGCGCGCCCGCGCGCTACCGGATCGAGGCCTTCGCGGGCGACGGCGCCGCGGCACGGCGCGTGCGCGAGCTGGCGCGGCAGTGCGCGGCCAGCGACGCCACCGTACTCATCGTCGGCGAGAGCGGCACCGGCAAGGAGCTGGTGGCCCAGGGTATCCACAGCGCGAGCCGGCGCGCCACCCAGCCCTTCCTGGCCGTGAATTGCGCCGCGCTGGGAGAGAGCCTGCTCGAAAGCGAACTGTTCGGCCACGAGGAAGGCGCCTTCACCGGCGCGCGGCGCGGCGGCAAGACCGGCCTGATCGAGGCCGCCCACACGGGCACCCTGTTCCTCGACGAGATCGGGGACATGCCCCTGGCGCTGCAGACCCGGTTGCTGCGCGTGCTGCAGGAGCGGGAGGTGCTGCGCGTGGGCGCCACCGCGGCGGTGCCGGTCGACCTGCGCGTGATCGCGGCCACCCATGCCGACCTGGCGGGGCAGGTGGAGCGTGGCCTCTTTCGGCGTGACCTGTACTACCGGCTCGCGGTGCTGCGCATCGAGACGCCACCGCTGCGCGAGCGCGGTGCCGATATCGCGTCCCTGGCCGCCGGCCTGATGGCGCGCCGCGCGCCCGCGGCGGGTGTGCCCGCGGACCGGGCATCGGCCTGGCTCGCCGCCTTGCTGGAGCTGGCCGCGGGCTACGGCTGGCCCGGCAATGTGCGCGAACTCGAGAACCTCGTCGAGCGCCTGCTGGCCTGCCACGGCTACCTGGCGCCCGAGGGCCGGCTGGACCGCGCCCGGCTGCTCGAGGTGTTCGCGGAATGCACGCAGGCGCGTCCGGCGCCCGCGCGCAATCGCCTGCTCAAGGGCGCGCGCACGGCCGCGGAGCGGCAACGGGTGCGCGAGGTGCTGCAGTCGGTCCAGGGCGACCAGGACCAGGCCTGCGCCATCCTCGGCATCAGCCGTTCGACGCTGTGGCGGCGGTTGCGCGACGAGGCGCCGAAGGCCTGACGAGGCGATTCCTTTCGGGGTGACACCCACTTCTGCGCAGCTTCGAGAGCATGCAAAGGATGATCTGGTGCGACGTTGGCGTGGAGTCGGCGGACACCTGAACCGCAGGTGTCGCAGATCGCCCGCGGGCCCTCTCAGCCCCGCTCTTTGTGCTCCCCGCGAATGATCTGGTGCAACGTGCGCAACAGCACCTCCGGCTGCACCGGCTTGAACATCACGACCAGCCCGCTGGCATAGGCCGCGCGCACCCGCTCGGGATCGGTATCGCCCGTGACCAGGATCGTGGGCACGCGGCGGCCTGCGAGCCGGCGCAGTTCGGCGGTCGCCTCGATGCCGTCCTGCGGATCGGCGAGCCGGAAGTCGATGAGGAAGGCGTCGAAGCCGTCGGGCGTGGCGCGCACCTGCGCGCTGGCATCGGCGAGCCGGCAGGTGATCTCGATGCGCTCGCAGTAGGGCGCGAGCCACATGCGCACCGCCTCGCCCACCGGCTGCTCGTCGTCGAGCAGCAGCACGCGCGGCGGCACCAGCGGCAGTTCGATGATGTCGGCCTGCGCGGCATCGGGCATGGCCGCGGGCGCGATGGGCAAGGCGGTGGGCACGGGCGGGCGGCGCGGCAGGTCGACCCAGAACACGCTGCCGTGGCCGAGCCGCGAGCGCACGCCGATCTCGCCGCCGAGCAGGTCCACCAGCCGCTTGACGATCGCCAGCCCGATGCCCAGGCCACGCGCGACGTCGCGCTGCGGGTTGTCGACCTGGTAGAACTCGTCGAACACATGCGGCAGGTGCTCGGGCGCGATGCCCAGGCCGGTGTCCCACACGGCCAGCCGCAGGCGGTCGCCGCGCGGCCGCGCGCTCACGAGGATGCCGCCCTGGCGCGTGTACTTGAGCGCGTTGTCGACGAAGTTGGTCAGCACGCGCAGCAGCAGGTCGCCATCGGTCTGCAGCCATTCGGGCGCGGTGTGGAAGCGCAGCGCGAGGCCCGCCTGCTGGGTGCGCGGCTCGAAGATCTGCGACAGCCGCAGGAACAGCGGGTCCACCGCCATCCGCACCGGCTGCGGCACCACCGTGCCGGCATCGATCTTGGAGATGTCGAGCATCGCGTTGAGCAGGCCGCTCACCGCATCGGTGGCCTGCACCACGCGGCCGGCCACGGGGGCCAGCGGATGGTCGGCCAGGTCGCGCTCTAGCGAGCGCGAGAACAGCGCCAGCGCATGCACCGGCTGGCGCAGGTCGTGGCTGGCCGAGGCGAAGAAGCGGCTGCGCTCGCGGTTGAGGCGCTGCAGCTCGAAGGACTGGCGCAGCAACTGCTCGCTCAGCAGTTCCTTGTCGATCTGGTCGGACAGGCTGCGCCGGATCAGCTGGTGCTGCGACAGCGCATAGCGCGCCATCGAGCCGCCGAACAGCAGCCCGACCACGCAGGTGAACCAGCCGTCGGTGCCGCCCATCCAGGCGAAGCGCGTGACCACGCCCAGCGTGAGCGGAATCGTGACCACGGGCACCATCGCGCGCCAGGTGGCGATCACCGGCACCGAGCCCATCAGCACCGCGAACATGCCCAGCAGCAGGATCAGGATGCGCATCGGCGACTCGGTGCCCGGCGGCATCAGCGCCCAGGGCGCCAGGGTCCACATCGACATGTAGGCACCCAGCGGCAGCATGAAGCGCCACGCGCCATCGGGCTGGCGCAGCGTGAACTCGGGCTCGGGATAGAGGCGCGCGTTCCAGCGCATGAACACCAGCCGCAGGCACAGCAGCGTGCAGATCGCGACGCCCCATGCCAGCGCGCCGTAGCCGCGCGTCATTCCGAAGAACACGCCGGCCATCGCGATCGCCGAGGCCAGCGCCGTCAGCACCGTGGGCGGGCCCATCACGAACATGCGGCGCAGCAGGCGTTCGCGGACCAACTGCGCATGGGAATCGGCGGGTCCGGGCACTTGGCCCGACGGGGTGGAGGTGGCGCCCGGCGTACGCATGGGCGGCAGTGTAAGGGTCGGCCGCTTCGGGCCGAGGCCCGGCGGCCGCCGGGAACGCGATCGAGGCAGCACGCCGGCTCATCACGGGCGGGCTTGCAAGCCAAGCTCACTGCATCTCGGCCAGCGCCTCCTTGACGCCCTGCTCCTGCAATGGCGTGTCGCCGCCGTCGAGGTGCAAGGCCGCGTGCGGCGGTACCGGGGTTGCGCAGTCCTTGTGGATCACGCCATCCTTCATCACCAGTTGCACCCTGGCCGGGTCCGTCAGCAGCGACAGGTCTTGCAGCGGGTCACCGTCCACCAGGACGATGTCGGCGAGAAAGCCGGCCTTCAAGCGTCCCAGTTCGTCGGGGCGCAGCATGATCTGTCCGCCAAGCCGGGTCGCAGCCATCAGCGCCTCCTTGGGTGTCATGCCGATGTAGTCGACGAAGTACTGGAGGTCGTTGGCATTGGTGCCGTGCGGCATCCACGCGAATCCGTAGTCGCCACCCGGCAGGATGCGAATGCCGCGCTTGTGCATCTCGCGCAGCGACGCCGATGCGATCTCCAGTTCGCGCTTGTAGCCCATCTGCGTGGCGACCGCCTCCGTGATGCCGTACTCGGCCGCGTTGTAGGTCGTGCGAATGAGCCAGCCGATGCCCGGCGCGACGAAGTGCCGGTCCTTGGCCGCCTCGAGCATGTCGAGCGCTTCCGAATCGGCAAAGCTGGCGTGGTAGACCATCTCGATGCCGTGGCGCACGCACTGCTTGACCGACTCGCTGGAGCGCGCATGCGCGGCCATGCGCTTGCCGTAGCGCTTCGCTTCCTGCGCCAGCATGGCGACCTCGTCTTCGGCGAACGGCGACATCTCCGCGGGCAGGCCGGCGATGTACTCGCCCGACAGATTGATCTTCAGGTGGTCCACGCCGTACTTGATGAAGGTACGGGCCGACTTGCGGATCTCCTCGGGGCCGCTGCAGACGCTGCCGAAACTCAGTTCCTCGAACTTCATGTGCGGCAGCGTGTTGTCGCCCAGCGCGCCGATGGTGGTGATCTCCTGGCTGCCGGCCAGATAGCGCGGGCCGGGGAACTCGCCCGCGTCGATGGCGTTGCGCAAGACCACGTCCAGCCGCGGCTTGGCCGCTGCCGCGCCGATCGCGGAGGTCCACCCCATGTCGAGGTAGCGCTTGGCCACGCGCACGCACCAGAGCATGTGCTCCTCGGGCGGCATGAACTGAATGGCCGCGAGGGACGGCTGGTCGTTCCACGAGAAATGCGTGTGGGCCTCGGTCATGCCCGGCATGAGAAAGCGGCCTTTGCCGTCGATCACGCGTGCGTCATCGGTGCTCACTCGCTGGGGGAAGCGCGCCACTTCGACGATGCGCTTTCCCTCCACGAGAAGGTCGCCGGTGTAGGGGTCCTCGCCCGAGCCGTCGAAGATGCGAACGTTGGTGAATGCAATACGGGTCATCGTTGTCTCCTCCGGCATGCGCTGCCGGCCATGGGGTTGTCGAATGGCGCCTGGCGCCGTCTCAGCGCAGTGCCGCGTAGAAGGCGTCGATTTCTCGTGCGCAGCGCTGCGGTTGTTCGAAGGTCGTCCAGTGGCCGCATCCGTCGAGCACGACGACGTGGCTGCCCGCGATGCGCTCCTGCATGGCGCGGACGTTGTGCGGCGGCGCCACGCCATCCTGATCGCCGGTGACCAGCAGGGTGGGCACATCCAGGCGTTCGAGCGCGGCCGACTGCGCATCGGCGAGCGCCGCGCAGCTTTGCGCGTAACCCTCGGGCGACTGGCGCATCACGCTCTCCCGCACCAGCGCGAGCACCGCCGGTTGTTGTTCCTTCGTTGGCGTGCTGGTCGCGCCCTTCACGATGGCATCGGCGATCTCCTGCATGGCGGCCACACCGCCCCGCGCCGCGTTGGCACGGGCCGCGATGTTGGGGCGGGCGGCATCGGGAGGCGCGGCCAGCGGGCCGAGGAGCACCAGCGATTTCACCGTGCCGGGACGGCGAAGCGCCAGGTGTTGGGCGACGATCGTGCCCATCGAGTGGGCCATGACATGCACCGATCCGATGTCGAGCGCCGAGAGCAACTGCACCATCGCGTCCACGTAGCGCTCGATCGACAACGCCTTGCCGTCTTGCGGCAGCGGCGACCTCGCGCTGCCTGGAAGATCGGGCCTGATGCAGTGGAAGCCGCCGAGCACCGGCAACAGGGGTGTCCAGTTGTTCGAGGAGCCGCCGAGTCCGTGGATGCACAGCAGTGCCTCGCCGGTGCCGTCGATCTCGACGGTCAGGTCGTTCAGAATTCGAGTCGTCATGCGCAGCCCTTCAGACGAACTTGTTCTCGATGGCGCCGAGCCGGTCGATCTCCACGCGCACCACGTCGCCGGCGCGCAGGTAACGCGGCGGACTCATGCCCATGCCCACGCCGGCCGGCGTGCCGGTCGCGATGACGTCGCCGGGGTAGAGCGTGATGCCGCGCGAGATGGTCTCGATGAGCGTGGGGATGTCGAAGATCATGTTCTCGGTGGGACCGTCCTGGCGCAGTTCGCCGTTGACCCAGCAGCGCACGCGCGTCCTGGTGCCGTCGAACTCGTCGGCGGTGACGATCCACGGGCCCATCGGGCAGAAGGTGTCGAAAGACTTGCCCAGGTCCCACTGGCCATGGCGCATCTGCACATCGCGCGCGGTCACGTCGTTGACGACCGTGTAGCCGAACACATGCGACATCGCAGCGGCGCGCGCGATGTTCTTGCCGCCCTTGCCGATCACGACGGCCAGTTCGGCTTCGTAGTCGATCTGGGTGGAGACCTCGGAAGGAACGAGCACGTCGTCGTGCGGGCCCACGACGCACTCGGGCACCTTGGTGAAGACGATGGGCCACTCGTCGGTCCTGGCCGTGTTGTCCTTGAACACCGAGGCCGCCAGCTCCTTGGCGTGCGCATGGTAGTTGCGGCCCACGCACCAGAGGTTGCGGCGGGGCCTGGGCAGCGGCGCATCGAGCACCACCTCGCCCAGGTCGACGGCGGGGCCGGCCCGCTCCGGGAGCGAGCCGCCTTCGGCAAGGGACTGGATCAGCGTCAGCACGCCGCTGTCGGCCTGGACCTGCGTGAGCTGCAGCGGGGTGACGGTCTTTCCGTCGACGCAGACGAGGCCGACCTTGCGGTGGCCTTCGCTCGTGAAAGTGGCGATTCGCATGAAGCTTTGCTCCTGTGTTGTGGCGATGCGGCAACTCTAGGAATTGCGGGCCCACGCCGCTTATCGGTCGATCCGGCGACGTATCGGATCGTCTGATGTCCTCCTAAGGACTTACCCGAGGCGCGGTGCCGGTCGCGGAGCCGGGAAGGAACAATCGCCGCAAACCACCTCGATGAAGCAGACAGATGCAGGAAGCCTATGCACTTCACGAAGGCGCGTTCGGCACGGCGATCGTCCTGGAGGCGAGCGCCAATCTGGTGTCGCACGCCCACTCGGAAACGCAGCTCGCCCTTTGGCTCGGCGGGGCGCGCGCCTGCGCGCATGTCGGTGCGCAAACCGTGCCCTACAGCGAGAGCGTGGCGCTGGGCGTGAACGCGTTCGAGGCGCACGACATGGTTCGCCTGGACGACAGCGGATCGAGCCTGTTCATCGTCTTCATGATCAAGAAGGAGTGGCTCGACGAGCTCGGCCAGGCGAAGGACCGCAGCTTTCGCTTTCCCTCGCCGCGGGTGCCCATCGGCGATGCGCTGCGCCGCTCATGCTGGCGTGTGCTGGACCTGATGATCTCCGCCGGCAGCGGACGCGACCAGGTCGACAGGGAGGTGGAGCGCCTGCTGGAAGCCGCCATCGCGGCCTCCAGGACGGGCGGCGAGGCCCCTTCGGTCGCGGCGGGCATCGGCGTCACGCTCGATCATCGCCTTCGGGCCGCCATCGCCCATATGCGCGCGCACGTCTCGGAGAAAACGACCATCGACGAGATCGCTGCCAAGGTCGGCCTGTCGCGGGCGCACTTCTTCGCGTTGTTCCGCGACCAGTTGCACACGACACCGCAGGTGTTCTGGAGCGGCGTGCGCGTCGAGGAAGCGATGCGTCGCGTCAGCGAAGGTGGCGAACTCACGGACGTTGCGCTCGACCTGGGTTTTTCGGCGCCCGGCAACTTCTCGCGCTTCTTCAAGGAGCACACGGGGATTTCGCCATCGATCTTCAAGCGGGCCACGCGCGCGCCTTCTCCTGTCACCGTGACGGGCATTCCGCGCGAGGGGCAGAGCCCCTCTCCATCCGCCGATGTGCCGGAAGATGAAGGCGAACGCGGCCATATCCGCAGCATATGAAAACCACTCCTGAATCGGTCTGGTGCTGCCCGCCGGCATGCCGGCGGCGGCGCGGCGCGAAGTCCCGCAGGCCTGGCAGCGCACGCTGATCAGCCCGAAGCTGCGCCAGCCCCTGGTCGCGCGGGGCTTCGATCCCGTCTCGGGCGATCCCGCTGAAATGCGGCGCACCGTCGCCGCCGAGATCGCGCGCCACCGCGCGCTGCTCGCGAGCGGCCGCATCAAGATCGATGGAGCGGCCTGCCCTTCGCAAGATCCATGACGGAGAGACGCGCGATGGGGCCGATCAGCCGATCACGGCTTGCGCGCCTTCGGCGTCTTCTTCTTCGGCTCGATCTCCAGCCCCGTGATGCCGTTGAGGAACAGCTGCGTCGCGATCGGTGCCATCTGGTCGTAGGAGAAGCGTCCCCCGGGCTTGAACCAGGTGAACATCCAGTTGAGCATGCCGAACAGGAACATGGTCAACAGCTTGTGCAGCTGCGAGGCGTGCAGGTCGGGACGTGTGGCGGCGATGGCGTCGGCGAACACCCGCACCACCGTGCGCTCCTTGTCGAGCACGCGCGCCTGCGCCTCGGGGGCCAGGAAGCGCACGTCCTCGGTGAGCACGCGGTGCTCGTGCTGCGCCTCGGCGTACTCGGCCATGAAGGCCTCGATCAGCTCGGGCAGTCGCTCGTCGGGCGCGAGCTGCAGCGCTTCCACGCCCGTGACGATGTCGACCAGCCGCGACACATGGCCGTCGGCGATGTGAAGCAGCACCTCGGCCTTGTCCTTGAAGTGATGGTAGAGGCCGGGCTTGGACAGGTGGCTGGCCTCGGCGATCTCGTTCATCGACGTCGCCGCATAGCCCTTGCGGGCGAACAGCTCGGCGGCGGCCCTGGCGATCAGGCTGCGCTGGTCGCCGGGACGGGAGGAAGCGGTGTCAACGGTCATGGATGGCAATGAGGGGCTGCGCGCGAGGCCACGCGGTCCGCGATCTTAGGGGTTAGTCCCGAGCCCTTGCCGCTTGCCCGTGTCCGCACTGCTGCGTTAGCCTTGCGCGGCTTCCAAACCGACCGGTCGGTTGGTTTTCTGATCGATCCACCGGCACCCCATCAAAAAATCGGAGACAACCATGCGTGACGAGAAGTGTGTGAACCGTGTCCTGCTGTCGGCGGGCCTGCTGATGGCCGCCGGCCTGGCCCTGCAGGGCTGCGGGGGTGGCGGCGGAGGCGGCGGCGGCTTCTTCCCGATTCCGGCGCCCGCGCCCGCACCGGCCGCGCCGCCGCCCGCGGGTCCGTCGGGCCCCAGCGTCGAGCAGCTCAAGAGCACCTGCAACGGCCTCAAGGGACAGGTGCTGGCGGGCGTCACGGTCACGCAGACCGCGCGCTTCGAAGCCAAGGCGGCGGTCAACGCTTCGGGCTTCTGCCAGGTGCTGGGCACGCGCGCGCCCTTCCTCGACATCGAGATCGACGTGCCCGACAACTGGACCGGCCGCTACTGGCAACAGGGTGGCGGCGGTTTCGACGGACGCATCGCCTCGGCGGTGACCAAGGACGGCGGCGGCGCGGTGACGGCGGTCGACCCCACGCTCGCGATCAAGGGCGCGGTGTACGCGGCCTCGAACGGCGGCAACCGCGCGAGCGTGCCCGCGCAGGCGGCGCCCGGCGTCTGGGCCAGCGGCACGGCCGAGGGCCAGCAGTCGGCGACCGACTACGCCTATGCCGCGGTGGGCACCACGCTGCGCTTCGGCAAGGCCGTCGCCCAGGCCTTCTTCGGCAAGGCGCCGACGCACAGCTATTTCAACGGCTGCTCCAACGGCGGACGCAATGCCTACATCGCCGCGCAGCGCTGGCCGCAGGAGTTCGATGGCATCGTCTCCGGCTGCGAGACCATGGACATGGCGGGCCAGACCAGCGCCTGGCTGCGCGCGGCCTCGCTGACCGGCACGCCCGCGGCGCTGAGCCCCGCGCAGACCGGCGCGGCCTATGCGGCCGCACTGTCGGCCTGCGATGCGCTCGACGGCGCCAGCGACAACCTGATCGGCAATCCGCAGGCCTGCAGCTTCGATCCGGCCGTGCTGCAGTGTGGCATGGCGGGCGCGAGCAGCGATCCGGCCCTTTGCCTGAGCGCCGCGCAGGTGGGCACGCTCCAGTCCTTCCTGTCGCCGCTGAAGCTCTCGAACGGCTCGACCGTGCTCTCGGGCTATTCGTGGGGCAACGGCCTCGGGCTCGGCTGGGGCGGACTCGGCGGCGGCTTCGCGCTGCTCGCGAGCGGCGACCCCGCCTGGCTCACGCCGGCCAGGCAGGCGGGCTTCCAGCTCGAGACCGACTACTACATGCTCGGCGCGGGCCTGGCGCGCATCGGCGCCGACCACGACAAGGCCGCCATCGCCAGCTACGTGGCCTCGGGCCGCAAGCTGATCTCCTGGCACGCCGGCAGCGACGCGCTGCTGTCGCCGAACGACCACTATCGCAACTGGACCACCATGACGGGCATCGCCAGGTCGCTGGGGCTCGCCGATCCGAACAGCGCGACGCGCTTCTTCATCGTTCCCGGCGGCGGGCATGGCGCGGGCGGCAGCCTGCAGGAAGTGGACTGGGCCTCGGCCATCATGGGTTGGGTGGAGAACGACGACGCGCCCACGCAGCTGACCTACAACTTCACCAGCGGCGGCGCGGCGCGCAGCATGCCGGCCTGCCAGTACCCCAAGTACCCGAAGTACAAGGGCTCGGGCGATGTGAACGCGGCGGCGAGCTACAGCTGCAGCTGAGGGCCGCGGCATCGCGCGGTGTTCTCGTACCATCGATGCATGAGCATCGAAGCGCAAGCCGCCTCCCCTCTCCTCGTCGACATCGGCGTCAACTTCCACTCGAGCCAGTTGGCGTCGATGACCGCGCCGCTGCTGGCGCGCGCCAAGGCCGCGGGCGTCGCGCAGATCCTGGCCACGGGCACCTCGCTCGCCTCGAGCCTGCGCGCGCTCGAGCTGGCGCGGGCGCATCGGGGCCTGGTCTTCGCGACCGCGGGCGTGCATCCGCATGACGCGAAGTCCTTCGACGCCGCCACCTTCGAGCAGCTGGCCGAACTCTGGCGCTGCCCCGAGGTCGTGGCGGTCGGCGAGTGCGGCCTCGACTACAACCGCAACTTCTCGACGCCCGAGGCACAGCGCGCGGCCTTCGACCGGCAGCTCTCGATGGCCGCGCGGACCGGCAAGCCGCTGTTCCTGCACTGCCGCGATGCCTTCGCCGATTTCCACGACATGCTCGCGCCCGTGGTGGCCGATGGCGCGCACGGCGTGGTGCACTGCTTCACCGGCGACCGCGCCGAAGCCGAGGCCTTTCTCGCGATGGGCCTCGATATCGGCATCACGGGCTGGGTGACGGACCTGCAGCGCGGCCAGGCCTTGCGCGCGGCCATCCGGGCCATTCCGCTGGACCGGCTGCACCTCGAGACCGATGCGCCCTACCTGATGCCGAAGAACGCGGGCCTGCGCGGCAAGCCGAACGAACCGGCGTACCTGCCTTGGGTGGCCGCGGGCGTGGCCGAACTGCTCGAACGCGATGTCGCCGAGATCATCGCGGCCTGCAGCGCCAACAGCCGGCGCTTGTTCGGACTCCCACCCATCGAGGCCGCCGCATGAGCACGTCGAGAAAGATCGCGATCGAGGTCGACGCCGAGCTGCGCGTGTCGGGCCTGATCGATGCGGCCGACGATGCGCGCTTCGCCCTGGTGCTCGCGCACGGTGCGGGCGCGGGCATGACGCATGCGTTCATGGAGGCCGTGGCACGCGGCCTCGCCGAGCGCCGCATCGCCTGCCTGCGCTATCAGTTCCCGTACATGGAGCGTGGTTCGAAGCGGCCCGACGCGCCGCCGCTCGCGCATGCCGCGGTGCGCGCGGCCGTGGCCAGTGCCGCGGCGCATTTCCAGGGCCTGCCGCTGTTCGCGGGCGGCAAATCCTTCGGCGGACGCATGACGTCGCAGGCCCAGGCGCTGGGCCTGCTGCCCGGTGTGGCCGGGCTGGTCTTCCTCGGCTTCCCGCTGCATGCGGCCGGCAAGCCCTCGATCGATCGCGCGGCGCACCTGCACGAGGTCGACGTGCCGATGCTGTTCGTGCACGGCGCGCAGGACAAGCTCGCGGAGCCGCCCTGCTTCGCGCAGGTCGTCGCCTCGCTCGGTGACTGGGCGAGCGTCGACGAATACGCGGCGGCCGACCACGGCTTCCATGTGCCGAAGAAATCGGGCCTGACCGACGAGTTGGTGATCGAGCAACTGCTCGACCGCATGGCGGTGTGGATGCAGGCCTGGCTGCTGCCCTGAGCCCGGCTCAGTGCAGCGCGCGGCAGAAGCGTTCGATGCGATCGCAGGCGATGCGCAGCGACTCCTCGTCGAGCGCGTAGGCGATGCGGAAGTACGGCGAGAGCCCGAAAGCCGCGCCGTGGACCACGCCGACATCCGTCTCCTCCAGCAACGCGAGCGCGACATCCTCGTCGCTGGCCAGCAGGGTGCCGGCCGCCGTCGTCCGGCCGATCAGCTCCTCGCACGCGACGAAGGCATAGAAGGCGCCCGAGGGCGCATCGCAGCGCAAGCCTGGGGTGGCGTTCAGCGCCGCGACCAGCAGGTCGCGCCGCCGCTCGAAGCTCGCGCGCGATCGCGCGATGAAATCCTGCGGCCCGTCGAGCGCGGCGATCGCCGCATGCTGCGAGATCGAACTGGCGCCCGAGGTCTGCTGGCCCTGCAGCTTCTCCATCGCTTCGAGCAGCCAGCGCGGGCCGGTGCCGAAGCCGATGCGCCAGCCGGTCATGGCATAGGCCTTCGAGACGCCGTTCATCGTCAGCGTGCGCGCGGCGAGGCGGGGTTCGGCCTGGGCCAGCGTGTGGAAGGCCAGCCCGTCGAAGACCAGGTGCTCGTAGATGTCGTCGGCCAGCACCAGCACCTGGGGATGGCGCAGCAGCACCTCGGCGAGCGCGCGCAGTTCCACGAGCGTGTACACGGCGCCCGTCGGATTGCTCGGCGAGTTGAGGATCAGCCACCGGGTGCGCGGCGTGATCGCGGCTTCCAGCGCCTCGGGCGTGAGCTTGAACCCGGACTCGCCACCGCAATGCGCCACGACCGGCCGGGCGCCGCACAGCTGCACGATCTCGGGGTAGCTGACCCAGTACGGCGCCGGCACGATCACCTCGTCGCCGAGGTTCAAGGTCGCCGCGAGCGCGTTGAAGATCACCTGCTTGCCGCCCGAGCAGACGATCGTGTCCTGCCAGCCGACGTCCAGGCCGTTCTCGCGCCGGAACTTGGCCGCGACGGCCTCGCGCAGCGCGCGCAGGCCCGCGACCTGCGTGTAGCGCGTGTGGCCCCCCCGGATGGCCGCCACCGCCGCGTCGCCGATGTGCGCGGGCGTGTCGAAGTCGGGCTCGCCGGCCGACAGCGAGACGATGCGCGCGCCGCTCGCGCGGCGCGCCGCCACCCGGTCCATCATCCTGTAGGTCGCGGAGGGCTGCGCCGCCGCGAGGTGGACGTTCAATCTCGCCGCCGCGGTGTCGCCGCTCATGGTGCCTTGCGCTGCAGCGTGTGATAGCCCATCGCCGCGCGCGCTTCGCCCAGGGTCTTGCCCTCGGCGATCCAGGCGCGGATCTGCGACTCGGCCGCTTCGATCCCGCGCGCGAGTTCCGCGACCTCGCGGGCCCGCGCGCGCGGCACGACCAGCACGCCGTTCGCGTCCGCCACCACGATGTCGCGCGCGGCCACGCGGGCCTGGCCGATGGACACAGGGACGTTCACGCCCTCGACCTGCACGCGGTCCTTGCCGGTGCGCATGAAGCGCCCGCGCGTGAACAGCGGGTAGCCGTCGTCCAATGCCTTCGACACGTCGCGGCAGACGCCGTCGATCACGGTGGCGGCGATCCGCCGCTGGCCGGCGTACTGGGTCATGATGTCGCCCCACACCGTGCAGTCGGTGCGGCCGCCGTTGTCGATCACGAGCACGTCGCCCTCGGCCACCTCGTCGATGAAATCGCCGACCGAGCCCGCGGGCGTGCTGGCCGGGACGTACTTCACCGTGAAGGCGGGCCCCACGGTCACGCCGGCGTAGTCGGCCAGCGGCACGAGGCCGAAGCAGTGGCCCGGCAGGCCGAGCTTGTCCATGGCGTCCGAAACGCCGGGGGTGTCGAGGCCTTCGAACAGGGCCACGAGGTCCTTGTCTTCTTGTTGCATGCGAATGGCTTTCACTGGGAGTGTGGTGATGGATGTCAGAGGCCGTGGGCCGACAGGGTTCGCTCGAGCCAGCCCTGTTCGACGCGCCCGGTGGCGATCTCCGCCTTGATCGCGTCCTCGGTCCGGGCGGTCTGCGCGACGGCCGCGAGCAGGCGCTCCCCGTCCGCGGGATCGAAGCAGACCACGCCGTCCTCGTCGCCGACCACCACGTCGCCCGGATGCACCACCTGCCCGCCGACGCAGACGTCGCGGTTCATGGAGCCGGGGCCGAACTTGTAGGGCCCGCGATGCGTGTGGCTGCGTGCGTGGCACGGGAAGTCGGCCTCGAAGAAGGCGCGCACGTCGCGGATCGCGCCGTCGATCACGAAGCCCGCGCAGCCGCGCTGGATCGCGTACAGCATGATGAGTTCGCCCACCAGGGCGTTGTTCGGGTCGCCGCCGCCATCGATCACGAGCACATGGCCCGGCTCGATCTCCTTGAGCGCGCGGTAGACGAGCAGGTTGTCGCCGGGCCGCGCCTTGATCGTGTACGCGGTGCCGACGAGCTTGCGCGAGCGGTTGAAGCGCCGCAGGCCGAGCATGCCTGACATGCGTTGCAGGTTGTCGCTGATGTGCGGCGTCACCACGTCCCGCAGCGCGGCGGTCAGCGCCTCGGGCGCGAGCTTCGGGACGGGCCCGATGTCGAAATTGGAAAAGGTCAAGATGATCTCGCTGGGTGTCGTGGTCTATCGCGTGGCCGCGTAGCTTTCCATCGGCAGGTCGTTCGGGTCCTGCCAGAGCTTCTGCAGCGCGGCGGGCGACACCATGTTCAGCCGCACGTTGCGCGGCGGAATGGGTTCGGCGTACCACTTGTTCCACAGCGCCTTCATCTCGCCCGAACGCATCATGTCTCGCAGGGTCTGGTCGGCCAGCGCCTTGAGCGGCGCGTCGTCCTTGCTCAGCATGATCGCCAGCGGCTCGGTGTTGAGCACCTCGCCCACCACGGCGAAGTCGGCCGGGTTCCGCGCGTTCGCGATCGACGCATTGAGCAGGCCGGCGTCGATTACCCAGGCGTCGGCCCTGCCCGATTCGAGGATCAGGAAGCTCTCGGCGTGGTCCTTGCCGAGGATCTCGTTGAACTTCAGGCCGGTGGCGCGGCTGTTGCGCCGCAGGTGCTGGACCGAGGTCGTGCCCGTGGTCGCGACCACGGTCCTGCCCTCGAGGTCCCTGATCGAGCGGATGCCCGAGTTGGCCCGCACCGCCATGCGCACCTCCTCGATGTAGGTGGTGAGCGTGAACGCGACGTCCTGCTGGCGGGCCTGGTTGTTGGTGGTGGAACCGCACTCGAGGTCTACCGCGCCGTTCCTGACCAGCGGCACGCGGTTCTGCGAGGTGACGACCTGGTAGCGGACCTCGAGCTTCTGCAGGTTCAACTGCCTCTTGATCGCGGCGACGATCCGCTGGCAGATGTCGACCTGGAAGCCCACGGCCTGGTCGCTGCCCAGCACATAGGACATCGGCAGCGAGCTGTCGCGCACGCCGAGCGTGACGACGCCGGTGGCGCGGATGCGATCGAGGGTCTGGGCCGGTGCTTCGGCCGCGATGCCCAGCGCGAGCGCGACGGCCAGGAGGCTTGCGAGTTTCTTCATGGAGTACCTCGGGGATGGATCGATGCGGATCGGCCTATCGCGCTTCGGCGGGCCGGCGTTCTTCCATCACCGCCGCGAAGTGCCTGTCGTGCATGGCCTCGGCCACCGACTGGCCGGCGCGGATGCGCGACACCATGCCGGCCTGCTTCGCTGCCGTTCGCTCGGCGATGTCGAGGACCTCGTCGATGCGCGCGGCCGGCACGAAGACCGTGCCGCAGCGGTCGGCGATCACGAAGTCGTCCTGCGCGACCTCGACACCGGCGACCGTCACGGGCGCGCCCGAGCCCGTCTGCACCAGGCGGTTGCGCGCACTGACCATGGTGACGCCGCGGCCGTACACCGGATAGCCGATCTCCTCGCTGCCGTCGATGTCGCGGCTGAAGCCGTCGATCACCGTGCCGCGGATGTGCTTCATCGTGGCGGCATTGGCGACGATGTCGCCCCAGCACGAGACGCCCTCGATGCCGCCGGCGATCACCAGCACCCGGTCGTCGCCCTGGCTCTCGGCGATCACGCTGGTGATGGGATGCACCGTGAGGCCGCCGTCGGCCTGCTTGGGCGCCAACTGGATGGTGGAGGCGCGGCCGACGATCCTCGGGCAGTGCCACAGCGGGCGCAGGCCCACGGTGGCGCCGGGCAGTTCGAGGAAGTCGAGCGCGTCGGACACGGTGTTGGTGTCGAGGTCGGCGAGGCGGGAGAGTCGTTGGGCGTCGGTGCTCATGGTCTTTCAGGGGCTGGTGATGCGGAGGTTCGACCGCTGGGCGATCGATCGGTAGAGCCTGCTTTCCGTCGCGATGAGCGCGGCGAACTCCGCGCTGCTCGATCCGATCGCCTGCAGGCCCTTGTCGTCCATGGCGGCCACGAACTTCGGGTTCGCGGCGATCTCGCGCGCGGCGGCTTCGAGCGCCGCGGCGATCGGGCCGGGCAGGCCCTTCGGCGCCCAGAGCCCGTACCAGGTGTAGAACTCCAGGCCCTGCAGGCCGGCCTCCTCGGTGGTGGGAATCTCGGGCGCGGAGCGCAGCCGGGTCTTTCCGGTCACGGCCAGCGCGCGCACCCGGCCGCCGCGGGCGACGACGTCCGCGGCACCGCCCGCGGGATAGGGCACGACCATCCGGATCGGCTTGTCGGGATAGCCGGCCTGCGCGGCCCCGGCGAGGACGGGCAGCACGAGCGGCAGCGCCAGCGCGCCGCGAACCAGCCGCCGCCACAGGCGGCGCGCAACGGCATCGAGGGAGGCGATCGAGTCTTTCATGGCGTTCATCGAGGCAAGGAAGCACCGATGTTCCGGGGCCGTGCCCGATACGTCCATTCGCAAGACAGGAAGAACTTGATACGCTTGGCCTATCGATGATCAACTTTCGCCTGCTCCGCCATCTCTACCTTTTCTCGGTGGTCGCCGAGGAGCTGCACTTCCGGCGCGCCGCGGCGCGGCTGGGCATGTCGCAGCCGCCGCTCACCGAACAGATCCAGGTGCTGGAGGCCGCGCTCAAGGTGCGGCTCTTCGAGCGCTCGAGCAAGGGCGTGCAGCTCACGGCCGAGGGCGCGGCCATCCTGCCGGCCGTGAAGAAGCTGGTGTTCCAGATGGACCGCGTGGAGGTTTCGGTGCAGGAGGCACTGCGCGGCCGCGGGCGCATGCTCACCATCGGCGCCATCACCACGGCCATGGCCAGTCCCCTGCCCGCCGTGATCGAGCAGCTGAAGGCCGAGGTGCCGGACGCGAGCATCTCGGTGATCGAGATCGACAGCGCCGAGGCACTGGTCGCGCTCGACGAGGGCGCGATCGACGTCGCCTTCGCGCGCATCGAGGGCGATGCGGGGCTGCAGGTCCAGGCGCGGCCGCTGCGCACCGAACGGCTCGGCGTCGCCCTGCCGTCGTGGCACCGGCTGGCCGCGCGCAAGACCATCGCGATGCGCGAACTCGCGGACGAAGAGTTCATCATGTTCCCGCGCGCGGTGAGCCCGAGCTTCTTCGACGGCATCGTCGCGGCCTGCCGCTCGCACGGCTTCACGCCGCGCATCCTGCACGAGTCGCGCTCGGTCACCTCGCAGATCGCCATGGTCGGCTGCAGCCAGGGCATCGCGCTGGTACCGCTGGGATTGCACGACCTCGGAGGCGAGCGGGTCGCGATCAAGCCCTTGAAGGAACCCGTGGACATCGTGACCATCGCGGTCGCATGGAGCGCGAGGACGCGGGATCCGATGGTCGAGCGCGTCGTGGCCATCGCCGCCTCGATGGGCGCCGCCTACCGAAAGCCCGTGGCCGGGCGATGACAGATCCATGACGCAACCGGGTGGCGTCAGCCTTCGCGCAGCTTGCGGGATGCTGACCGGCCCGATCAGGTTCCGTTCACGCAAGGCTTCTAGCATCCGCGCATGCTGCTCGCACGCATCCGCCGATTCGCCGAAGCGCACCATCGCGCATGGTGCTTCGCGGGCATCCTGCTGGTGTTCCTGCAGCCCTTCATCGCCGTCCACTTCTGTTGCGACGGCATCGAGGACGAGCCCATGCTGCGGGTGCGCGCGCTCGGAGAAACGAGCCAGTTCGAGGCCGACGACCGCGAGAACCATGCCTCCGATCGCGAGACCACGATCTTTGCGCAGGTGCCCGCGGGCATCGATCACCCCCATGCGCTGAATGCGGGCCTGAACACGCTGCTGGCGCTGGTGCTCGCGCTGCTGCCCCTGGCGCTGATCCCCATCCGGCCGATCCGGCCGGCCAGCCGTCTCGGCCCCGAGCAGGTGCCGCCCCGCGGTGGCGCGCCACCGCCCGCATTGCCGTGGAAGCGCCGCCCTCCCGCCGCCGCACCACCCCTCGCGCACTGAGAGAAGCGACGCCTCGCGCGTTGCCCCCCGCGCCGCGCATGCCTTGCCGCGGCAGCCCTTCTCTTCCTCGATCGGAGGTCTCCCGTGTTCGTCTTTTCCGGGTGCGCAAGCCGCGCCCTGTGCAGCCCTGCGCCGCTCGCGCGCATCGGCTTGCCCTCTTCAATCGTCTTCGCTGCCGCGTCGAGGCCTGCGCGATGAGCGATCTGAACATCACCCTGTTCCAATGGCTCGCGGCCGGCACGCCGCCGGCGCGCCCGGCGCTGCTCCTCGCCACCGCCTTCGCGCTCGGCGGCGCCTGGCTCAGCGCCGGAATCGTCGGCCTCGCGATCTGGAAAAAGGCCGCCGACCGGGCCTACCTGTGGATCGTGCTCGCGGCCGCGGGGCCCTGCGCGATGCTCTCTCATGCCATCGCGTTGCGTCTGGACCAGCCGCGTCCCTTCGTGCTGGGCATGGCGCAGGCCTACATCGAGCACGCGGGCCGCGGCTCGCTGCCCAGCACGCATGCGAGCGTGATGTTCATGGTGGCCGCGGCCTGCCTGCTGCGCCCGAGCCTGCGCCGTGTCGGGCTCGCGCTGCTGGCATCGGCCATCGTCACGGGCTGGGCGCGCATCTACGTGGGCGTGCATTTCCCGCTCGACATCGCCGCCGGCCTCGCGCTTGGCACGGCGCTCGCATGCGCGCTGGCCGTCGCGCTGCGGCTCGCGCGCCGCCTGCTGCCCGCCGACGATACGGCGCCCGCGACCTGGAGGCTGCCGTGAACGCGCGCACACCCTTGCACCGCGCGCCCGAAGCGGTACCGGCGCCCACGGCACCCGAGGCACGAACGCGCAGCCTCTCCTGCGTGATCCCCTGCTTCAACGAAGGCCCGAACCTGCGCCGGCTGCTGCCGCTGCTGGAAGACATCCTCTGGTCCACGCATCTGAGCTGGGAGATCGTGATCGTGGACGACGGCAGCACCGACGACACGGCCGCGGTGGCCGAGGCCTGGTGCGAGCTGCGCGGCTTCCGCTGCATCTCGCTGTCGCGCAATTTCGGCAAGGAGGCCGCGCTCACCGCGGGGCTGGCCGCGGCCGTGGGCGACGCGGTGGTGCTGCTCGACGGCGACCTGCAGCATCCGCCCGAGCTGCTGCACGCGATGCTCGCGCAGTGGCGCGCGGGCGCGGAAGTGGTCTATGCGGTGCGCGAGCGGCGCGACGATGAGAGCCGTTTCAAGCGGCTCGGCAGCCGGCTCTTCTATCGGCTGCTCAATGCCTCGGACCGCTTCGCGGTGCCCGAGGACGCGGGCGATTTCCGGCTGATGGACCGCAAGGTGGTCGACGCGCTGATGCGCCTGCCCGAGCGCGGCCGCTTCATGAAGGGGCTCTACGCCTGGGTCGGCTTCCGCGCGGTGGCGCTGCCCTACACGCCGGCGCCGCGCGCCGAGGGGCACTCGAGCTTCAACGCGCGCCGCCTCGTGCTGCTGGCGCTCGACGGGCTCACCGCCTTCACGACCTGGCCGTTGCGCATGGTGAGCGTGGCGGGCCTCGCGATCGCGCTGCCGGCCTTCGCCTATGGCCTCTACCTGTGCGTCGAACGGCTGCTGTTCGGCAACGCGGTGTCGGGCTGGACCACGATCGTCGTGAGCCTGATGTTCTTCATCGGCATCCAGCTGATCTCCACCGGCATCCTCGGCGAGTACGTCGCGCGGATCTACGAGGAGTCGAAGGGGCGGCCGCTGTACGTGGTCCGCCGCGAGGGTGGCAGCGGCCTCGCCACGGAGGGTCCGTGAGCGGCGAGGCTCGGGGGCGCGCGCAGGTTCTGCGGGTCGGTATCGTGCTGGTCGCGTGGTTGCTGGCGACCTCGGGGGCCCGGTCGCTGATGGCGCCCGACGAAGGCCGCTACGTGGGGGTGGCGCTGGCCATGCTGCATTCGGGCGACTGGCTGGTGCCGCGGCTCGACGGCCTGCCGTTCTTCCACAAGCCGCCGCTTTTCTACTGGATCGGCGCCGCGGCGATGGGCGTGGCGGGGCCGGTCGAATGGGCCGCGCGGCTGCCCTCGGTGCTGGGCGCGAGCGCCGCCGGCATCGCGCTGTTCGCCTTCCTGCGGCGCTGGACCGACGACCGGCTGGCGCTGTGGTCGACGGTGGTGCTCGCCACCATGCCCTACTTCTTCCTCGGCGCGCAGTTCGCGAATCTCGACATGCTGGTGGCCGGCTGCATCTCGGCGACGGTGCTGCTCGCGGCCTGGGCGGTGCTGGCGCACGACGAGGGGAAGCCATGGCGCGCGGCGCTGGCGCTCGCGCATGCCGGCGCCGCCGCCGGCCTGCTCGCCAAGGGCCTGATCGGCCTGCTGCTGCCGTTCCTGGTGCTGGCCGCCTGGTGCGCCTGGACCCGGCGCATGGCGACGCTGTGGCGGCTGTGCCGCTGGCTGCCCGGCTGGGCGCTGCTGCTCGCGCTCGCGGCGCCCTGGTTCGTGGCGATGCAGCGCGCGTATCCGGAGTTCTTCGACTATTTCGTGATCACGCAGCACTTCCGGCGCTTCGCCTCGAGCGGCTTCAACAACGAGCAGCCGTTCTGGTTCTACCTGCCGGTGCTGGCGGGCCTGACGCTGCCGTGGTCGCCCGGCCTGCTGCTGCCGCGCCGCGGGAACGCGGCGCCGGAGCTCGGCGCCGCCGCGCGCGACGTCGACCGGCTGATGTGGACCTGGCTGATCGTCATCGTGGTCTTCTTCTCGCTGCCGCGCTCGAAGCTCGTCGGCTACGTGCTGCCGGTGCTCGCGCCGCTGGCCTGCGTTGTGGCGCGGCGCATCCTGGCCAGCGGCCCGATGCGCGAAGGGCGGGGCCTGAAGGCCGCCGCCGCGGCGGCGATGGCGCTGTGCCTGGCGGGCGTGGGCACGCTGGTCGCGATGCCGCAGCCGGGCGCGCGGCTGCGCCTGCCCGCGGACGCGAGCATCGGGCCCGACGACCAGGTGCTGATGCTCGACAGCTACATCTACGAGATCCCGTTCTACTGGCATCTGCGCGCGCCGGTGATGGTGCTCGGCGAATGGAAGAACCGGCCGGAGCCCGAGCGCGACGACTGGCGCAAGGAACTCACGGATGCCGCGCGCTTCGACGAGGCCCGGGCCTCGCGGCTGCTGGTCGATGCATCGCGGCTGCCCGCGATCCTGTGCGCGCCTCGCGTCACCTGGCTGGTCGGCCCCAACAACTCGCAGCTCCAGCATCCGTGGCTCGCGGGCACGAAGCTGGTGGCGGTCAACGACCGGCTGGCCGTCTGGCGCCACGACGGCGCGGCGCGCCGCGGATCGCATTGCGCGGGCCTGTCCGACGGCCTGCCGGAGCGGCAACCATGAACGCATCGCCGCGCGACACGGCCCCCGAGGGCACCCGGCCGGTCTGCATCTGCGCCGACGACTTCGGCATGGGGCATGCCATCAACGAAGCGGTGCTCGCGCTGGTCGAGCACGAGCGCCTCAGTGCCGTCGGCTGCATGGTGCGCCGCGCCGCCTGGTCGTCGGGCGCGCGCCTGCTGCGCCGGCTCGACCGGCAACGCACCGACATCGGCCTGCACCTGGACCTGACGCCGCCGGCCGCGCCCGGCGGCCGCGAGCCGGGCCTGCTCGGCCTGCTGGTCGCGCCTCGGCTGCGCCCGGCGGCACGGCAGGCGATCCAGGCGGAGATCCGCACCCAGCTCGCGCGCTTCGAGGACGCGATGGGCCGCGCGCCCGCCTTCGTCGACGGCCATCGGCACGTGCACCAGTTCGCGGGAGTGCGCGAGCTGCTGGTCGCCGAGCTCGCGCGCCGCTATCCCGATGCGCCGCCGTGGCTGCGCAGCACCGAGCCCGGCTGGCGCCGCGGCAGCGACGGCTTCAAGGCCGGTGTCATCCACCGCCTGGGCGGCGCGGCGCTCGCGGCGCTGGCACGCGAGCACGGCATCCCCATCAGCCGGCGCCTGCTCGGGGTCTACGGTTTCTCGGGCGACGGCCAGGCCTATCGCGCGCGCCTGCTGGCCTGGCTCGCGGTGGCCGGGCGCGGTGACGTGCTGATGTGCCATCCCTCGCTGGGCCGCGTGCCCGGCGATCCGCACGGCGCGGCGCGCATGCGCGAATACGCGGTGCTGCGCGCGCTGGCGCTGCCCGCGGCCGGCGAGCCGGGCGCGATCCGGATCGCGCCGCTGTCGGCGGTGCTCCAGGGCGGCTGAACGTCGCCGGCGTTGTCCGGTCGCGACGGTCGCGGCCGGCATGCACACGAAGTTCGTACAATGAGAACCATTCTCAACGAGCCGTGCGGCCTGCCGTCCTCCGATGTCCACCTCCGATGCCTCCGTGCGACTGGTCGCCGCGCTCTACGGCGAACACCATTCGTGGCTGCTGCAGATGCTGCGGCGCAAGCTCGGCAACCTCGAGAACGCGGCCGACCTGGCGCAGGACACCTTCGCGCGCATCCTGTCGGCCGACGAGACCGGCCCGCTGCGCGAACCGCGCGCCTACCTCACGACCGTGGCCGGCCGCATCGCGGCGCAGTACTTCCGTCGCCTCGCGCTCGAGCGCGCCTACCTCGAGGCGATCGCCCACCTGCCCGAGGCCACGAGCCCCTCGCCCGAGGAGCGCCTGCTGGTGCTCGAGGCGCTGGCCGCGGTCAGCCGCGTGCTCGACGGGCTGAAGCCGCGCACGCGCGAGGTCTTCCTGCTGTCGCAGCTCGACGGCCTGCCCTATGCGGAGATCGCGCAGCGGCTCGGCCTGTCGATCCACGTCGTGCAGAAGGACATGGTGAAGGCCTACGCGCATTGCTACGACGCCGTCTATGGCGGCTGAGACCGGCACGGCGCCGCGGCGCGCGGTCTTCCAGCCCGCGGGCGATGCGGCGCTCGATCGCGCCATCGTCGCGCAGGCGGTCGAATGGCTGGTGCGGTTGCAATCGGGCGCCGCCTCCGCCGCCGAGCGCGCGGCCTGCGAGCATTGGCGCGGCGCGCATCCCGACCACGAGCAAGCCTGGCAGCGCGTGCGCGGCCTCGGTGCCGACCTGCGCGACGGCGTGCACGGCCTCGCGCCCGAGACGGCCCGCGGCGCATTGCGCGGCGCCGACGCGGTGCGGCGGCGCTGGGCGCTCAAGGCCTTCGTGCTGGCCGCGAGCGGCGGCGTGGGCGCCTGGGTGCTGCGCGACGACATGGCCTACTGGCGCGCCGACTATCGAACCGCCACCGGCGAACGGCGCGACGTGCTGCTGCCGGACGGCACGCGCGTGGCGCTGAACACGCGCAGCGCGATCGACGTGGATTTCGGCGCGGCCGAGCGCGGCATCCGCCTGCTCGGCGGCGAGATCATGGTCAGCTCGGGCCACGACCCGGCCGCGCGGCCGCTGGTCGTGCATGCGGGGCCCGGGCGCGTGGTGCCGATCGGCACGCGCTTCCTGGTGCGCGCGCCCGATGCCTCCGCCCCGGGGCAGGTCGTCGTGCTCGAAGGCCAGGTCGAGCTCGGCGTGGCCGGCCGCGAAGGCTCGCTGCGCCTGCCCGCCGGCCAAGCCGCGCGCTACGCGGCGGATGGCATCTCGGCACCCGAGCCCGGCAGCGAGAACGCCGCGTCCTGGACCCAGGGCGTGCTGGTGGTCGAGCGCATGCGGCTCGACGACTTCCTCGTGGAGCTGGGGCGCTATCGGCCCGGCGTGCTGCGCTGCGACCCGGCCGTGGGCGCCATCCTCGTGAGCGGCGCGTTCCCGGTCGCGCGGACCGATGCGGTGCTCGACATGCTGGAAGAAACGCTGCCGGTACGTCGCCGTTCGCTCGGCCCTTACTGGACGACGATCGCGGCGCGATAGCAGGGGCAACGGGCCGCGAAAAAAAGATCGAAGAAAAACGGCAGGTTTCCAGACCTCGTGCATCAAGCAGGAAGAGACACCCCGCGGCGAAGGCCGCGGGGCCCCATCTTCCAACGATCACGGAGAGTTCTTCCCATGGCATTCGATGCTCGGTCCGCCGCCCGGACCGGCCCCTTCCCGCTCGCGCCCTTCGCCCGCTCCGGCTGCCTGAGCGCGGCCCTGGCGCTGCTCGGTGCCTCGGCCGCCCCGACGCTGGCCCAGCCCGCGCCGGCCACCGAGGCTGCGCGCAGCTATGCCATCGGCGCCGGCTCGCTCGACAGCGTGCTGGGCCGCTTCGGCCGCGAGTCGGGCACCATGATCGCGATCGACCCGACCCTGACGCAGGGCCTCGCGAGTCCCGGCCTGCAGGGCCGCTACGCGGTGCACGAGGCCCTGGCCAGGCTGCTGGCCGGCAGCGGGCTCGAGGCGGTGCCGGGGGCCGGCGGCGGCTGGCGACTGCGCCGCATCGGCGCGCCGGCCACGGGCGCGAGCGCGCTGCCCGACGCGGCCGCCGAGGCCGCTGCACGCACCGGCACGCTGGCGCCGGTGGTGGTCAGCGCCCAGCGCGAACGGCTCTACGACGTGCAGGACGTGAACGCCGGCGCGCTCGGCGTGCGTTCGCTGCAGGACCTGCCCTTCGCGGTCGGCTCCTACACCGTCGACACCATCGAGAACCAGCGCGCGCGCACCGCGCTCGACGTGCTGCGCAACGATCCCTCGGTCACGCCCACCTCGGGCTTCTCCTCGTTCGACGGCGTCGCGGTGCGCGGCTTCTCGGCCAACTCCTTCAACAACGTGCGCCGCGACGGCCTGCTGGCGAACATCTACAGCGACGTGCCGCTGGAGAACAAGGAGCGCGTCGACGTGCTCAAGGGGCTGTCGGGCTTCCTGTACGGCGTGGGCGAGCCCAGCGGCATCGTCAACTACGTGCTCAAGCGCCCGACGCGCGAGCGCTTCGCCAGCGTGAGCGCCGAGGTGCGCAGCTATGGCGGGCGTTATGCCAGCGTCGACGCCGGCGGTCCGCTGAACGAGGCCGGCACCGTGGGCTACCGCTTCAATGCCGCGAGCGAGCGGGTCGGCGACTTCACCCATTTCGGCGACCTGCGGCGCGACTTCCTCAGCGGCGCGATGGACATCAAGCTCAACCGCGACGCGCTGCTGCAGCTCGACTTCGACTGGCAGCGCAAGTCGCTGGCCGCCAGCGGCATGATCGGCCCGCGCAGCGACGGCCTGCTGGTGCCCGCGCGCAGCTTCGATCCGCGCACGCTGGTCGGCCAGCCCTGGGGCCAGTACAAGACCGACGCGTGGAACCTCGGCGCGCGGCTGAACTACGCGCTCAGCGAGAACTGGGACCTGACGGCGCAGCTCGCGCTGAGCCGCACCAAGCGCAACGCGATCTTCTTCAATGCCTCGAAGGTGGCGCCGAACGGCGACGTGCTCGCCGGCAACACGCGCTACGAGGGCGAGGCCTATCCCACCACCGCGGGCCAGGTGTTCGCGACCGGACGTTTCGACACCGGCTCGATCGGGCACGAGGCGGTCATCGGCTACTCGTACTCGAGCCTGCAGTCGCCCGATGGCGACTACCTGCGCTTCCCGCAGTACATCGGCAACATCTACCGGCCGCTGCCCTACGTCGCGCCCTTCATCCCCGAGGACACGCACCTGCCCGCGAGCAAGGCGCGCCAGAGCAGCCTGTTCGCGAGCGACACGATCTCCTTCGGGCCGAACTGGCAGCTGCTGATCGGCGCGCGCCACATCGACTACGGCAGCGACATCGGCAGCAAGTACGACGGCACGCCGAAGTACACGACCAGCGTGACCGTGCCCACGGTGAGCGCGATGTACAAGCCCTCGGAGCGCACCACCTTCTATGCGACCTACGGCGAGGGCTTCGAGCAGGGAGCTTATGCACCGAGCTATGCCGACAACGCGCTGCAGAAGCTCGGGCCGATCAAGAGCCGGCAGTACGAGATCGGCGTGAAGAGCCGCGTGCGCGACGGCTTGATGGTGACGGCCGCGGCCTTCGACATGGACAAGCCGCTGCAGGCGGTCTCGCCGGCCGACAACGTCTTCCGCCAGCAGGGCCGCCAGCGGCATCGCGGCGTGGAGTTCACGGCCAATGGCGAGATCACGCCGCAACTCAGTGGCATCGCCGGCGTGTCCTGGCTCGACGCGCAACAGCGCGAGACCGGCGACCCCGCGCTCGAGGGTCGCCGCCCGAGCAACGTGGCGCGCTTCCAGGCCAACCTGTTCCTCGACTACCGGTTGATGGCGGTGCCGGGGCTGTCGCTCAACACCGGCATCTACCACGTCGGCAACCGGCCGCTGGACCGCGCCAACGCGCTGATCGTGCCGAGCTTCACGCGCTGGGACCTGGGCGCGGCCTATGTCACGCGGCTGATGGGCGCGCCATCGATCCTGCGGCTGTCGATCGAGAACGTGACGAACCGGCGCTACTGGAGCTCGGTCAACTACGGCGGCGTGACGCAGGGCAATCCGCGCACCGTCCGGCTGTCGATGACGGCCAACTTCTGATGAAGGCGCGCATGAAGATCGATGCGAGGAATGGCCCGCGGCACATGGTCCTGGCGCTCGCGGCCCTGTGCTGCGGCGCGTCGTCGGCCCATGGCGTGTGGGTCGCGCAGCGCGCGGGCGAGCTGGCCGTGGTGCTCGGCGAAGGCGCGCTCGACGAGGCCTACGAGCCGCGGCAGCTGCGCGAGACGAAGGCCTTCACCGCCAGCGGCGCGGCAGCGCAGGCGCAGGTGTCGGCGCGTGCGCGCAACGCGGTGGTCGAGCCGGCCAAGGACGCGGCCGTGCTGTGGGTGGCGCTCGAGGACGGCTTCTGGTCGCAGGGCCGCGACGGCAAGTGGGTCGGCGGCTCGCGCCGGCAGGTGCCCGATGCGCGCAAGGCCGGGCACTACATGAAGTACGGCACGACCCTGCTCGCGCCGGTCCGCCTGCCCTTCGCGCCGATTGGCGCCGAACTGGAGATCGTGCCGCTGGCCGATCCCTTCGCATTGCGGCGCGGCCAGCGCCTCGCGGTTCGCGTGCTGTCGAAGGGCCGGCCGGTGGCGGGTGTGGAGGTGATCGGCGATTTCACGGGCCACACCGCGGGTCCGCGCGTGAGGACGGACTGCGAGGGCCGCGCGACGGTCACGCTGGGCAGCAGCGGCCTCAACGTGATCGCCGCCTCGCTGGTGCGCCCGCGCGGCGACACCAGCGAGGCCGACGAGGACGGGCTGGAAGCCACCCTCGCCTTCGTGCTGCCGCGCGCCGGCCACTGAGCGGGGGGCGCGTAGCCACAAGGCATTACAATGCGAAGGATTCCTATTTAGAAACAGAGGGCGGCAGCAGGTCTGCACGAGAAAGCGCATGGTGATCGGCGAATCAGCCCTGCAGCGGGAGGTCCACGCGCTCTACAGCGACCACCACGGGTGGCTCTGCGGGTGGCTGCGCAGCCGGCTCGGCAACAGCGGCGATGCGGCGGACATCGCGCACGACACCTTCATGCGCGTGTGGACCGGCTACCGCGCCGATGCCATTCCGCCGTTGCGCGAGCCGCGCGCCTACCTCACGACCGTGGCGCGGCGCCTGATGGTCAATCACTTCGAGCGCCAGTCGCTCGAGCGCGCCTACCTGGCCTCGCTGGCCCTGCTGCCCGAGGCGCTGGTGCCCTCGGTCGAGGAGCGCGCGATCCTGCTCGAAACGCTGCACGAACTCGACGCCCTGCTCGACGAACTCCCGCCCGCGGTGCGCACCGCCTTCCTGATGTCGCAGCTCGAAGGCCTGTCCTATGACGAGATCGCCGCGCGGCTGAAGCTCAGCGTGCGCACCGTCACGCGCTACATGGCGCAGGGGTTCCGGCAATGCCTGCGGCTGATGCTGGCGCAGGGCGCGTGAGACCCGCGGGCGCCCCGGTCGATCCCCGGCTGCTCGACGAAGCCGCGCAGTGGCTCGCGCGCCTGCATGCCGGGCGCCCGAGCGCGGCCGACCTGCAGGGCTGCGAGGCATGGCGCAACCAGAGCCCCGAGCACCAGCGCGTCTGGCAGAGCGCCGAGCAGTTGAGCCGCCGCTTCGGCGCGGTGCCCGCGGCCGTGGGCATGCCGGTGCTCGACCGGCGCCGGGACGCGGCCGGCCGGCGCGCGCTGCTGCGCACGGTGGCGCTGCTGCTCGGCGTGCCCTCGGCTGCATGGATCGGCTATCGCACCCTGCCCTGGCAGGCGATCGGCGCGGACGTCAGCACCGCCACCGGCGAGCGCAGGCACCTGACGCTGCCCGACGGCAGCGGGCTCGACCTCGACACCGCATCGGCCGTGAGCCTGGACTTCGACGACACGCAGCGGCTGCTGCGCCACCGGGCCGGGGAGATCCTGATCGAGACCGCGCCCGACCCGCGTCCCTTCCTCGTCCAGACCGCGCATGCCAGCCTGCGCGCGCTCGGCACGCGCTTCGTGGTGCGCAGCGACGACGCGCGCGGCCGGCTCGGCGTGCTGGAAGGCGCGGTCGAGATCCGGCCCGCGCGCAATCCCGGTGCCCCCGTCATCGTGCCCGCGGGGCGCCAGGCTTTCTTCAGCGCGACGAGCGTGTCGGCGCCACGCGCACTGCCAGCCGGCGCCGATGCCTGGGCCCGCGGCGTGCTCTATGCCGAGGAGATGCGACTCGCGGACTTCGCGGCCGAGCTCGCGCGCTACCGCAGCGGCGCCCTGCATTGCGATCCGGCGGCGGCCGAGATCCGCGTCTCGGGTGCCTTCCAGCTCGACGACACCGACCGGATCCTGGAACTGCTGGCCCGGACCCTGCCGGTGCGCATCGAATCCAGAACGCGTTATTGGGTGACCATCGCCGCGCGTTGACCGACCACCACCCCTTTGGCCCGCCACCCCGGCGGGTTCTTTTTTTGCGCCGCCCTGTCCGGTTTTCGCGGCTCGCCTGTCATGCAGGACGAGACCCGCTTTCAACGATCGACGACAGGAACCCCTTCATGACCGAACGGCCCCGCCCTTCCGCTTCCCGAACCCTCCGCGCGGCGCCGCCGCGCCCGCTCGTGCGCAGCGTGCGCGGCGCGCTGTGCCTGCTCGGCCTGTGCGGCACGCTGGCCGCGCCGCTGGCCCGGGCCGCCGATCCCGCCGTGGCCCAGGCCGCCGCGCGCTACGACATTCCCGCCGGCCCGCTGGGCCCGGCGCTGCTGAATTTCGCGGGTCAGGCCGGCGTCAACCTCAGCATGGACCTGGCGCGCACGCGCGGCCTCTCGACGCCGGGCCTGCGCGGCGCGTTCGCGGTGCAGGAAGGCTTCGAACGCCTGCTGGCCGGCAGCGGCCTGCGCACGCGCGCGCTGGGCGGCGGCAACTTCACGCTGGAGGCGGCCGATGCGGCGGCACCGGCCAGCCGTCCCGCGCCAGCACCCGCGGGCGCCGCCGCGCCGGCCGCCGATCCCGCGAGCCCGGGCGATGCGCTGGCGCCGATCACCGTGACCGACCGCACCCAGAGCAACCTGATGGCACCCACGCGCCAGGTCACGGTGATCGAGCGCCAGGAGCTCGAGGTCCTGCGCCAGGGCTCCGACAGCGTGGCCACCCTGCTGAGCAAGGTGGTGCCCGGCATGGCCGACTCCAGCCACACCATCACCGACTACGGCCAGACCCTGCGCGGACGCAACATGCTGGTGCTGGTCGACGGCATTCCGCTCAACACCAACCGCGACTCCTCGCGCAACCTCGCCAACGTCAATCCGGCCGACGTCGAGCAGATCGAGGTGCTGCGCGGCAGCAGCGCGATCTACGGCAGCGGCGCGGCCGGCGGCATCGTCTCCATCCGCACGCGCCAGCCCGACGGGCAGACCCGCGCCGAGACCACGGTGACCGGCGTGACGCCGCTGTCGCGCATCGGCTCGGCGGGCTTCGGCGGCGAGGTGCAGCACTACCTGTCGGGCGCGGGCGAGAAGCTCGACTACACGCTGAGCCTCGGCGCGCGCCGCGTCGGCGCCTCCTACGACGCCAAAGGCAACCGCATCGCGCCCGAGCCCAGCCAGGGCGACCTGTTCGACTCGAACATCTACAGCGCCTCGGCCAAGATCGGCTGGCGCATCGATGCGGACCAGCGGCTGCAGCTGTCCGCGAGCCACTACGACGCGAAACAGGACACCGACTACGGCTCCGATCCCTCGGTGGCGAAGCTGCCCGCCGGCAGCGCCGCGGCCCGGCCGCTGCGCGGGCTGCAACTGGCCGAGCAGAACCGCGTGAAGAACACGCTGGTCGGCATCGACTACCAGCACCGCGACATCGCCGGCAGCTCGCTGGCCGCGCAGTTCTACTACCGCGACTTCTTCACCCGCTTCGCGCCCTTCGATGCGCGCGGCGTGTCGGTGCGCGGCGCCAACGTGGACCAGGTCACGCAGAACTCCGAGGTCTACGGCGGCCGGCTGACCATCAAGACGCCGCTGGGCGCGGACAGGAAGACGCAACTGACCTGGGGCGCCGACTTCAACCAGGAACGCAGCGACATGCCGCTGGACATGTTCGAGCCGCGCCTGTACGACCTGAGCGGCGGCCTGAGTTTCCTCAAGACCGGCTCGCGCATCTTCATGCCGCCGATCGCCACGCGCAGCCTCGGCGGCTTCGCCCAGCTGCAGCACCGCTTCGACGACCGGTGGTCGGTCGAAGGCGGCGTGCGCTACGACCGCGCCCGCACGCGCTTCGACAGCTTCGTGCCGCTGTCGCAATCGCGCGTGGCCAACCCGCGCCCGGTCAACGGCGGCGCGGTCGACTACAAGGGCTGGACCTACAACGCGGGCCTGGTCTTCAACCCGACCAAGGCGCACGACCTCTACCTGTCGTACAGCCAGGGCTTCGAGCTGCCCGACATCGGCCTGCAGGTGCGCAATGCCACGCCGGCCTTCAACATCGCGGGCTCCGACCTGCAGCCGGTCAAGACCGACACCGTCGAGCTCGGATGGCGCGGCCGCTTCTCCAACGTGGTCGCGAACCTCGCGGCCTTCCAGTCGCAGTCGGACCTCGGCGCCGTGCAGAGCTTCAACAACGGGCTGAACCTGCTGCGCACCAAGGAGCGCATCCACGGCCTCGAAGGCGCGCTCGACTACTTCAGCGACGACGAGCGCTGGGCCCTGGGCGGCAGCTTCACCTGGATGAAGGGCCGCGAACTGCCGCAGGGCGCCGCGCGCTACCAGGACATGACCGGCTACCGCATCCCGCCGCTCAAGCTGACGGCCTACGTCGAGTACAAGCCCGATGGCCGGTGGAGCCACCGGCTGCAGGCGACCTCGTATGCGGGCAAGGACTACCGCCTCGACGGCGTGAGCAGCTTCGGACGCCGCGACACCAGCGGCTACACCACCGTCGACCTGATCAGTCGCTGGAAGATCGACGACAGGAACAACCTGGCGATCGGCGTGGAGAACCTCTTCAACCGCAAGTACTTCCCGCTCTACAGCCAGCTGCTTCGCAGCAACAACAACACGAGCCGCCTGCCGGCTCCCGGTGCCGTGCTGAAGCTGAGCTATACGCACCGCTGGTGATGGCGGCGCGCGGGAGGCACGAAGCTCAGTCGTCCCGCGCTTCGCGGCAGGCTTCGCACAGCACCTGCACCTCGACCGCCTCCACCGGCAGCGGCAGGCTATGGGCCTTGCCCGCATCGGCGATGAGCCGCGACAGCAGGCCCGTGCCGCGGAGGTCGACCGAGCGCCCGCAGCCGGTGCACACCAGCCGGCCCGCGGCCTCGGAAGGCGCGGCGGCTTCGTGCTCGGGCAGGCGGTAGGTCGAGACGGCGCGGCCGTTGCGCTCCACCAGCAGGTGCTCGATCGCGCCCTCGGCGGCCAGGCGCTTGAGCGCCGAATAGATCGCCGACATGTTCATCGGCGTGCCCCGCTGCGTGAGCCTGCGGTGCAGATCGCGCGGATGGAAGCTGTCGCCCTCGGGCTCGGCCATGACCGCGAGGATGCGGTCGTGCTGCAGCTGGTTGCGGTCGGTGACGCCGGAATGCGCTCCGAACGCCGGATGGCGCAGGCCCGCCTTGCGGTTGACGAGGCGGATCATCGCGTCGGGCTGCCAAGGCGGGCTCGTGGGTGGATTCATCGTCGGGCTCCTGAAAGCTTCGGTTCGCGGGCGGACACGGCCGGCGGGCGATGAAGCCCGCCGGCCGCGCGCATCAGAACTTCGCGTTCAGCGACACGCGGAACGAGCGCGGCGCGCCCGGCGTGATGTTGGTGTTGCTGTTCGCGTTGAGGAAGTACTTGCGGTTGAACAGGTTCTCGACGTTCAGCTGCATCTGCACGTTGCGGTTGAGCGTGAAGAACACGGCCGCGTCGACGCGCGTGTAGCCCGGCAGCACCACGTTCGGGAACGGCTGCGCGGCGGTCACGATCTGCTCGCTCGACGCGAACATCTTGGCCTGGTGGATCACGCCGACACCCGCGCCCCACATGGGCGTGAAGTCGTAGCGGTTCCACAGTGCGAAGGTGTGCTTGGGCACCTGGCCGACGCGGGCGCCGGCGCGGATCGTGGCCGAGGTGTCGGCCTTGAACTTGGCGTCGGTGTAGGAGTAGCCGCCCGAGACGCTCCAGGCCGGCGTGATGTTGCCGCTGAGGCCGAGCTCGAAGCCCTGGGTGCGCTGGCCGTCGCTGAGGATGGTGCGCGCGCCGGTCGGGTCGGTCGGATCGAGCACCACCACGTTGGAGCGGTCGAGGCGGTAGAGCGCGGCGGTGGCCGCGAGCGCGGGCAGCACGTCCCACTTGGCGCCGATCTCGTAGTTCTTGAACTTCTCGGGCTTGAGCGCCGACGAGCTCAGCGTGAGCGAGGACAGCTGGTCGCCCGCGCGCGGCTGGTAGGCGATGCTGTAGTTCGCATACAGCGACAGCGGCTCGATCGGCTTGTAGATCACGCCCAGGCGCGGCGACACGAGGTCGTCGTCGGTCTTGAAGCGGTCGCCGTTGCGGTTGTTCCGGAAGTCGACGCGGAAGCGGTCGTAGCGCAGGCCCGCGATGAGCTGGAACTGCGGGCTCAGCTCGATCTGGTCCTGCACGTAGAGCGCCGCGACCTTGGCGGTGCCGCTGTTGTTGGCATCGGTCGCGGACTGGCGGTAGAACACCGGCGCGTAGGTCGTCGGCAGCCACAGCGGCACGTTCACGCTGGTGGCCGTGTTGTTGAAGTAGCCGGTGTTGCGGAAGTTGTCGGTGTCCTGCTTGCCGATCTCCGCGCCCACGAGGAACTTGTGCTTCACCGCGCCAGTGTTCAGCGTGAAGCTGACGTCCGTCTGATTGAAGAAGCTCTTGCGCGTGGTCGCGTTGTCGTAGGCGCTGATCGCCACCGTGGTGCCGAGCGCGTTGACCGCGCCGGGGAACACGTTGCGGTAGAACTTGTCCTGCTCGGACCAGCGCGTGCGGTTGCGCAGCACCACGCCGTTGTCGAACTCGTGCTCGACCAGCGCGTTGAAGGCATCGAGCGAGGACCAGGTCGGGCTGCCGGCCGCGTTGCCGAAGAAGGTCGAGGGATCGGTCGCCACCGGCACGCCGCGGAACGAGGTGATGCCGCGGTCGGCGATGCGCTTGTCCTTGAAGTGCTCGTAGCCCAGCGTCACCAGCGTCTTCGCGCTCGGGCGCCAGCTCAGGGTCGGGTTGATGCCCGAGCGCTCGAGCCAGACGCCGTCGCGGTAGCTCTTGGAGTTCTCGTACAGGCCGTTGAGACGCAACGACAGCTGGTCGTTGATCGGCTGGTTGATGTCCGCCGTCAGGCGGCGGTTGCTGTGCGAGCCCAGCGTGACCGAGGCGCCGTACGAAGGCGTCCACTCGGGCTGCTTGCTCACGCGGTTGATCAGCCCGCCGGTGGCGCCACGGCCGAAGATCATCGCGTTCGGGCCCTTGAACACTTCCACGCGCTCGATGTTGTAGAGGTCGCGGTAGTACTGGACGTCGTCGCGGATGCCGTCGATGAAGAAGTCGCCGGTGGTGCTGATGCCGCGGAAGATCGGCGTCTCGCGGTTGCCCTCGCCCTGCGCGAAGCCCACGCCCGGCACGTAGCGCGCGGCCTCGGCAATGCTCTGCACCGCGCGGTCGCGCAGCTCGTCGCCGGTCACCACGCTGATCGACTGCGGCGTGTCGCGCAGCGGCGTGTCGGTCTTGGTGGCGGTGGTGCTGCGCCGGGCGGCGTAGCCCTGCTCGGCGCCCGTGGCGGTGATGGGCGGCAGCGAGTTGGTGCCGGTCGCGGTCTGCGACCAGGCGGTCGATGCGCCGAGGGCCAGGGTGGCGCCGGCGGTGAGCAGGTGAATCGCCCGGACGACGGCGCTGGGCGCGGTAGCGGGTGCCATGCCCGGAAGGCGCGGGCTGCGTGACTTGTTCATTTGGAACCGATGAAGGAAAGAGAAGGCGCATTCGCGCCGGCTGCGAAAGAGCGCATCGCCGCTGCCATCTCCCCCTTCTGATCGCGGCCGCGAAAGAGACGGAAATACGAACGATTCGCAATTTCGAGCAAATGTAGAAGCAGGTAGTAGTACTGTCAAGTGCTACTGATTCGGCGCAAACCGATCCCTGCGAATCGGATTCAAGGGAGAGAAAAGGAAGTCGCCGGCTCTGCAACCCAAGGACAAGTAGTCCTTGCAAGAACTACTTTCGTGTTGGGGAAATGCCACGCAAGCGCGCACGGCCAACCCTCCGGCGAGTCCCGGATCCAGACGAATCGGAGGGGGTCAGGAGGGCTTGCTCGGGGTCTTCTCGACCCGGGCGGAACGCACGCCGCTGATCTGGCCGCGCACGACCTTCCAGAAGTTCTTGGTGCCGTCGAGCAGGCGCCAGGCGTTCGAGCGATGCGCGAGCACGCCGACCTCGGGCAGCACGTCGCGCAGGTTCTTCAGGCCGAGGATCTTCAGGTACTTGCGCACGGTGGTCGGGCTGTGGATCAACAACACCACGCGCCAGCCGTAATGCCGCCCGAGCAGCAGCATGCCGATCGCGCTTTCGAGGTCGTCGAGGTCGCCGTTGAACTCGTCGACGGCCCGGTCGACGATGCTGAGGATTTCTTGATCGTTCACGGCCACGGCGATACCCCTGAGTGCTGCTGAGCGCTGTTTCTGTTGTCGAAGGCGCGACGGCAGTGTCGCACGGGGCCGCTCGAGGACGGCCGTGCGATACTTTAACAATGAGAATCGTTGTCATCTCGACGCCGCGCCGACCCACCGATGTTTGACGCCTTCGCCATCACCCTGCGCGAGCTGGCCGAGCTGATCCTGATCGTGGGCTCGCTGTATGCCTGCCTGCGCGAATCCCGGCGTCTCTCGCTGCTCAAGTACGTCGGCTGGGGCCTGGGCCTGGGGCTCGCGCCGGCCGCGGCGCTGTCGATGCTGCTGATGGATGCCTCCATCGACCGCAACGTCAGCGCCGGGCTCAGCACCCTGATGGCGATCGGCATCCTGGTCATGGCCACGAGCATGGCGGCCTCGGTGCGGCAGATCCGCGGCCGCGTCCACCTGTTCCATGAAGCCTGGCTGGACAGCCCGGCCGCGCCCTTCCTGGTCGTGGCCTTCGTCGCGCTGTCGGCCTTTCGCGAATCGCTCGAGATCGCGGTCTTCGTGCGCGCGATCGGCGCGCGCGCCGGCATGGTGGATGCCGCGCTGGGCGTGCTGCTGGGCGTCGCGGCCACCGGGCTGCTGCTGCCCGCATGGCAGTGGCTGCACCTGCGCGCGCGGCTGCTGCTGGCGTTCCGCGTCTCGGCGCTGCTGCTGGCCCTGCTCGCGATCCAGCTGCTGCTCTACAGCGTGGCCGACCTGCTGCGCATTCCCGAACTGCGCGACGACGGCGTGGCCTGGGCGCTGACCGTGGCGCCTTTCTTCGAGGAGGGCGCGCGCCATGCCTGGCTGTGCGCCGTGCTGATGCTGCCGCCGCTCTACTGGGTGCTGCGCGGCTGGTGGTCGGAGACGGCCGCGCGCGTCGAGTAGCTCAGTCGGGCGCGCCCGCGCTGCAGCGGTTGCACGCGATCCACACCACGATGTCCTCCTTCGAGGCGACGGGCAGCCCCTGGTCGGCTCCCACCTTCGCGACCTGCTCGCGCAGCTCGACATCCTCGGCGACCACGCTGGCGCCGCAGCTTCGGCACTGGAAGCGGATGCGCGAGGGCGCGCTCTGCGCACCGAGACGTAGCTGAACACCGGCCGTCCGCGCACCTGCCGCACCCGCCGCTCGATCACCTTCTTCTTCTCGAGCAGGTGCAACGTCCGGTACACGCGCGACACCGCGGCGGCATTCGATTCCTCGACCCCGCGCGGATAGAGCTCCTGGGCCGTGCAGGCCTGGCCGGCGTTCGACATCAGCCGGCCGAGGATCTGCAGCCGCTCGGCGTTGACGCGGATGTCCGCTTCCTCGAGGCGCTGGCGGACGACGTCGTCGCCGAGCGTTTCTTCCCGGTGTTTTTCAGCAGGCATGGGCATGGTCGATGGGTCGGTACGGTAGCTGCCGCGGTGCGGCGCGCTCTCCAAAAGCATGATGCAGCGCAGTTGCAAAACTGCCGAACGGATTGAAAACAGCAGGTAAAGATGGGCGCATCGTCCGTCCAGGGGGTTGCCGGTTCAGCGCAGGCGGTCGGCACGCAGCCGCTGCCGGTCGTCGGTGAAGGAGCGCGCCGCCAGATAGACCGCGCCGGCGGCCGCCATGCCGCCGGCACCGGTGAGCAGGAAGAGCAGCAGGATCTGGTACTTCGCGGCCTCGACCGGGTCCATGCCCGCGAGCAGCTGGCCGGTCATGATGCCGGGCAAGGTGATCACGCCGGCCGCCGACATCTGGTTGACGATCGGGATCATCCCCTTGCGGATGGACGCGCGGATCAGCGCCGCCATCGCCTGGTGAATGGTCGCGCCCAGCGCCAGCCGGGCCTCGATGCGCGCACGCCCCTCGGTCACGCCCTCGAAGAAGCTGTCGAGGCCCAGGCTGGCCGAATTGAGCACGCTGCCGAGCACGATGCCCATCAGCGGGATCGCATAGCGCGGGTCGTACCAGGGCTGTGGCCGGATCGCGGTCATCAGCGCCAGCACCACCGTCGCCACGCTCGACACGCCCACGGCCGCCGCGCCGATGCCGAAGTTGCCGCCGCCGCGCAACCGGTGCGCGGGCCGCACCGCCACCTCGCGCGCCGCGGCCAGGATCATCAGCAGCACGATGGCCAGGGTGGCGCCCGGCGAGGCCGCCGCGAACACGAAGCGCAGCACCAGCCCTACCAGCAGCAGTTGCACCACCATGCGCACGGCCGCCCACAGCACCTGCCGATGCAGTTGCAGCCCCAGCAGCAGCGAGGCGAGCGCGTTCAGCAGCACCAGCACCGTGGCCAGCACCAGATCGGTGGCGTCGAGGTGGATGGGGCTCATGCGACGTTCCCCGCCGGCTGCAGCCGGCCCGCGTTCAGTTCGAGATGGCGTGCCGCGACGCGCGCGGCCTGCTCGTGCGAATGCGTGACCCACAGCAGCGTCAGCCCCGCGGCCTGTTCGCGCGCCAGCAGCGCTTCGACCGCGAGCGTGGTGGCGGGGTCGAGCGAGGCGGTGGGTTCGTCGAGCAGCAGCACCACGGGGCGGTGCGCGAGCGAGCGCAGCAGGGCCAGCCGCTGGCGCTCGCCGGTCGACAGCCGCGCGATGTCGGCCTGCAGCACGTCGCGCGGCAGGCCCAGCTCCGCGATCCATCCCGCGAGCACGCCGCTGTCGAGCCCGGCCGGGAAGTGCTCGGCCACGCCCATGCCCCACCACGCCGGCTCCGCCGCCTGGTAGATCACGCGCCGGCGCCATTCGGGACCCGACAGCGCCGCGCGATCGATGCCGTCGAGCACCACGCGGCCCTCGCCCGGGTCGAGGTCGGCCACCAGCCGCAGGAACACGCTCTTGCCCGAGCCTGAGGGGCCGAGGATGGCGATGCATTCGCCGCGCGCGGCCTGCAGCGCGATGGGGCCGACGTGCAATGCACGCAGGCCCTCGATGGACAGGTGGGCCGGGGCGGGAGCGGAAGGACGGGAAAGCTCGGGCATGCGCGAAAGAATGGCCAAAGCCCCGAGCTTGCCGATCAAGCTGAACGGCGGCTGAAGCGCCGCCTTCGCGCGCGCCGCCTCAGTACACGTCGCGCCGGTAACGCCCTTCGGCGATCAGGTCGTCGAGCGTGGCACGCCCCAATGCGGCCTCGAGCGCCTCGTCCACGCCCGCCGCCATGCCATGCAGGCTGCCGCAGACGAAGATCGCGGCGCCCTCGCCCACCCAGCGGCGCAGGTCGCCCGCGTGCTCGCGCAGGCGGTCCTGCACGTAGATGCGCGGCGCATGGTCGCGCGAGAACGCGAGGTCGACGCGCTCGACCTGGCCCGCGGCCTGCCAGTGGCGCAGCTCGTCCATGAAGAAGGCGTCGCGCGCCAGCTGGCGCTCGCCGAACACCAGCCAGTTGCGCCGATGGCCGCGCTCGATGCGCTCGCGCAGGTGGCCGCGCAGGCCGGCATAACCCGAGCCGTTGCCCACGAAGATGCAGGGGCGGTCGTCGGCCACGGGCGCGAAACCGGGGTTGGCGAGCAGGCGCAGCGGCACCTGCGCCGTCAACGGCGCATGCGCCGTGAGCCAGCCCGAGGCGATGCCCAGGCCCTGCTCATGGCGCGCCTGCCGCACCAGCAGCCGCACGTGGCCCTCCGAAGGCAGGCTCGCGATCGAATAGCGGCGCGTGGCCAGCGGCACCAGCGCATCGGCCAGCGCCTGCGCGTCGAGGCCTTGCACCAGGGCCTGCGGCGCGGGCACGGCGCTGCGGGCCAGGGCCTCGGCGAGCGTGCAGTGCCGGCCCTGGAACACGACGGGTGCATCCGCGGTCCACGGCGTCGCGCGCAACAGGGCCGCCACCGTGTCGGCCGCCAGCCGCGGCTGCAGTTCAGCCAGCGCGCCGGGCCGCCACGCCGCAGCCGCTTCGGGCGGCGCGGCGAGTTCGATCTCGTAGAGCGGCGCACCGAGGCTGCCGGGATTCAGCAGCCGGCGCGCGCCCAAGGTCCAGGGTTCGAACGCGGGCTCGAGCGGTTCATCGGCCAGCGCCTCGGCCGGGATCGCATCGGCGCCGCGCAGCGCCACCAGTTGGCGGCGCCAGCGCGCGAGAGCGGCCGTGTCGCCGTTGTCGACCTCGATCATCGGAAACAGCGACTGCGCGCCCGCCGCCACCAGCGCATGGTCGAGTGCATGGCCGAAGCCGCAGAAGCGCGCGTAGTGCCGGTCGCCGAGCGCCAGCAGGCCGTAGCGCAGGTGCGCGAGCGCATCGCCGCCGACCTGCACCAGCCGCTGCGCGAAGCGCCGCGCCGCATCGGGCGGGCCGCCCTCGCCGAAGCTGCTGGCCACCAGCAGCAGGCGCTGGTGATGGCGCAGCTGCTCGGGGTCGAGCCGCGCGAGCGAAGCGACGGTCACGCGCAGGCCGCCGGCCTCGAGCGCGGCGGCGCTGCGCAGCGCGATGCCCTCGGCCGTGCCCGACTGGCTCGCGAAGGCCACGAGCACGCCCTCGGGCGCTGCCGCGCCATCTGTCGACGGTCGCCCTGCCCCGGCGGCGAGCGCCGCGCGTTCGGCCGCCACCGCGCGCTTCTTGCGCCGGCGATCGAGGTAGAGCATCCAGCCCGTGACCGTGAACACCGGCAGCATCAGCGCCGCGAGCATCATCGCGATGCGCCCCGGCAGCCCGAAATAGGTGCCCATGTGCAGCGGATAGATGGCGGCCAGGAAGCGGCCGCCCAGGGGCTTGCCATCATGGCGCTCGTCCTGCGCGACCTCGCCGCCCGGCAGGCGCACCGTCATGCGGTTGCGCGCGCGTTCGTGCGCCGGATGCGCATCGAGCCAGGTGAACAGCACCGTGGGCGCGGCCCCCGTGGGCACGCGCAGGATGACCTCGCTCCAGCCGCTGGCGGCGGCCTGGCGCTGGAACGTGGCCCAGGCGGGCGCCACGTCGACCGCGCCGGCGTCGTCGCGCGGTATGTTGCGCACGCGCGGCGCATTGCGTGCCTGCGCGGGCGCGCGTGGCTGGCCCGCGAAGGCATCGACGCGGTCGCGCACGGCGTCGAAGGCCCAGTAGACGCCGGTGGTGGTGAACACCAGGTACATCAGCAGGGCGCAGGTGCCGGCCACCGAATGCAGCCCCCAGAGAAAGGGCCGGCCCTTGAGCGCGGGATCGAAGGTGAACCAGGCGCGCCAGTCGAGCGGCCGCCGCGGCCAGCGCAGGTACAGGCCCGACAGCGCCAGCACGAACAGCGCGATCGCCAGCACGCCGGCCGCGACGCGGCCCGGCTCGCGCGGCAGCAGCAGCCAGCGGTGCAGCGCCTCGACCCATTCGAAGAACTCCGCGCCCGCCAGCGGCGGCAGCGGCCGGCCCGCGTAGGGATCGAGGTAGACGGTGTCGCCGCGGCGCTCGCCGGGGCGCGGCGCGAAGATCACGCGCGCCGCGGCGCCGGGTTCGGCGAACAGCGCGAGCGTGCCGACCTGGCGGCCCGGGAAGGCCTCGCGCACGGCCGCGAGCAGCTGCGGCGGCGCGAGCGCCTCCTGCGTCTGCACCGCCACGTGGCGGCCGCCCGGATTGAGCGCATCGATCAGCTCCTCGCGGAACGACAGCACCGCGCCGCTGAGCCCGATCACGAGCAGCACGCTGCCCGCTGTGATGCCCAGCAGCCAGTGCAGCTGGAACCAGGCCTGGCGCCATGTCGGCATCGTCATTCAGCGCGCTCCCGCGGCCCAGTCCACGGCCGCGTCGAAGAGCGCGCGACCGGCCGCTGCCAAGTTGGTGAAGCCGTCGTTGCCGAGGAAGAACATCACGCGGCGCGCCGGCGCGAGCGACTCGTAGTCCATGGTGGCGCCCTTCTCGTAGCCGAAGATGGCCGCCTTCTCGGGCTGGCCGTAGAGGGTGGCGATGGTGGTGGCACCGAGTCCGGGCCGGCCCCAGCTCATGCCGGCCTGTCGCTGGTAGACGTTGGCCACGCCGGCTGGCAGGCCCGCGCCCATCGGATGCGGTGCGTTGACCAGCCACAGGTAGCGTTCCTTCGCGGCTTCGCCGAAATCGACGTCGTGCCGCTTGCCCGTCATCGCGAGATCGTCGAGCAGGTCGTTCTCCCAGGTCAGCAGCGGTACCGGCAGCTGGCGCCAGCCGGGATGCACGTCCTTCGCGGCCACGGTCGAGGAGATCACGACCAGCTCGGCGCCCGCCGCCGCGCCGGGCTCCACCGCCTGGTCGAGCATGGCGACCGCGAAGCCGCGCGTGCCCAGGTGCTGCGCGACCTGCTCGTCAACCGCCGCGTTCGGGCTGCCGCGCTGCACCAGCAGCACGAGCTTGCGGCCGGGCGCGGCCTGAGCGCCGGCCGCGCCGGCCAGTCCCGCTGCAAGCGGCAGCGCGAGCCGCAGCAGCGCGCCACGGCGATCGATGGAAGCGACGTCCCTCATGGCCTAGAACTCGAAGGTGGTGAGCAGCGACACCTGGCGCGCGTCGCCCATGGAGATGAAGTAGGTGTTCGCGGCCGAGGGGTAGTAGGTCTTGTCGAACAGGTTCTTCACGTTGAGCTGGAACTTGACCTTGCGGCCGTGGATGCGCGTGTCGTAGGTGGCGAAGGCATCGGCGGTGGTGTAGCCCGGCAGCATGAAGCTGTTGGCCGAGTCGCCGGGCCGCTTGCCCACGTAGTGCACGCCGCCGCCCACGCGCAGCCGGCCCTCGGCGCCGAAGACCTGGCCGAAGTCGTACACGGCCGACAGCGACGCGGTCTGGCGCGCCACGTTCCACAGCCGGTTGCCGGCGTACAGCGGGTCTTCGGTGGTCTTGGCGTCGATGTAGGCGTAGCTCGCGATCGCGCTCCAGTTTTTACCGAGCTCGCCGGCTACGTCGACCTCGAGGCCGCGCGAGCGCGCCGCGCCCGAGGTGCGCCAGTCGGTCAGCTTGGTCACGTCGTTGAACTGCGAGACCAGCACGTTCTTCTTGCGAATGTCGAACAGCGCCACGGTGCCGGTGAGGCCGCCGGCGAGGTCGAGCTTGGCGCCGAGTTCCCACGACCTGCCCTGCTCGGGCGCCACCGAGGCGTCGAGCACGTAGCCCGAGGACAGCGGCGCGATGGTCGAGCTCGGCTTGAGCGACTCGGTGTAGCTGCCGTAGAGCGACAGGTTGTCGCTCCACTTGTAGACCAGTCCTAGGCGCGGCAGCACCTTGGAGCCGTCGGTGTCGGTGTTGGCCTTGAACGGACGGCCGCGGCCCGCGGTCTGCGACCAGGCCTGGTAGCGCAGCGCGGCCACGGCGATCCATCGGTCGCCGAGATGGATCGAGTCCTGGAAGAAGAAGGACTGGTTGTGCAGCTTGTCGGTCTGGTCGCTGTCGCTGGCCGACACCGTGGCCGACGGGAACTCGAGGCCATAGACCGGGTTGAGGTAGCTGAAGCTGCGCGCGACGGCCTGGCGCAGCAGGTCGGCGCGGTAGATCTTGCGGTACTCGGCGTCCCAGCCGAACTGCAGGTCGTGGCGCATGCCGCCGAGCTCGACGCGGCCGTCGACGTAGGCTGTGGCATAGCTGTCGGTGCTCAGGGCGCCGTGCGTGGCGTCGTTGCTGCGCGTGAGCGTGCCGCGCGTGGCGTTCACACCGGTGATGCGCAGCTGGTTGGCGTCGTAGGTCTCGCGGTTGTAGCTGAGGTTCAGGTGGCCGGCCCAGCCGCCGCCGAACTGGTGGTCGACCGAGAGCTGGGCCAGGTGGCTCTCGCCGCGCATCTCGTTCCAGGGCTCGTCCAGGCGCCGCGTCTTGGGCAGGTCCAGCGGGCTCCTGGTGCGCGGGTCGAGCGCGGTGCCGCGGTCGAAGGGCGTCACGAACTTGCGGTACTCGTACCAGAGCACGGCCTGCGTGTCCTCGCCATACCAGGCCAGCGAGGGCGCGACCAGCGTCTCGCGGTGGGTGCCGAAGTTGCGCCAGTAGTCCTCATCCACGCGGTCGACGATCAGCCGGTAGGCCAGGCCGTTCTCGCCGATGGGACCGGTGGTGTCGAGCGTCTGGCCGGTGCCGTTGCGCCCGCCCGCATAGCCCGAGGCGCCCAGCGACAGCGCGGTGCGCTGGCGCAGCTGCGGCTTCTTGCTGACCACGTTGATCACGCCGCCGGGGTCCATCAGGCCGTAGAGCAGCGAGGACGGGCCCTTGAGCACCTCCACGCTCTCGGCCGCCGCGTTGAGGCCACGACCCTGCACCAGCGGCATGCCGTTGTGCATGATCGAGCCGTCGCGGTTGCCGCCGAAGCCGCGCTTCATGATGGTGTCCTGCGTGCTGGCCAGGGTGTTGCCCTGGTTGATGCCGCTGACGTTGGCGAGCGCATCGTCGATGTTGCGCGGGCGCTGGTCGCGGATCGCCTGCGCGGGCACCACGTTGACCACCTGCGGGATCTCGAGCACCGGCGCGGTGGTGCGCAGGGTCGAGGCATCGGGCGTGGGCTGGTAGCGGTCGTCGGCATCGCCGGGCACGGGTGCCGCGCGCGCCACCACGCGCACGGCAGGCAGCGCGCCGGCGCCCTCGATCACGCCGGGCTCGGCCTGCGCGCTCGCCGAGCGGCGCAGGATGAATTCGCCCGCACCGCCCTCGACCGCCTCGAGGCCCGTGCCAGCGAGCAGCGTGGCGAAGCCGGCCTGCACCGTGAAGCTGCCGTCGAGGCCGCGCGAGTTCAGGTCCCGGGTGTGGGCGGGATCGAAGGACAGCGCCACGCCCGCCGCGGCCGCGAAGCGGCCCAGCACCGCGGCCAGCGGGCCGGGCTCGATGCGGTAGGCGCGCGCGGCGCCGGGCGCGCTGGCGCTGGCCGCGAGCCGCGCCGGCTCCGCGGCCAGCGCCGTGACCGGC
>NZ_JBMDKG010000006.1:0-266314 GCF_057809595.1 Variovorax sp. FG153
GTGCGGACGCACACGCGTCGTCGCGCGCCTTGATGGGCGGGCTCTGGCGAGCTTCGCGACCCCTTGCATAGCGTTAACAGGTCCTATCGGCGAACCGGCCCTCCCATGAAAACGCTCGTCGTTCATTGCCATCCGAACCCTGACAGCTTCAACCACGCGCTCTACCGCACGGCGCTCGCCGCCCTCGAACCCCGCCACCAGGTCCGGGCCATCGACCTGTACGCCGAGGGCTTCGACCCGACGCTGACCCGCGAGGAACGCATCGCGTACCTCGACAACACCCAATTGATCCGCGAACGCGTGCAACCCCACGTCGAAGCGCTGCTGTGGGCCGAGCACCTGGTGTTCGTCTATCCCACCTGGTTCCACGGACCGCCCTCGATGCTCAAGGGCTGGCTGGAGCGGGTGTGGCTGCCCGGCGTGGCCTTCCTGCCGGCCGAGCGCAAGGGCCAGGCCGCGCGCTCGGGCATGCGCCACATCCAGCGCCTCACGGTGGTCACCACGGGCGGCTCGCCGCGCTGGTTCGTGATGGCCATCGGCGACCCCGGGCGGCGGCTGTTCACGCGCGCGCTGCGCGCCCTGTTCGCCTGGCGCTGCAAGGTGACCTGGCTGCAGCTGCACGACATGAACGCCGTGACCGCGCTCGACCGCACGCGCTTCATCGAGCGCGTGGCGCGCAAGCTGCAAACGCTGTGACCACGACCCCAACGATCCGGGAGAAAACACCATGAGCCTCGAACGCACGCTCACCGTCCGCGTGACGCGCATCGCGCGCCAGACGCCCGAAATCCTGGCCTTCGAACTGGCCCATCCCTGGGGCCGCGCGCTGCCCGGCTACGAGGCCGGCGCGCACATCGACGTGCACATGCCCGGCGGCTTCTCGCGCCAGTACTCGCTGGCGCGCGCGCCCTCGGCGGGCGCCGTCTCGTCCTACCTGATCGGCGTCAAGCGCGAGGCCGCGAGCCGCGGCGGCTCGGCCTCGATGCACGAGCGCGTGCGCGAAGGCGACCTGCTGCCGATCAGCACGCCGCGCAACACCTTCCCGCTGCAGGCGCGGGCGCGCCATCACCTGCTGCTGGCCGGCGGCATCGGCATGACGCCGCTGCTGGCGATGGCGCAGGCACTGGCCGCGCGCGGCGAGGGCTTCACGCTGTGCGTGTTCGCGCGCGCCGAGGAGCACCTGGCCTTCGCCGAGGCGCTGCGCGATCCGGCGCTGGCGCCGCACGTGCGGCTGCACCTCGACCAGGGCGACGCCTCGCAGCGCATCGACCTGCGCGCGCTGCTGGCCGCGCATGCCGGTGCCGCCCATCTCTATGTCTGCGGCCCCGGCGGCTTCATGCAGGCGGTGCGCGACGCGGCCGCCGCCGCGCGGTGGCCCGAGGACGCGATCCACGCCGAGTACTTCGCCGCGCCCACCGATGCCGCCGCCACCGCGGGCCAGCCCTTCGTGCTGCGGCTCGCGCAGCGCGGCATCGTGGTGCCGGTGGCGGCCGACCAGACCGCCGTCGACGCACTGCACGAGGTCGGCATCGACATCCCGGTGTCCTGCGAGCAGGGCCTGTGCGGCACCTGCGTGGTCGGCGCCGAAGGCGAGGGCGCCGAGCACCGCGACTTCTGCCTCACGGGCAGCGAGCGGCGCCACAAGGTGGCGCTGTGCTGTTCGCGCGCCAAGGGGGCCGAGCTGGTGGTGCAGCTCTGAGACCGCGCATGGCCAGGACCACCGCCGTCGACACCGCCGAGGACGCCGAGGGCCCCGCCACGCGCGGGCGCTCGCGCAAGTACGCGCAGGTGCTCGGCGTGATCAACCAGGCCGCGATCGAGGTGTTCGCGAGCGAGGGCCTGGCCGGCGCCTCGACGCAGGCGATCGCCGACAAGGCCGGGCTCTCGAAGGCGCAGCTGCACTACTACATCGACAGCAAGGAGGCGCTGTACCGGCAGATCCTGCAGGACATCCTCACCGACTGGATCGTGGTGTTCGGCTTCGACGACGAGGCCCTGGGCCCGCGCAAGGTGCTCGGCGACCTGATCCGCCGCAAGATGGCGTTCTCGTTCGAGCACCCGCTGCGCTCGCGCATCTTCACGGCCGAGATGCTGCGCGGCGCGCCGGTGCTCAACCCCCTGATGGACACGAGCAAGCAGCGCACCGACCAGGCCGCCGCCGTGATCCGCAACTGGATGGACCAGGGCCTGATGGACGAGGCCGACCCGATGCTGGTGCTGTTCCACATCTGGGCCGTGACGCAGTTCTACGCCGACCACGCGACCCAGGCCGCGTACTTCCGCAACACCGCGCAGCACGGCGACGAACAGGACCGCGGCTACCTGGTCGAGCAGGTGACGGCGTTCCTGTTCAAGGGCGCGGGCGTCAGGTAGCGCGCACCGGCAGGTACATGGTGGCCTCGACCTCCACCAGCACCTCGTCGCCCGGCAGGAAGCGCGACACCTCCACCACCGTGCTGACCGGCGGCTCGCCCGGATAGAACAAACCGCGCACGCGGTTGTAGAAGGCGTAGTGCGGCAGGTGGCGGAAGTACTGCACCAGCTTCACCACGTCCTCCATGGTGCCGCCGTGCTCGGCCGCGATCTGGCGGATGCGCTCCAGCACGAACCAGCTCTGCGCCACGATCGGCGCCTCGAACACGTCGACCGACATCTGGCCGGTGGCGTAGCCCAGGCCCTGCAGCGCGCTGCGCCCGGCCTCGGGAATGGCGTCGTAGCCGGCGACCGCGCGGCGCGTGGCCGGGTCGACGGCGACCACGCCGCTCATGTAGACGAAATCGCCGACGCGCTTGGCGGCGGCATAGTTGGCCATCGGCTTGCCCATGCTCATGCGGTGTGCTCCAGGATCCGGCCCGCGCGGATGACGCTGCGGCGGCGGCCGCGCGGGTCGATGAGTTCGTGTTCGTCGGTGGCGGCCAGCACCACCAGATCGGCCGGACAACCCGCGGCGATGCGACCGTCCCAGGCCAGCCCGAGCGCGCGCGCCGGCGCGAGCGTGATGCTGTCGATCCAGTCGAGCGCCGGCGCGAGGTGCGCCACCTGCACGCCGAGGCCGAAGGTCTCGACGAGGTCGTAGCTGCCGTAGGGATAGAAGGCGTCCTGCACGTTGTCCGTTGCCAGGCTCGCACGCAAGCCGCGTGCCGCGGCCTCGCGGATGCGCGTGATGCCGCGCGGCACCGGCGTGCGGTCCCAGGCGCCCTGCAGGTAGAGGTTGGTGGTGGGCAGCGCGACCAGGTGCAGGCCCGCGCCCGCGCACAGCGCCAGGGTTTCGTGCGCCACGGCATCGTCCTGCACCGAGAGCGAGCAGGCATGGCCGCAGACCACGCGGCCCGCGAAGCCGCGTGCGCGCACCAGCTGCGCGATGGCGCGCAGGCCGCTGGCGTCGGCATCGAGGCCCTCGTCGACATGGAAGTCGAGCGACAGCCCGTGCCTGTGCGCGAGCTCGAACACGCGGTCGAGCTTGGGCAACAGGGCCTCGTTGCGGTAGACGAAGGCGCCGAGCGCGCCGCCCGCGCGCGCCACCTCGCGCGCGATGCGCTCGCCGGCCTCGGCATCGGCGAACAGGTCGAGCGGCGTGAGCGAGACGAACTGCAGCTCGACGCGGCCGCGCCAGGCCTCGCGCAGCGATTCGAACACCGCGAGCGAGACCGGCGCCTCGGGCTGCACCCAGTCGAGGTGGGTGCGCAGCGCGCGCGTGCCGCTGCGCCAGGCGTCCTCAAGCGCGCGCTCCATGCGCGGGCGCAGCGAGCCGGCGGTCCAGCCGGCGCGGTGGCCGTTCATGCGCTCGATGGCCGCGAACAGGTTGCCCTGCGCCGCGCCCACTTCCTGCACGGTGTAGTTCTTGTCGATGTGCGCATGCGCGTCGACGCAGGCGCTCAGCACGATGCCGCACGCCACCTCTTGCTGCGCGCTCGGCGCGACCGAGGCCACGCGATCGCCGTCCAGCACCAGGTCGAACAGCTCGGCCTCCGACGCGAAGCCGCGCAGCGGCTTCGGGATGCGCAGCGCCTCGAGCTTCACTGCGCCTCGCGCCACGCGCGCAGCCAGCCCAGCCCGGCCGAGGTGCCGCCGGGTTCGCTGCCGCGCCGCGGCCGGTATTCGCAGCCGACCCAGCCCTGCCAGCCGGTCTGCGCCGACACCTCGTCGATCACCTGGAACAGGTAGGGATAGTTCTGCTCGCCGATGTCGGGCTCGTGGCGCTCGGGCACGCCGGCGATCTGGATGTGGCCGACGCGGCCGGTGGGCAGGTACTGGCGGATCTTCATCGCGACGTCGCCCTCGACGATCTGGCAGTGGTAGAGGTCCATCTGCACCTTGAGGTTCGGCGCGCCGATGCTCTCGACGATGGCGTGCGCATGGTCCTGTCGGTTGAGGAAGAAGCGCGGGATGTCGCGCGTGTTGATCGGCTCGATCAGCACGTCGCGCCCGGCCTTGGCGGCCTCCTCGGCGGCCCAGCGCAGGTTGTCGACGTACACCTGCTGCACGGCATCGGCCGTGAGGCCCTCGGGCACCAGCCCGGCCATGACGTGGATGCGCGGGCAGTCGAGCGCGACCGCGTAGTCGATGGCCTTGGCAATGCCTTCGCGGAACTCGGCATCGCGCCCCGGCAGGCAGGCCAGGCCGCGTTCGCCGCCCTCCCAATTGCCGGGCGGGCCATTGAAGAGCACCTGTTGCAGGCCGTTGTGCCGGAGGCGCGCGACGATGTCCTCCTTGGAGAAGGCATAGGGAAACAGGTACTCGACGGCCTCGAAGCCGTCCTTCGCGGCGGCATCGAAGCGATCGAGGAAGTCCAGCTCGGGATAGAGCATCGAGAGGTTGGCGGCGAAGCGTGGCATGGCGTTGTCTCTTTGAAGTTCTGGCGATTGTGGTCTCGAACGAACTTACCAGCGCGCGCCGAAAGTCGCGCGCAGTTCGGCGATCTGTTCGGGCGACAGCGACGCGGGTGGCGTGGCATGGTCGCGCGTCATGAGGTGGAGCCTGGCGGTCTCCTCGAGTTCCTCGAGCACGGCCATCGCGGCGGCGGGGGTGTCGTGCCACACGTTGGGGCCGAGGCGGTCGAGCATCACGGCACGGATCGGCACGCCGGCCGCGCCGCGCTGCGCGATGGCCTGCGCGACCTCGGCCGCCGCTTCGGGCGCGCCCGGACGGTGGTAGTGGATGCGCGGCACGTGGCCGACCTTCATCACGAAATAGGGCGTGAGGGCAGGCAGCAGTTCGTCGCTGGCTCCGCTCAAGGTGAGCGCGACGCAGTGGGAGCTGTGGGTGTGGATCACGCAGGCGGTGTCGGCATCGAATGCTCGCGCTGCTTCGTAGATGCGCATGTGCAGTGCGATGGTCTTGCTGGCACGGTCACCGCTGGTCTGTTGCCCCTGCGCATCGAGCCTCGCGAGCCGCGCGGGGTCGAGGAAGCCCAGGCAGGCATCGGTGGGGGTGATGAGGAAACCGCCGTCTTCCAGGCGCACGCTGATGTTGCCGGCCGTGCCGTGGACGTAGCCTCGGTCGAACAGGCTTTTTGCCGTGCGGCAGATTTCTTCTCTTGCTTTTGTTTCGGTCATGGTTTTTTTGGCTTGTTCGGGGCGCGTGCACAGGACCCATCGGCGTGAGCCCGCCCCGAACACGACCCAGGCAGTTCACCCCAACACCGCAAACGCCTTGGTAAAGAAATCATCCCCCCCGAAGTTCCCCGACTTCAAGGCGATATGCACCCCGGTGTCAGGCGCCAACGAGGAACGCGCATGACACCACGGCACCCCCGGATCGATCTGCGGCCCGATCTGCATCTGCGCGATGCCGAGCGCCTGCACGCAGGCCCCGGAGGTTTCGCCGCCCGCCACCACGAGCTGGCGCACACCGTGCTCGACCAGCCCGCGCGCGATCGCGGCGATGGTGCGCTCGACCATCGCGCCGGCCTCTTCCACGCCCAGTTGGCCTTGCACCGACTTCACGGCACCGGCTTCGGCCGTGGAGTAGACGAGCACCGGCCCCTTGTCGATCAGCGGCGCGGCCCAGGCCAACGCCTCCGCCGCGACATCGACACCGGCCGCGATGCGCAGAGGATCGATGGCCAATGCCGCGCCGCCACGGCCGATGAAGTCGAGCACCTGCCGGTTGGTGGCCAGCGAGCAGCTGCCCGACACCACCGCCGTGCGGCCGCCGGCCTTCGGCAGCGCGCTGGCCTGCGAGGAGGGTGCGAGCCCGAAATTGGCCGGCAGGCCGATGGCCACGCCCGAGCCCGCGGTGACCAGCGGCAGCTTCGCGAGTGCCGGGCCCATGCGCAGCAGGTCGTCGTTCGACACCGCGTCGACGATCGCGATCGACACGCCCTCGGCCTTCAGCTGCGCGATGCGCGCTTCGATCGCTTCCGCGCCGCGCGCCACCACCGCGTGATCGATCAGCCCCACCTTGCGCCGGCACTGCGCCTGCAGCACCCGCACCAGGTTCGGGTCGGTCATCGGCGTCAGCGGATGGTTCTGCATGCCGCTCTCGTTGAGCAGCACCTCGCCCGCGAACAGGTAGCCCTTGAACACCGTGCGCTTGTTGTCGGGGAAGGCCGGCGTGGCGATGGTGAAGTCGCAGCCCAGCGCCTCCATCAGCGCCTCGGTCACCGGGCCGATGTTGCCCTGCGGCGTGCTGTCGAAGGTCGAGCAGTACTTGAAGTAGATCTGTTGCGCGCCCTGCGCCTGCAGCCAGCGCAGCGCCTCGAGCGACTGCGCGATGGCCTCGGCCGGCGCGATGGTGCGCGACTTGAGCGCCACCACCACCGCATCCACGTCGGCCGCGAGCGGGCCCTCGGGCACGCCGATCGTCTGCACCACGCGCATGCCCGCGCGCACCAGGTTGTTGGCGAGGTCGGTGGCGCCGGTGAAATCGTCGGCGATGCAGCCGAGCAGCAGCTTCGCCATGGCTCAGCCCTTCACCGCGAGCTTGACCGCCTGCGGGTTCTCGCGCACGTAGTCGCGCAGGATCGCGTCGAAGCTGGCATCGGCCTTCAGGCCCAGCGCCTCGGCACGCGCCGCATGCACGCGGCTGGGCCAGCTCGTGACGATCTTCGCGATCGCCGCGTCGGGCTCCCAGTCGATCAGGCTCGTCGCCTCGGTGCCCGCGATGCGCTCGAGCGCCTGCGCCATCTCGCGCACGGTGGTGGTCAGCGCGGGCAGGTTGACCGCCGTGCGCGCGCCCCACTCGGCGCCGCTGGCCGTGGCCGCGCGCACGATGCCCGCGATGGTGTTGCCGGGCGAGGCGAGTGCCACCGGCGTGTCGGGCGCGACCGGGCAGCGCGCGCGTTCGCCCGCCAGCGGTTCGCGCAGCATGCCGCTGAGGAAGCTCGAGGCCGCGCCGTTGGGCCGGCCCGGACGCACCGACACCGTCATCAGCCGCACGTTGCGGCCCTGCACGAAGCCCTTGCGCGTGAAGTCGGCCACCAGTTGCTCGCCGACGAACTTCTGGATGCCGTAGCTGTTCTGCGGCGTGGGCAGCGTCGTGTCCTCGATCAGGGCCGGCAGCCGCTGCTCGGGCGAATCGCCGAACACCGCAACGGAGCTCGAGAACACGAACACCGGCGCATGGCCGGCGCGGCGCGCGGCCTCGAGCAGCGCGCGCGTGGTGTCGAGGTTGCTGCGCATGCCGAGGTCGAAGTCGGCCTCGCATTCGCCGCTGACGGCGGCCGCCAAGTGGAACACGAGCTGGCTGCTGGCGATCGGCAGCGCGCCGCTTTGCGCCTGCTCGAGCAGGTCGCCCTGCAGGAACTGCACGCGCGCGTCGGCCGCGAGGTCGGCCGGCGGCGCCACGCGGTCGGCCAGCACGATGCGTTCGATGGGCTGCGGTGCGGCGCCGGCCAGCGCCAGCGGTCCCTGGGCGAGCAGCGTGCGCGCGAGGCGCGCGCCGAGGAAGCCGCAGCCGCCGGTGATGAGGATGTTCATGGTCGTCATTCTGGAGTGGATGTCGAGGAAGGCAGCGTGATGCCCGGGAAGATCTTGATCACCGCGCTGTCGTCCTCGCGCGCATGGCCCGCGGTCGAGGCCTGCATGAACATCTGGTGCGCGGTCGACGACAGCGGCAGCGGAAACTTGCTCGCACGCGCCACGTCGAGCACCAGGCCCAGGTCCTTCACGAAGATGTCGACCGCCGACAGCGGCGTGTAGTCGCCAGCGAGCACGTGCGCCATGCGGTTCTCGAACATCCAGCTGTTGCCCGCGCTGTGGGTGATGACCTCGTAGAGCGCGGCCGGGTCCACGCCCTCGCGCAGGCCCAGCGCCATGGCCTCGGCCGCGGCCGCGATGTGCACGCCGGCCAGCAGCTGGTTGATGACCTTCACCTTGCTGCCCGCGCCCGCGCTGTCGCCGAGCCGGTAGACCTTGGCGGCCATCGCGTCGAGCACGCCGCCGGCCTTTTCGTAGGCCGCGGGCGTGCCGGCGGTCATCATCGTCATCTGGCCGTTCGCGGCCTTGGCGGCACCGCCCGAGATCGGCGCGTCGAGGTAGAGCAGGCCGAGCTTCGCGAGCCGCGCCTCGAGCGCCACCGACCAGTTCGGGTCGACGGTCGAGCACATCACGAACAGGCTGCCGGGCTTCATCGAGGCCGCGCAGCCCGGCGTGCCGCCATCGCCGAACAGCACCGCCTCGGTCTGCTGCGCGTTCACGACGACCGAGATCACGATGTCGCTGGCGGCGCCGAGCGCGGCCAGCGTGTCGCAGGCGGTGCCGCCGTCGCGCGCGAAGGCCTGCGCGGCCTCGCGGCGCAGGTCGAACACGTGCGGCGCATGGCCCGCGCGGCGCAACGACTGCGCCATGCCGGCGCCCATGGCGCCGAGGCCCACGAGGCCGACGACGGGAGGGGAGGAAGTGGTCATGGAGGAAGGGGCAGGATGATTTGTCAGGTCATCATACAAATTTGAAGCGACTTTGTCTTGCCCGGAATTCCCCCGACCGCCCCCCCGACCGACTCTCAGGAAGCCTTCTTGCGCCGCCCCTTGCCGGCCGCCGCGCTCTCCTGCAGCCCCTCGACCAGCGGCCGCGCGAGCTGCGCGCCCTCCTGCTGCCAGAAGGCCGGGTCGGCCTGCTCGATGCGGCGGATCGCGTTGTCCATGTGAGTCTTGGCGGCCTCGCGCGCGCGCAGCGCATCGCCGGCCTCGATCGCCTCGACGATGCGCGCGTGTTCCTGCGCCACCTCGCGCGCGAAGTCGGCGCGGCGCGCCTCGTTGGCACGCGTGACGCGGGTGGCGCCATGCAGGAACTGCCGCAGGTACTGCAGGGTGCCGATCAGGAACGGGTTGCGCGCGGCCTCGGCGATGGCGCGATGGAAGCGCACGTCCTCCTCGGCGCCGTTGCCGCCCACGGCCACGGCCGCATGCAGCGCCGCGATCGCGTCGCGGATGCGGCGCACGTCCTCGGCCGTGCGGCGCTCGGCCGCCAGCGCCGCCACCTCGGCCTCGAGCGCACGGCGCAGCTCGACCATCTGGATCACCGCCTCGCGCGAGGCCACGTGCGGCAGTTCGAAGCGCAGCGGCTCGACCCCGGCCGCGCGCACATACACACCGCTGCCCTGGCGCGAATCGACCAGCCCGAGCGACTTGAGCCGCGACACCGCTTCGCGCACCACCGTGCGGCTGACGCCGAACTGCTCGGCCAGCGCGGACTCGGTCGGCAGCCGGTCGCCTTCGGACAAGCGCCCGCTGCGCACCTCGGCCGCCAGCGCATCGGCCACCTGGTCGGCCAGGCGGACGGCGGGGGCGAGCGATTGGAAGCGGGCGGTCATGAATGGGCTGCGACTCTAACGCAGGCCCTTGCAACGCCTCCTAGGCCCGTCCGACCGCCGGCCGCGCGTTGAACCAAAGCAGCGTCAGCGCGAACGCCAGCAGCGGCAGCATCGCGAGGTTGATCGCGATCCAGCCCACGCCCGCGAGCAGCGCGCCCGAACCGAAGGACATCAGCACGGCCGTGGTGCCGTTGCTCAGCTCCATCAGCGCCTGCGCGGGTCCGCGCTCGTGCTCGGCATGCGCCTCGGCCAGCAGCGTGGTGCCGGCGATCAGCATCAGGTTCCAGCCCAGGCCCAGCAGCAGCGAGCTCGCGAGGAAGTGCGCGAAGTCCTGGCCCGAGAGCGCGACCGCGGCGCTGGTCGCGAGGATCGCCGAGCCCAGCATCGCGACGCGGCGGCTGCCCCAGCGGTCGACCAGCGCGCCGGCGAAGAAGGCCGGCGCGAACATGCCGAGCACATGCCACTGGATCACCTGCGCGGCCGCGGCGGCGGAGAAGCCGCAGAAGTCCATCGCGAGCGGGGTCGCGTTCATCGCCAGCACCATGAGGCCGTGGCCGATGGCGGTCATGAGGATGGCGGCGCGCAGCATCGGTCGCGCGAGCAGCGCGCGCATCTGGGCCCAGCCGCGCGCCACGGCCGGCGGCGCCGCGCCCTCGCGCAAGCGCGACATGGCGGCCACGCCGCACAGCGCCAGCACCGCGATCGCGAGGTAGGCGCCCGCGAAGGGCACGGGCAGCGCATTGCGAGTCCAGACCGCGATGGCGGGCGCGAACACCGCCGCGCAGACACCGCCGCCGACCACCAGCGCGGCGGCGCGGCCCTTGTGGCGCGGCTCGACGGCCTCGAGCGCGGCATAGCGGTAGAAGCCGGCCGAGGCCTGGTAGCCGCCGATGCAGGCGGCGCCGAGGCAGAACAGCGCGAAGCTGCCGAGCCCCAGGCCCGTGGCGCAGACCAGCCCGCCCACCACGCCGAGCAGCGCGCCGCCCATCAGGCCATGGCGGCGGCCGCGCCGCTGCATGAACATCGACAGCGGCGACACGGCCGCGAGATTGCCGAGCACCAGCAGCGCGAGCGGCAGGGTGGCCAGCGCGGGCCAGGGCGCGAGCCGCAGGCCCGCGACCGAGGTCAGCGTGATGCCGATGATCGAGCACGACCAGTAGAGCGCCTGGCCAAGGAACAGCAGCCGGATCGCGGGATTGCGCAGCAGCTGCATCGCTCAGCCCCCGGCGCCGAAGCGCTGCACGAAGGCCTGCGGGCTCACGGCGAGGTGCTTGTGGAAGCTGCGCCGCAGCGTCTCGGGATGGCCGAAGCCGCACAGCCGCGCGACCGTCGACACCGAGGTCTGCGCATGGGCCAGCAAGGCCGAGGCGGCCTCGACGCGCACCCGCTCGACGTAGTGGCCGGGCGTCATGCCGAGCTCGCGCCGGAACACGCGGCTCAGGGTGCGCGGCGGCATGCAGGCGCGCTCGGCCAGCGCCTCGAGCGAGAGGTCGCCCGCGAGCTGGCCCGGGATCCATTCGAGCAGCGACGACAGCCTCGGCGCATGCGTGGCCTCGGGCGCGAGGAAGCGGCTGAACTGCGCCTGCCCGCCGGGCCGGCGCAGGAACATCACGAGCCGGCGCGCCACCGCCAGCGCGATCGCGCGGCCGAGGTCGTGCTCGACCAGCGCCAGCGCGAGGTCGATGCCGGTGGTGACGCCGGCCGAGGTGAAGACATGGCCATCGCCCTCGCGCCCGCTCGGGTCGTAGGTATGGAGCCGGTCGGCCGCCACCTCGATCGCGGGATGGCGCGTGCGCAGCGCCTCGACGCTGTCCCAGTGGGTGGTGGCGAGGCGGCCGTCGAGCAGGCCGGCCTGCGCGAGGATCAGCGCGCCCGAGCAGACCGAGCCGAGCCGGCGCACGCGCGGCTCGGCGCGCTGGAGCCAGGCCAGCAGCGGCGCGTTGCGCAGCTGGGCCTCGGCGCCCCAGCCGCCGGGCACGAGCACGGTGTCGAAGCGCGCCGGGTCCTGGTCCTCGCGCGCGGCCTCGGCCAGCAGCGAGAAGCCGGCCGAGCAGGCCACCGGTCCCACCGCGTCGGCCAGCAGGTGCAGCGAATAGCCGGCCGGGCGGCCCTGGCGCTGCAGCTCGACATTGGCCGAGGCGAACACCTGCAGCGGACCGGTGACGTCCAGCACCTGGACATCGGGATAGATCGTGCAGGCGATGGCGCGCGGCGTTTGCATGCCGGCAGTGTCGTGCGCGCCGCGGTTGGCCGCAACGACAACGACCCCACGGATCCGGCCACTTTCGGCGTGGCCGGCCCGTTCGGTCGATCAGCCCAGCGCGTGCCGCGCGGCCTTCGCGATGCTCTGCGCGTCGACGCCGAAGAAGCCGCGCAGGGCGGCGCGCGTGTCGCTGCGCCCGAAGCCGTCGGTGCCCAGCGTGAGGTAGCGGCGGCCCGCGGGCAGGAAGGCACGGATGCTCTCGGGCACGGCGCGCACGTAGTCGGTGGCGGCGACGATCGGCGCCTTGCCCTGGCCGAGCTGGCGCGCGACGAAGGCCTCGCCCGTGTCCTCGCCAGCGATGGCGCGCTGCTCGCAGGCCAGGCCGTCGCGCGCGAGCTCGCTCCAGCTCGTGACGCTGAACACCTCGGCCTCGATGCCCTCGTCGGCCAGCAGCTGCGCGGCCTTCACGACCTCGGTGAGGATCGCGCCCGAGCCCAGCAGCGTGACCTTCTTCTTCGCCTTGCCCGAGGCCGGCGCGTAGGTGCCAAAGCGATAGCAGCCGCGCAGGATGTCGGCCTCGGCGCCCGCGGGCACGTCGGGCTGCGCGTAGTTCTCGTTCATCAGCGTGACGTAATAGAACACGTCCTGCTGCTCGACCATCATCTCGCGGATGCCCGCGTCGACGATCACCGCCATCTCGCCCGCGTAGGCCGGGTCGTAGGCCTTGCAGTTGGGAATGGTCGCGGCCACGAGGTGGCTGCTGCCGTCCTGGTGCTGCAGGCCCTCGCCGCCGAGCGTGGTGCGCCCCGAGGTGGCGCCGAGCAGGAAGCCGCGCGCGCGCTGGTCGGCCGCGGCCCAGATCGCGTCGCCCACGCGCTGGAAGCCGAACATCGAGTAGTAGATGTAGAACGGCAGCATCGCCAGGCCGTGCACGCTGTAGCTGGTGGCCGCGGCGGTCCAGCTCGCGATGGCGCCGGCCTCGCTGATGCCTTCCTCGAGGATCTGGCCGTCGGTGGCCTCGCGGTAGCTGAGCACCGAGCCGATATCCTCGGGCGCGTAGCGCTGGCCCACGCTCGAATAGATGCCGACCTGCTTGAACAGGTTCGCCATGCCGAAGGTGCGCGCCTCGTCGGCCACGATCGGCACGATGCGCGGGCCCAGCGCCTTGTCCTTGAGCAGGTTGCCCAGCAGGCGCACGAAGGCCATGGTGGTGCTCATCTCCTTGCCAGCGGCCGCGACCGCGAACTGCGCGTAGTTCGCGATGTCGGGCTTGGCCACCGCTTCGCAGGCGGTCTCGCGGCGCGGCATGGCGCCGCCGAGCGCCTCGCGGTGCTGGCGCAGGTAGCGCATCTCGGCGCTGTCCTCGGCCGGGCGGTAGAAGTCCATGGCGGCGGCCTGCGCGTCGCTCAGCGGCAGGTCGAAGCGGTCGCGGAACTCGATCAGGTCGACCTCGCCCATCTTCTTGTGCGAGTGCGTGGTCATCTTGCCCTGGGCCGCGCTGCCCATGCCGTAGCCCTTCTTGGTGTGGGCCAGGATCACGGTGGGCCGGCCCTTGTGGACGGCCGCCGCGGCATAGGCGGCATGGATCTTCACGAGGTCGTGCCCACCGCGCTTGAGGCGGTCGATCTGCTCGTCGGTCATGCCCTCGGCCAGGCGCGCGAGCTCGGGGTTCTGGCCGAAGAAGTTGTCGCGGTTGAAGCGGCCGTCCTTGGCCGCGAAGGTCTGCATCTGGCCGTCGACGGTGGCGGCGAAGGCGCGCGCCAGCGCACCGCTGGTGTCGCGCGCGAACAGGCCGTCCCAGTCGCTGCCCCAGACCAGCTTGATCACGTTCCAGCCGGCGCCCGCGAACAGCTTCTCGAGCTCGTCGATGATGCGGCCGTTGCCGCGCACCGGGCCGTCGAGCCGCTGCAGGTTGCAGTTGACCACCCACACGAGGTTGTCGAGCTTCTCGCGCGCGGCCAGGGTCAGCGCGCTCATCGATTCGGGCTCGTCCATCTCGCCGTCGCCGAACACGCCCCAGACCTTGCGGCCTTCGCAGTTCAGCAGGTTGCGGTGCGAGAGGTAGCGCATGAAGCGCGCGTGGTAGATCGAGCTGATCGGGCCGATGCCCATCGAGCCGGTGGGGAACTGCCAGAAGTCCGGCATCAGGTAGGGATGCGGGTAGCTGCACAGGCCGCGCGCGCCGCTGCCGTCGACGAAGGCGGGCGCGGTGAGTTCCTGGCGGTAGTGCGCGAGGTCGCCTTCGCTCAGGCGCCCTTCGAGGTAGGCGCGCGCATAGACGCCGGGCGCGCTGTGCGGCTGGAAGAACACGAGGTCGCCACCATGGGCGGCGCTGCGCGCATGGAAGAAATGGTTGAAGCCGGTCTCGAACAGGTCGGCCGCGCTCGCATAGCTCGCGATGTGCCCGCCGAGCTCGCCATAGGCCTGGTTGGCCTTGGCCACCATCGCGAGCGCGTTCCAGCGCATCAGCGAGGCCAGCTTCTCCTCGACCGCGAGGTCGCCCGGGAACGGCGGCTGGTCCTCGGCCGCGATGGTGTTGACGTACGGCGTCGACAGCTCCGGCTGCCAGCCGATGCGCTGCTGGCGTGCGAGCCGTGCGAGTTCGTCGAGCATCTGGCGCGCGCGCTGCGGCCCGTGGACCTGCGCCAGCGCGAGGAAGGACTCGCGCCATTCGGCGGTCTCGGCGGGATCGGGGTCGTGCGACAGCGCTGCCTCGTCGAGCAGCAGGGCACGGATCTGGTCGGCGGAAATCGGGGCGTTCATGTCGGCACTTTAAGCCGCCACGAAAAGAATTGGCTACTGCTGCGGCCCGCAGCTTGACGGCTCGTCGGCATAAAATTCCGCCAATCCACCAGATCACGGCATTTCATGCAACTCGACGCGATCGACCTGCGCATCCTCGACGAACTGCAGCGCGACGGCGCGCTGTCGAACGTGGAGCTCGCGCGCCGCGTGCACCTGTCGCCCTCGCCCTGCCTCGCGCGCGTGAAACTGCTCGAGACCGAGGGCGTGATCGACCGCTACGTGGCGCTCGCGAGCGCCAAGGCGCTGGGCCTGGGCCTCAACGTGTTCATCTCGATCAGCCTCACGACGCAGAGCAAGCAGTCGCTGGCCGACTTCGAGCAGCGCATCGCCGAGCACGACGAGGTGATGGAGTGCTACCTGATGACCGGCGACAGCGACTACCTGATCCGCATCGCGGTGGCGGACATGGCGGCGCTCGAGAAGTTCATCCTCGAGCAGCTCACGCCGATCCCGGGGATCGAGAAGATCCGCTCGAGCTTTGCGCTCAAGCAGGTGCGATACAAAACGGCGCTGCCGTTGCCGACAGCGCCGTCCTGATCTCTTCGGCGGGGCCGATTACTTCGAGAGCTTCGGCTGGATCGGGTCGGCGGTGAGGTAGCCGACGGCCGCCGCGTAGCGTTCCTTGTAGTTCGCTCGCACGTACGGGTTGAGGAGGTCCTGCAGGGCCTTCGAGTGGATGCCGCCCCAGTCGCCCGGGTGCTGGAAGTTGCTCATGATGTAGGTCCAGCCGTTGATCTCGTCCACGGCATGCAGGCCGGTCGACTCGCCGCCTGCGGGGATCGACATGATGCGCGACAGCTTCTTGGTGTCGATGTTGTACGCCCACAGGAAGTTGTTGACGTGGCTGCTGCTGTCCTCGCCGATGAAGAGGGTGCGCATCTTCTCGGAGAACTTCAGGTTGTCGGGGTTGCCGATGATGTCCGGGTTCGAGGTGTTGCCCAGCGGGTCGGCCGTGATGTCCTCGCCCACGATCAGCGCGCGGGTCTGGGTCGGCACCCATTCGCTGACGATCGCGGCGCCGTCGCCGTCCTTCTGGCCGCCCGCGAGGTTGTGGGCCATCACGCCACCCGCGCTGAGCTTCTTCGGCAGCGCGATGTTGGTGGCGGCGGTCCAGCCCTTGCCGCCGCTGACCATCGAGTCCTGGATGTTCTGCAGTGCCGAGTAGGCGACCTTGTCCTTGATATTGACGGTCGTGCCTTCCATCTTGGTGAAGGCCATGCTCGCGCCCTTGAGGTTGGCGTAGCGGTGGGTCTCGAGGAAGGCGGCGGCCTTCTCCATGCCCGGCTTCAGGCGGACCCAGTTGGCCTTGCCGTCGCAGTACATCAGCGTGTAGCTGGCGTCGACCGGCGTCGCCGGGGTCAGCGGCGTGGCGTCGTTGCTGCCGTTCTGCACGGCGTACACCACGTCGAGGATGTCCGAGGCCTTGAGCGTGTTGGCCAGGGCTTCGATCTCGGCGCTGGTGGCGTGGCCGAGCTTGATCCACGACATCTTCGTGGCGGCGGCGGCCGGGTCGATCGAGTAGCCCGCGTCGTACCTGGCGACGTAGAGCGTGCCGGCCGAGAGGTCCTTCTCCTTGTCGGCCACGAACATGAAGAAGCCGCCGTTGGTGTAGTCGTCGCCCATGATGGCGGTGCGCTGGTCGGGCATGACCTGGATCAGCTCGTGCGAGATGCGGCCCAGGCAGTAGTGCTTCTTCACGCTGCCGGTGCCGTCGGCATTGACGGTGATCTCGGGCAGGTGGCCGTAGTGGTAGGGGTTGGCCGTGGTCTCGTCGCCGAACACGTTCTTGCTGTAGGCCTTGAACATCGTGTTGGTGGAGATGCTGGCCGCGTCGGGCTCGTACTCCTCGCTCGACAGGTGGGTGCCCCAGGGCGACAGGCTCGCGCCGCAGGTGATCCACAGGCCGTGCGCGCTCGACATGTCGACGTTGTGGTACTTCACCAGGCTGAGCTTGCCGGTGGTCTGGTCCTGGTCGAGCGTGAGCACCGCGATCGGCGAGGGCAGCGTGCCGTAGGTGTTGCCGCCGGCGAGGTCGCGCGTGGTGTATTCGAACTGGACCACGGCGAACACCGGCTTGCCCTTGACGCCGTCGACCTTGGCATTCGGCACGGTCAGCAGCGAGGTGCCGTCGGGGCTGTCGGAGTAGAACTGGCGCGTGTTGACCGGCACCGACTTGTCCATGATGGGCTGGTTCTTGATGTCGTAGTAGCCGCCGGCCAGGACCTTGCCGCCCTTGCCGTCCGGCACGAGGTCGCCGGTCAGGAAGAAGGGCTGGTAGGCGAGGCGGTACTCGGTCGAGCTGCCGTTGTCGAACGAGATCTTCAGCGTGGAACCGACCGTGGTCGTGGACATGGCGGCCGGGTCGGCCAGCGTGGGCGCGGCCATGCCGGTGAATTCGGCCGACTTGAACTGCGCGGCGGGCGCCGGTGCGGGTGCGGGCGCGGGTGCCGGAGGAATGACGGGCAGGAAGCCGCCGCCGCCTCCGCCACCGCCGCAGGCGGTCAGGAAGGCAACGCCGCCGAGCGGCAGCATCGGTGCGGCACCGAGCAGTTTGAGGGCGTGGCGGCGCGAGGCGCCGGACTGCGCCTTGGTGGAATCGGACATGGATTTCTCCCGAGTTGTCGTGGGGTGTCGAGGGCGACCGTGCAGCCTCTGTTTCTCTCCGCTGCCGGTCAGCCGCGAACCTTAGTTAACTACTGTGACGACGGCATGCATCGCACATGACAAGGCCGTGACACCGCGCACGCGGATGTGACGACATCCGCGTGTCGCTCCCACTCGGGAGCCCCATGCGCGGACCGGCGAGGCCGGTCCGCGGCGCGGGGTTTCAGAGGCCGATCAGGCCGCCGTCGTCCTTGGTGATCACCAGCGTGGCCGAGCGCGGGCGGGCATTGCCGCCCTGCGGCCAGTGGCTGCCGTACTGGGTCGGGTCGGAGATGGCCGTGCGGGCCGTGGTTTCGCCCGGATGCTGGATGTTCACGAACAGCGCGCGGCCATCGCCCGATTCGGCGATGCCGGTCAGCTCGCAGTCCTTCGGTCCCACCAGGAAGCGGCGCAGGCCGTCGGTGCCGGGGGCCTTGCCCACGAAGGTGTTCTGCGTCAGCGTGGTCGTGCCATCGGTGTTGGTGATCACCTTCGCGCCGCCGTCGCCGAGCTTGCCCGGCAGCGCCGCCAGCAGCATGCAGTTGGTGACGTCGGTGTAGGCACCGTCGTCGGTCTGCAGCCACAGCAGGCCCGGGGCGGCGTGGCTGAACCACATGCCGTCGGGGCTCGAGAAGTCGTTGTCGGCCGAGAGCTGCGACACATTGACGTCGGCCGCGGCGGTGGAGCGCGCGCCGAACAGGTAGACGTCCCACTTGAAGCTCAGCGCGGCCGGGTCGGCGTTGTCGTCCGCGAAACGCACGATGTGGCCGTTCGGATTGCCCGTCTGGTTCGTCTTGCCGTCCTTGATGTCGTTGTAGAAGCGCGGATTCGCGCCATTGGTCTGGCCGATGGGTCGCGAGCTGGCATTGGTGTTGGTCAGCGTCACGTAGACGTCGCCGTTCTTCGGGTTCACGGCGGTCCACTCGGGCCGGTCCATCTTGGTCGCGCCGGCGGAATCAGCGGCCAGGCGAGCGTTGATCACCACGTCGGCCGCGTCGGCGAAGGCGTAGTTGGTGTTGCTCGAGGTGATGCCGTTGACGCCGAGCTTGAGCTCGAGCCACTTGCCGGTGCCGTCGGCATCGAAGCGGGCCACGTAGAGGCGGCCGTCGTCCATGTACTTGTCGCCGGCGGCCATGCCGCCACCGATGTCGGCCGCGTCCCAGTTCTTCGTCGAGACGAACTTGTAGATGTACTCGTTGCGCGAGTCGTCGCCCATGTACCAGACCAGCGGCTTGCCGACCACGACCGGGCCGAGGCAGGCGCCTTCGTGGCCGAAGCGGCCGAGCGCGGTGCGCTTCTTCGGCGTGCTCGAGGGGTTGAAGGGATCGATCTCGACCACCCACCCATAGGTGTTGTGGCCGTTGCGGTAGTCAGCGGTCGCGCTGGCGCCGAGCACCTCGGTGTTCCAGCGGCCGTACTGGTTGTCGGCGGTGTCGGGCGTGACGGTGGCCCAGAGTTCGCGGCCGGTGCCGGAGACGCCGTAGCGGCTGAAGGACTTGAGTTCCTTGGCGCTGCGCTTGGCATCGTCAGTGGCGGCGACGCGGCGGAAGTAGCCGGCCCAGTTCTCCTCGCAGGTCAGGTACGTGCCCCACGGCGTGGTGCCGTTGGCGCAGTTGTTGAGCGTGCCGCGGGTCTTGCTGCCGTCGGTCGAGAACTTGGTCTTCAGGTAGTCGGTCTTGGCGGCCGGGCCCGAGAAAGCCATCTCGGTCAGCGTATGGATGCGACGGTTGAAGCTCGAGTCCTGCTTGTAGCTCCAGGTGTTGCCGGTCTTGTTGACCTCGATCACGCTCACGCCGTGCAGATAGAACTCGCGCAGCACCTCGCCGGGCACGTTGCGTTGGCCGTCGATCAGCGACGCGCTCGTTGCGCTGCTGTAGACCGGGTTGAGCGCCGTCGGGCCGGTGGGATGCAGGAACAGCGGCGTGATCGCCTCGTGGTTCATCACCAGCAGGCCGCGCGTCGCGTTGGCGGCGTCCCACTTGTTCGAACCGTTCATGCCGAAGAAGGTCATGCCGTCGTGGTGGTCGCCGGCGCGGCGGTCGTAGGTGGCCGGATCGTCGGTGCCGTCGTTCTTGTACGCGGCCACGCCGGCGGCCATCGGGTCGCCCAGGCGGAAGAGCACGCTGGCGGTGTAGCCGGCGGGCACGGTGACCACGTCGGCCAGGCTCTTGGCCACGGGGTTGAAGTTGAGCTTCAGCGGTGCCGGGGGCGCGGGCGGCGGGGGTGCCGGTGCGGGCGGGGGCGGGACGATGGGCAGGAACCCGCCACCGCCGCCTCCACCGCCGCAGGCCTGCAGCAGCGCGGTGCCGGCGGTACCGACGCCCAGGCCGAACAGATGGCGGCGGCTCAGGCGCGAAGCGATCAGGTCGTTGAACGACGGGTTCTTGCTGGGATTGGTGCCGACGTCGTCGAGATCGTACGAAGGGTCGTCGCGGGTAGGTGCGGTCATGCGCGCTGTCTTTCTCGTGGGTTGGAAAAGAAACCAGCCCGCGAAGTTAGGTAGAACGAATGACAGTTCCGTGAATTGGTCAGCTTCTGTTCAGGTTCATTCGACCTGTGTTTTTGTGGTTGTCACGATGCCGCCATGCGACGGCTCACGGCATCCAGATGCGGACGAAAAAAAGGGGGCTTCGAGCCCCCGATGAATGGACGAGGCATCGAGCCCCGCGCGGAGTCAAGGCGGCGGCAGCTGCTTCGGCCACAGCGCCCACAGGCGCAGCGACTGGTTCATGCTGGCCGCGAAGCGCCCGGCATCGGCGCCGGTGCCCGCGAAGTAGTCGGCGCGCACCGCGCCGACGATGGCGCTGCCGGTGTCCTGCGCCACCACCAGCTTCTGCAGCTGCGCGGACGGGCCCGCGGAGGCCAGCCATACCGGGGTGCCGTAGGGGATGCTCTCGCGGTCGACCGCGATCGAGCGGCCCGCGGTCAGCGGCACGCCCTGGGCGCCGCGCGGGCCGAAGGCGGCATCGACCTCGTTCAGGTCCTCCTCGCGGAAGAACACGTAGCGCGGATTGCTCCACAGGAGCTGCGACACGCGCTGCGGGTTCTGCGCCACCCAGGCCTTGGTGTCGTCGGGCCAGCGGCCGACCTTGGTCACGCCCTGCGACATCAGCCACTGCTGCACGCTGCGGTAGGGCTGCTCGTTGGTGCCGGCGAAAGCCATGCGCACCGTGCGCTGCGAGCCGTCGGCCTCGGTCAGGCGCAGCCGGCCCGAGCCCTGGATGTGCAGCATCAGCGCGTCGATGGGGTCGGCCATCCAGGCGATCTCGCGGCCGCGCAGCGCGGCCTGGGCCTCGGGCAGGGTCTCGATCTCCTGGCGCGTGTACCAGGGACGCCGCGGCACGAAGCCCGCGGGCACCTGGTAGAGCGGGATGTTGAACTGCGCGGTCGGCACGCGCGAGGCCTCGTACACCGGCTCGTAGTAGCTGGTGAGCTTGCCCTCGCTCGAGCCGGCGAGCGACTCGACGCGGTAGGGCTGCAGCCGCTGGGTCATCCACTGGCGCTGCTCGTCCAGGCTCGCGATCGCGAGCTGACGCACCTCGCGGCACAGCGGCGCGAAGGCGGCATTGGGCCGCGAGCAGTTCGCCACCAGCGCGATCCAGGCCTCGTGCAACGGGTCCTCGCCGAAGCCCGGCAGCTCGGCCCAGCCCACGGGCACCCAGCGGCTCTTGGGGTGGGCCATCGATCCGGTGAGGGGGCCGAGGTCGCGCGGCGGCTGCACGACGGGGGGGCGGGTGGGGGTGTCGGGCACGCGCGGCCCGACGGAGCAGCCGGCCAGCGTTGCTACGATCGCGAGCCCAACCAGCCACTGGAGTCCATTTCTCATGGGTTTGATTTTGCTTGAAGCCCTCGCGGCCGGACTCCTGTTCATCGGCATCGTCTGGTGGACCATGTTCTCGGGCCGCAAGAAAGGCGAGCTGCACGAGGAGGACGAGCCCAAGGCGGGGGACGCGAAGGACCAACAAGACCCGCCGCCGCATCCGTGAATTCCTCCTGCAGTCCCGGGTCGACGCGCGCTGTCGGAGAACGGCCCATTGGCTATTACTTTGGTAGCAATCCAGCGAGCAATCACGGGCCCTGTCACGGCTTCCGGTGTTTCAGGACGGCCCCGGAAGCCGTACCATCCCAGCCGCCGCAAGGCTAAGCTGTGCCCGCTTGAACCAACCTCGAAAGGGATCGCCATGAAGAAACTCGTACTCGCCACCACCTCGCTCGCCATCGTTCTCGCGGGCTGCGCGGGCGGCGGCATGTCCGACACGCAGCGCAACACCGCCATCGGCGCGGGCGCTGGCGCCCTGGGCGGCGCCGTCATCGGCTCGGCCACCGGCGGCAACCGCGGGGCGATCGGCACCGGTGCCGTGGTCGGCGCGGCGGCCGGCGCGCTCGGCGGCTACCTGTGGTCGCAGCGCATGGAAGCGCAGAAGCGCCAGATGGAAGCCGCCACCCAGGGCACCGGCGTGGCCGTGACGCAAACCCCCAACAACGAGCTCAAGCTCGCGATCCCGAGCGACGTCTCCTTCGACGTGGGCCGCTCGAACATCAAGCCCAACTTCGCGCCGGTGCTCGACCAGTTCGCCAGCGGCCTGCGCAACAACCCGGCCGCCGAGGTGCGCATCATCGGCCACACCGACAGCACCGGCTCCGACGCCATCAACAACCCGCTGTCGGTCGACCGCGCCGCGAGCACGCGCGACTACCTGGTGGCGCGCGGCGTGAACGCGGCCATCTTCCGCATCGAGGGCCGCGGCTCGCACGAGCCGATCGCCGACAACAACAGCGACGCGGGCCGGGCGCAGAACCGCCGCGTCGAGATCTACGTCGGCGAGCGCGGACCGCGCGGCTGACGACCGGACGGCCGCCAAGCGGCCGTCCCCCTGCAGGGAAGGCAGGCGCGCCGGACCACCGGCGCCCACATCCACGTCTTGTCCAATGGTTCATCAGAGGGAAATTTCATGAGGAAGCTCGCTGTTTCGAGCGCGGCCGCCGCCGTGCTCCTGTTCATCGCCGGTTGCGCCTCGCAATCGTCCGCGCCACCGGCCGACGCCGCCGCGCCCGCCGCCAAGACCGAAGCCCCGGCCGCCAACAGCTGGACCGCGCGGCTGGCCACGCTGAAGACCGACCTGGAGACCGCCACCAAGGGCACGGGCGTGGTAATCGAGCAGACGGCCGACAACCAGCTGCACCTCGTGATCCCGAACGAGCTGTCGTTCGACACCGGCCGCGCCAACGTGAAGCGCAACCTCGCGCAGGTGCTCGACAAGGTCGCCGACGGCCTGAAAAGCGCCACCGCCGCCAGCGTGCGCGTGATCGGCCACACCGACAACACCGGCAGCGAGGAAGGCAACGAGCGCCTCTCGGTGAGCCGTGCCGACAGCGTGCGCAACCATCTGGTGGGCCGCGGCGTGTCGACCACCGCCATCACCACCGACGGCCGCGGCTCGCGCGAGCCGGTGGCCGACAACGGCACGGTGGCCGGCCGCGCGCAGAACCGCCGCGTCGAATTGTTCGTGGCCGAGAAGGCCTGAGCGCCGGCCCGCCGGACGCATCGCCAGCCCTCCCTTCGCGGAGGGCTTTTTTTCGCGCGGCTCAGAGCCCGCGCAGCTTGTTCGCGAGCTCCACCGCCGACTTCACTTCCATCTTGTCGAACACGCGCGCGCGGTGGACCTCCACCGTGCGCACGCTGATCGCGAGCTGGTCGGCGATCAGCTTGTTGGGCAGCCCCTCGATCACCAGCCGCATCACGTCGCGCTCGCGCTCGGTCAGCTCCGCGATGCGGTCGGACAGCCCGCGGCGCGCGCGGCGCGCCTCGAGCGCGTCCTGCGACAGCAGCAGCGCCTGCTCGATGCGGTCGACCAGCGCGTTGTCCGAGAAGGGCTTCTCGCAGAAGTCGAAGGCACCGCGCTTGACCGCATCGACCGCGGTCGGCACGTCGGCATGGCCGGTCAGGAAGATCACGGGCAGGGCCGCCAGCAGGCCGCGCTCGACCAGCCGGTCGAACAGCACCAGCCCGCTGGTGCCGGGCATGCGCACGTCGAGCAGCAGGCACAGCGGCTGCTCGGGCAGCGGGCCCTCGGCCAGGCGCTGCTCGAAGGCCTCGGCGCTGCCGTAGTGCTCGCTGGCCAGGCGGCGCGAGCGCAGCAGCCAGGCCAGCGCCTCGCGCACGCTGGCGTCGTCGTCGACGATGAAGATCAGGCCATCGATCAGCGGTTGCATATCGGTCGGGAAGGAAATCGAAGAGAAGTCGGGGGGCGGCGGCCTCAGGCCGCGGCCGGGAGGGTAAACCGGAACACGGTGCCACGCGGCCGGTTGGGCTCGAACATCAGCGCGCCGCCGTGCTGCTCGACCACGGTGCGGCACAGGCTCAGGCCCAGCCCCATGCCGTCGGCGCGGGTGGTGAAGAAGGGCGTGAACAGGCGCGCGGCGACTTCCTCGCCGATGCCGCTGCCGAGGTCGGCCACCGAGAACTCGAGCCAGCGCCGTGCATCCTCCGTGCCGCTGCCGCCGACCGCCACCGCGCGCGCCACGCGCAGCCGCAGCACGCGGTTGCCGATGTTGTCGGCCGTGTCCATGGCCTGCATCGCGTTGCGCGCGAGGTTCAGCAGCACCTGCTCGACCAGCGTGCGGTCGCACATCGCGGCCGGCAGCCGGTCCTCGAGCACCACCTCGATGATCACCCCGAGCTTGCGCGCCTGCAGCCGCACCAGCGGCAGCACGGCATCGATCAGCGCCTGCGGCGCCACCGCCTCGCGCGTGCGGTCGCGCCGGCGCACGAAGTCGTGCACGCTGCGGATCACCTGGCCCGCGCGGTCGGCCTGCTCGGCGATGCGGCGCACCGCCATCGCCACCTCGCCCTGTTCGCCGCGCGCGTCGGGACCGAGCATATTGAGCGAACCGGTGGCGTAGCTGGCGATCGCGGCCAGCGGCTGGGTGAGCTCGTGGCTCAGCAACGAGGCCATCTCGCCCACGGTGGCCAATCGCGCGCTGGCCTGCAGCCGCTCCTGGCTGGCGCGCGAGAGCTCCTCGATGCGGCGCTGCTCGCTGACGTCGATGAAGGCGCTCATCCAGCCGGTCTGCACGCGCTGCGCGTTGAGCAGCGGCGCCTCGAAGATCAGCACCGGGAAGCGGGTGCCGTCCTTGCGCATGAAGACCGACTCGAAGCCCTCGCGCGGCGGCATGCCGCCGGCCAGCCGGCGCGCCTGGCGCTGCTGGTACTCGTGCGCGAGCTCGGTCGGCCAGTAGGGCGCGTCGTTGGCCTCGCGCGCCATCAGCTCCTCGGCGCTGAAGCCCACCATCTCGCAGAAGGCCGGGTTGACGTAGGTGATGCGGCCCTGCAGGTCGCGCGCGCGCAGGCCGGTGATCACCGAGTCCTCCATCGCCTTGCGGAAGGCCAGCGAGTCGGCGAGGTCGCGCTCGGCGCGCAGGCGCCGCCGCGTGTCGCGCGCCAGCAGCACCAGCACCGACACCAGCGCGATCGAGATCGCCGTGACCAGCGCGGTCAGCACGTTCGGGAACAGGTCGGGCGCGGAGCGCCAGCCGTCCACGCGCAGCATCAGCGCGGCGCCCGGCAGGTCGATCAGCTGCTGCGAGGTGAACACGCGCGTGCCGACGCGGCGCGCGGTGCCGATGGCCACGAGACGCGTGCCGTCGGTCTCGGTGAAGGCCACCTCCTGGCCGCGCGTGAGCGTGGGGCCGACCAGCTCGGCCAGCGTGTCGCGCAGCGAGTAGCTGGCCACCAGGAAGCCGCCGCCGGCGTCCATCGGCACGCACAGCTCCATCACCTCCATGCCGCCACCGCCACCCAGCGGCACGTAGTGGCTCGGCGAGTAGGCCGGCGTGCCGAGCTTGCGCGCGGCGGCGCAGGCGAGCGAGACGTCGGACTGCTCGGCGGTGCGGGTCGCGGGATCGAGCACATGCAGCCGGTAGGGCGTGTCGACCGCGTCGAGCGTGCGCAGCCGCGCGTCGCGCCATTCGAGCCGCAGCCATTCGCGGTGCTCGCGCAGCAGCGCGGCCGCGGCCTCGGGCCAGTGCGAGCGGTCGGGGCCGGGCGCCTGCGTGGCGCGCAGGCTCTGGGCATTGCGCTGCATGCCGCTGCGCAGGTCGGTCACGGCATCGGCGGTGTCGCGGTCGAGCGCGGCCTGCACCTGCTCGACCTCGTGCTTGCCCGCGAGCCAGACCACGGTGACCAGCAGCGCCAGCACCAGGATCGCGAGCAGCAGCCAGAGGAACCAGCGCTGCCACAGCGAGCGCAGCCGCGCGAGGCCGGTCACGACGCGGCGATAGGGCGGCACCGGCATCGGCGGTGGCGCGAAGCCGGGCTCCGGCGCGCCGGGCACCGCGAGATCGGCCGCATCCACCGCCATCGCGCCCGGCCCTACAGGATGCGGTGCGACAGCGCGGGCAGCTGCGTGCGCGCGCGCTCGACCTGCGCGGTGTCGATGTCGAACAGCACCACGCCCTCCTCGCTCGCCTGCTGCGCGACCACCGTGCCCCAGGGATCGACGATCAGCGACTGGCCCCAGGTGCGGCGGCCGTTCTCGTGCGTGCCGCCCTGCGCGGGCGCGACCACCCAGGCCAGGTTCTCGATGGCGCGCGCGCGCAGCAGCACCTCCCAGTGCGCGGCGCCCGTGGTGTGGGTGAAGGCGCTGGGTACCAGCAGCAGGTCGGCGCCCTGGCGCGAGAGCGCGCGGTAGAGCTCGGGAAAGCGCAGGTCGTAGCACACGCTCAGGCCGATGCGCCAGGCATGGCCATCGCGCGAGGGCAGCTCGAACAGCACCGGCTCGGCACCCGGCGCGATCACGCGGCGCTCGTCGAAGCGCTCGCGGCCGTTGTCGAAGAAGAACAGGTGGATCTTGTCGTAGCGCGCCACGCACTTGCCCTCGGGCGAGAAGGCCAGCGAGCTGTTGAAGACGTGGTCGGCATCGGTGCTCTCGATCGGCAGCGTGCCGCCGACGATCCACAGGCCGAACTCGCGCGCCGCGTCGGCCAGGAAGCCCTGCACCGTGCCCGCGCCGGCGGTCTCGCGCAAGGCCAGCTTGTCGGTGTCGCGCGCGCCCATCATGCAGAAGTACTCGGGCAGCACCGCGAGCTCGGCGCCCTCGGCGGCGGCGCGCGCGAGCAGGTCGTGCGCGCGTGCGAGGTTGGCTTCGCGGGCGATGGCCGACACCATCTGGATCGCTGCGACTCTCATTGCGTGGTCTCCGGTCTCTTGCTCTCGCCCGCGGCCGGCAGCCCCGGGATGCCCGGCAGGCTGGGGATGGCCGGCAGGTGCGGCAGATTGTTGGAAATATTGGGCAGCAGCGGGCGCGCCACCTTCGCTATTTTGGGGTCGGCCCAGGTGCCCTCGATCTGGAACTCCTGGGTGGCCGCGCTCGACAGCGGCTTGCTCAGCACCCACTGCGCGAGGAAGGTGCCGAGGCCGATGGCCGGATTGATCGCGGTCGCCACCAGCGCGGCGGTGCCGGCGTTGATCTCGGGCACCACCACCACGCGCAGGTTCTGCGTCTCGTGGACGATGTCGGCCGAGCCGTCCATCAGCGCGGCGGCATTCACGCCCTTCATCTGCAGGTTGTTGGTGCTCGCGGTGCCGTTCGCGATCTTGGCGTCGCCGCGGATGAAGTCGAAGGCGAAGCCCTGGCTGAACACGTCGCGGAAGTCGAGCGTGAGCCGGCGCGGCAGCGCCTGCAGGCTCAGCACGCCGAGCAGCTTGGCGAGACCCGGGTCGGCCTTGAGGAACTGGCCCGACTCGACGTTCACGCCGAGCTGGCCGCCCAGGCTCGGGTAGTCGATGGAGAACGGCGAGCCGCGCCAGTCGACGTTGCCCTCGAGCCGGCCGCTGCCGCGGCGCAGCACGCCGGGCATGCCGAAGCGCCCGAGCAGGATGCCGGCATCGTTGATGTCGAGGCGGAAGGTCATGGCGGTGCGGCGCTGCTCGGCGCGGCCGCCGCCGCCCGAGCCCGGGATCGCGGCCCAGGTGCCCTTGGCCACGAAGCTGGCCTCGGGCATGGTGAAGCTCAGCCGGTTGAGCAGCCATTCGCGGCCCACGCCGCCGCGGTTGACCGCGTCGATCTCGGCGCGGCCCAGGCGCTTGCCGAGCAGCTCGAAGTCGTCGACCACGATGTCGAGCGCGGGCAGGGTGCCGGGCTGCTCGTCGAGCAGGGCCTCGACCTGGGGCGCCTCGCTCGGCGCGATCTTCAGCCGCGCGAGCCGCGCATAGAGCCGGCCGGCCTGGGTGTGGCGGTACTCGGCATAGCCGCTGAGCTCGGTGGCGTCGATGTTGGCGCGCCACAGCGCGCCGTCGCGCGTTCCGCCGAGCACCACCTCGTGCAGGGTGCGGCCCGCCACGCTGAGCTGCTGCGCGCGCACCGCGATGCGCGTGGGCAGGTAGGGCGAGGCCTCGTCGCCGGCCGCGGCCTGCACCTCGGCATTGCTCGCGCCGGTGGCCTCGCCGAAGGCCGCCTGCCAGGCCGCCATGTCGAGCCGCGCGAGATTGATGTTGGCGAGCACGCCGCGCTCGGGCACGCTCGCGGTCTCGCCGGCCGCGAGGCCGACCGCGATGGCGCCGCGCAGCACGCGCGGCTCGCTGCCCGAGATGTCGCGCACGTACTGCACCGAGCCGACGCGGCCGATCTCCAGGCCGATCTGGTCCTGCGTGGCGACGCTGGCCGCGGCCGCGCTGCCCGCCGTGCCGGCGCGCGCCTCGCGCTGCACGATCTTCTTCTCGATGCGCAGCGGCATCTGCTCCTCGGCACTCTTGGCGAGCGGCGCCGGCAGCTGCAGCGCCAGGCCCTGCAGGCTGCTGGCCACCGAGAACTCGGAGACACCCTCGCGCATCGAGAAGCTCGCGCTGTAGGGCGCGCCGCCGGTGGCCTTCTTCGCCAGCCGCGCGAGCCAGTCGACCTCGCGCGCGGCGCGCATGCCCTCGGCGCTGACGCTGCCCTGCGCGCGGATGGCGAGCTCGTGGCTCGCGGCCGGGCCGGTGTAGCGGCCGCGGCCGTCGATGCGCACGTCGCCGCCGAGCAGCCGGGCCTGCACGCCGGCCAGCGCGAAGCCGGTCTCGGTGAAGTTCAGCGTGCCCTTGGCCTGGGTCAGCAGCGGCGCCTCGGGCACCGGCTGCACCTCGTTGTTGTCGCCGAAAGCCACGCTGGCCTGCACCTTCGCCTTGTCCATGGCCTCGAGCGGCAACTCCAGGTGCAGCTTGTAGTCGGCCACGCCGTTGGCGCGCACGCCGCGCAGGAACTCGCCGGCATCGCCGGCCAGCGGCGCGCCCACGCGCAGCAGCTCGCCCAGCGGCCCGCGCGCCTGCGCGTCGACCTTGAGCAGCGCGGCGTGGTGCGACATGTCGGGGATCTGCGCCTCGGCCTTCGACACCTCGATGGCGGTGGCGCCCGCGAGCCGGCCGCGCGCGTTGCGCACCTGCATGCCGGCGCGCTCGAAGATCAGCTCGCCCGACAGGCCGGTGATCGCGGGCCACTGGGCCACACCGGGCGCGGCGGGCGAGGCGACGGTCGGCGGATTGGGCGCGGCGGCGACGCGGGAGGCCGCGGTGCCGCGTGCGGGCGCCGGCGCGGCGGGAACGGGCGTGGCCGCGGGCACGTGCGGCGGCGCATAGGCGTAGTGCACGTCCTGCACCTTGGCCGCGATGCGGAACTCGCCGAGCCGCGGGTCCATGAAGGGCATGTCGTGCAGGTCGCCGCGCACGCGGAAGTCGACGCTGCTCGCGACGCCCTTGGTGACCGCGTCGCGCACGTAGTCGCGCGTGTGCTGCGGGATGTCGAGCGGCAGGTAGCGGTAGACCCGCGTGCCGTCGGCCCGGGTCAGCTTGCCGCGCAGGTCGAGCACGCCGGGAAAGCGCGCCTTGCTGCTCGAGGTGGCCGGGTCGCTGGTGCGCCAGCTGGCCTCGGCATCGCCCTCGGCATCGACGTTGGCGAAGCGCAGCTTCGATACCTGCAGCTGCGTGTTGCCGTTGTCGATCTTCCACTGCAGCTGGGCCGAGAGCCGGTCGACCGGGATCGCGGGCTCCTCGAACACGCCGGGGAATTCGAGCCCGCCCTGCGCGATCGCGAGCGTGGCGCTGCCGCCCGTGTGGCTGGCGTCGAAGTCGAGCGTGGCACCGCTGAGGCCCGGGGTGCCGGGGTGCACGCGCGGCGGGGCGGCCGCGGTCGCGCCGCTCGTCGAGGGTGCCGGAGCGGGCGGCTTGGCCGCGGGCGTGGCGGGCGCGGCAGCGGGGGTCTCGGCCGGCGCCGCACCTGGCTGCGAGGCGATGCGCAGCCCGCTGATCCGGCCCTTGGCCTGGTAGCGGTCGGGCGCGCCCAGCGAGCCCTGCCAGTTCAGGTCGATGCGCTCGACCAGCCCGCGCGGGCCGTAGGCATCGAGCACGCGGTGGGTGGCGTCTCCGAGCGGCAGCCGGTCGGCGATGAGCGCCAGCGCCGCAAGGTCGAGGCGGTCGGCGCGCAAGGCGCCGTGCTCGGGCGTGCGGCCCTTGGCGGGCGTGTGCTGCAGCCAGAGGTTGCCGCCGGGCCAGCGCAGGCCGTCGGCGGTGTCGAACTGCAGCGCGGTGGTCGAGAACTCCATCGTGTCGACCGTGAGCCGGCCCGCGAGCCGGCCCGTGACCGCGCGCAGCACCAGCGGCTGCAGTCCCTGGCCGAGCGAGGCATCGACGCGGTCGAGCCCGAGGTCGGCGGCCGCGCCCACGATCTGGCCGTCGTCCACGTCGGCCCACAGCCGCAGCGCGCCGTTGCCCTCGCGGATGCGCGCGTCGATCGACACATAGCGCCCGAGCCGGGTCACGTCGATGTAGGGCAGGTCGGCGTAGATCTGGCCGTCCCAGGTCTGCCAGCGGCCGGTGCGCACCGACAGCAGCGGCTGGCGGAACTCGCCGCGCAGCGTGAACCGATCGCCCCAGCCGGCCGGCGGCGTGGCATCGAGCCGCAGGCCATGGCGGCGGCCGCCGTTGCGCGCCACGAAGCGCACGTCGGTCAGCATCAGCGGCTCGGCCTGGCGCTGCTCGTCGGTCCAGCGCACCGTGCCGCCTTCGATCACCAGTTCGCGCTGCGCGAAAAACCAGTCGGCGGCGCGGGTTTCTCCGGTCGTATCGGTCGACATGTGCAGGCCCGCGACATGGAGTTTTCCCTGAGTGTCGCGGCGCACGTCGAGCGCCGGGCCCTCGATGTAGAGCTGCTCGAAATTGAAGCGCCACAGCGAGCGCGGAGAGACGCTGGCCACCACGCGCACGAGGCGCAGCGCCTCGCGCTGCTGCGCGTCCTGCAGCACCACGTCGCGCAGCTCGAAGGCGGGGAACAGGCTGCCCGAGCGGGCCGTGATCGAACCGATGCGCACCGGCACCCCGATCGCCTTGCTGGCCTGCGCCTCCAGCGCACCACGGTAATCGCCGATTCGCGGCACAATCCACGCGTGCAGGACCACGACTGCCAGGGCCAGGAGAAGCCACGCAGCCACGAGAAGACCCAGGAGCCAGCGCGCCGTCACAGCGGTGATCTTGAGCAGACGTGAAGGGGAAGACACCGTGTCGTTCATTGAGGATCGCGCTGTGCCGGGAATTATGACCGCCACCATCGGGACGGGTTCCGCCGCAACCAGCACCAGTTTGAATCAGTTGTCAGCTACAGCATCGACGAACCCCGACGCGGACAAGCCCGCCTTGTCCTCCTATTCGCGCTTCGTGCAGCGCCTGCGCCGCCGCTATGCGGGCGAACTCGCGCTGCTGCCCGAGGGCGAACCGCGCCGCGCATCGATGACGCAGGCCTACGAGGCACTGCGCGCGCGCGGCGACGGCGTGGGCGACGCCCTGCGCATCGTGCGGCAGCTGGTGATGGAACGCCTTGTCACACTCGACTGCGACCGCCAGGCGCCGCTGGCCGTGGTGACCACCGCGGTCACCGAGCTCGCCGAGTTCGCGCTCGACACCGCCTGCCGCGAGGCCTGCGCCGAGCTCGACGCCGCGCATGGCGCGCCGCAGGGCGCCGACGGCCAGCGCTCGCAGCTGTGGATCGTGGGCATGGGCAAGCTCGGCGCGCGCGAGCTCAACGTGTCGAGCGACATCGACCTCATCTACCTCTACGACCAGGACGGCGACACCGCCGGCGACCCCCAGGGCCGCGGCAAGCTCGCGAACCAGGAGTACTTCGCGCGCGCCGTGAAGCGCATCTACGCGCTGGTGGGCGACACCACCGAGCACGGCTTCGTGTTCCGCGTCGACCTGGCGCTGCGGCCCAACGGCAACTCGGGGCCGCCCGTGGTCTCGCTCGATGCGCTGGAGGAGTATTTCCAGGTGCAGGGCCGCGAATGGGAGCGCTTCGCCTGGATGAAGAGCCGCGTGGTCGCGCCCACCGAGGTGGTCGCGCAAGGCCAGGCCCAGGGCCTGCGCGGCGCGGTGCTGCCCTTCGTGTTCCGCCGCTACCTCGACTACAGCGTGTTCGATTCGCTGCGCGTGCTGCACCGCCAGATCCGCGAGCAGTCGGCGCGCCGCAGCGCGGGCCGGCCCGAGCGCGCGAACGACGTCAAGCTGTCGCGCGGCGGCATCCGCGAGATCGAATTCACCGTGCAGCTGCTGCAGGTGGTGCGCGGCGGCCAGTTCCCCGAGCTGCGCACCCGGCCCACGCTCGATGCGCTGCAGCGGCTCGCGCGCGCCGGCCTGATGCCGCAGGAAACCGCCGACACGCTGGCCGCGGCCTACGAGTTCCTGCGCCGGGTCGAGCACCGCATCCAGTACCTCGACGACCAGCAGACCCATGCGCTGCCCGTGGCCGACGAGGACCTGCGCTGGATCGCGCAGACCCTCGGCTATGCCGACTGCTGCCCGTTCCTGGCCCAGCTCGACACCCACCGCGAGTTCGTCGCGCAGGAGTTCGACAAGCTGCTGGGCGGCGACAAGCCCTGCAACGGCAAGTGCAACGGCGCGCGCAAGGCGGCCGCGCCGGCCGAGCTCTCGGACCTGCTCGACGAGCTGCCGCCGGCCTTCGCCGAACGCATCAAGGACTGGTGCGAGACGCCGCGCATGATGGCGCTGCGCGATGAAACGCGCGCGCGGCTGCGCCAGTTGGTGCAGCGCACCGGCCAGTGGCTGCGCGAACCCGACGGCGACGGCCAGGGCCAGACCGCGCACCACGTCGATGCCGCGCTGCGCTGGGCCGACTGGATCGAGCCGCTGCTGCGCCGCGAGAGCTACCTCGCGCTGCTGGTCGAGCGGCCCGCGGTGCAGGAACGCCTGCTGCGGCTGCTGGGCTCGGCGCGCTGGCCGGCGCGCTACCTGATGCAGCACCCGGGCGTGATCGACGAGCTGGCCAGCGACGAGATGCTGTCGGGCCGCTTCGTGGCCGCCGAGTTCGAGCGCGAGCTCGAGGCGCGCCATGCCTCGCTGAGCCGCACCGGCGAGGCCGACGAGGAGCGCCTCTTGAATCTGCTGCGCCACGCGCACCATGCCGAGGTGTTCCGCACCCTGGCGCGCGACGTGGACGGCCGCATCAGCGTCGAGCAGGTGGCCGACGACCTGAGCGCGCTGGCCGACACCACCTTGCGCGTGACCGCCCGCTGGTGCTGGCCGCACGTGCGCAACCGGCACCGCGAGGTGGCGCAGTTCGCGATCATCGGCTACGGCAAGCTGGGCGGCAAAGAGCTCGGCTACGGCAGCGACCTCGACATCGTGTTCGTCTACGACGACGACGACGAGCGCGCCGGCGAGGTCTACGCGGCCTACGTGCGCAAGCTCATCAACTGGCTCACGGTGAAGACGCGCGAGGGCGACCTGTTCGAGATCGACACCGCGCTGCGGCCCAACGGCAACTCGGGCCTCTTGACCACGAGCTTCGAGGCCTACGAGAAGTACCAGCTCGGCCGCGGCAGCAACACCGCCTGGACCTGGGAACACCAGGCCATGACGCGCGCGCGCTTCGTGCTCGGCAGCGAGGACCATGGCGCCGAACTTGGCGCGCGCTTCGACCAGGTGCGCGAGGCCGTGCTGGTGGCGCCGCGCGACCGCGAGGCGCTGAAGGCCGAGATCATCGCGATGCGCGACAAGCTGCGCGGCGCGCGGCCCGTGAAGGCCGACCGTTTCGACGTCAAGCACAGCCCTGGCGGCATGGTCGATGCCGAGTTCGCGGTGCAGTTCCTGGTGCTGTCGGCCTCGGGCGAGCATCCCGAACTGATCCCCAACCTCGGCAACATCGCGCTGCTGATCCGCGCCGAAGACGCCGGCCTGCTGCCTCCGGGCGTGGGCCGCAACGCGGCCGCGGCCTACCGCGAGCTGCGGCGCGTGCAGCACCGCGCACGCCTCAACGAAGAACCCACGCAGGTGACGCCGCCCGCGCTGGCCACGCAGCGCGAGGCGATGCTGGCGCTGTGGAGGGCCGTGTTTGGTTGAGGCGCGCGGCGCCCGCCGACCCAGCGCGGCCTGCGCCGCCTGTGCGGTGGCTGTCGCCGTCGTGCTCGCGGGATGCGCGAGCGGGCCGCGCGGTGGCCGCGACGGTCCGGGCACCAGCCCGCCGTCCAACCTCGAGCGCGTGCCCGACGCCGAGCCCCGCATCGAGCCGATCCGCGGCAGCGGCGGCACCAGCAAGCCCTACACCGTGCTCGGCCGCGGCTACACGCCGATCACCGACGACCGGCCGTTCCGCGAATCGGGCCTGGCCTCCTGGTACGGGCGCAAGTTCCACGCGGGCTCGACGGCCAGCGGCGAGCCCTACGACATGTACGCGATGACGGCGGCCCACAAGACGCTGCCGCTGCCGAGCTACGTGCGCGTGCGCAACCCGGCCAACGGCCGCGAGGCGATCGTGCGCGTGAACGACCGCGGGCCCTTCGTCGACGGCCGCGTCATCGACCTGAGCTACACGGCCGCGCTCAAGCTCGACCTGCTGCGCGGCGTGGCGCCGGTGGAGATCGAGCGCATCACGAACGAGGACATCCGCACCGGCGCGTGGCGGCGCGGGTCGGACACGATGCTGGCGGCGGCCCCCGTGCCCCCACCCGTGCCCGCGGCGCCGGTCTACGTACCGCCACCGCCGATGCCCGCGCGCGCGGCCGCCGCGCCGGTGGCCGTGCCCTCGGCCTGGGTCTCGACGGTGGGCACCAGCGCGCCCGAAGCCTCGCCGATGCCGGTGGCGCCGCCCGCCACGGCCGCGCCCGCCCCCGGCGTCGACGACGAGGTCGAGCCGCCGGGGCCGCGCCCGCCGATGGTGGTGAACACCTTGCCGCCGCTGGCACCGGCCGCATCCGCGCCGCCGCCGAGCGGGCCGACGCCCGCGGCGGTGGCTGCCGCCGCCGCGGCTTCGCTGGCCGGGCCCGACACGCCCTCGGCCGGCTTCTGGGTCCAGCTCGGCGCCTTCCGCGAACGCGGCGGCGCCGAGACCCTGCGCGCCCAGGCCGCGCGCGGCCTGCCCTCGCTCGCGCCGCAGCTGCGCGTGTTCAGCGAAGCCGGCACGCACCGGCTGCAGGCCGGCCCCTTCGCCTCGCGCGGCGAAGCGGGCGAGGCCGTGTCGCAGGTGCGCGAGAGCCTGCGCATCTCGCCGATGGTGGTCGAGCGGCGCTAGGAGCGCCCGGCCGCTGCACTTATTCGAGCGGCTTGACCGGCACGGGCACGTGCATCGCGACGTTCATGCGGTTCCACGAATTGATCTGCGCCACCGCGACCGTGAGCTCGGCGATCTCGAGGTCGCTGAAGGCCGCCTTCAGCGCCTCGTACTCGGCATCGCGCGCATCGTGGCGGTCGGCCATGCGCGTGAGCGATTCGGCCCAGGCCAGCGCGGCGCGCTCGCGCGCGTCGTAGAAACTCATCTCGCGCCAGGTCGGGAGGCTGTTGATGCGCTGCCAGCCTTCGCCCTCCTTGCGCAGGTCGCGCACGTGCATGTCGAGGCAGTAGGCGCAGCCGTTGATCTGCGAGACGCGGGCGAACACGAGGTCGACCAGCTTCTTCTCGAGCGTGGTGCCGGCGATGGCGGTGTTGACCGACAGCAGGGCCTCGAAGGCCTTGGGCACGGTCTTGAACCAGTTGAGGCGGGGAGTGGTGTTCATGGCGATGTTCTCCAGTGGTTGACGATGAAATCGGGATACACACTGAAGACGCGCCGGCCCGCCGGCCTGTGACACGAAGTCCGAAAAAAATCAGCGCGCGAAGGCCGCGGCGATGCGTGCGAGCTTGTCGGGGTTGCGCTGCGCGCGCACGCGGGAGATGCGGTCGCCGTCGAACTCGAAGGTCTGGGCCGACTCGAGCACGCCGCCGATGAAGCGCAACAGGCCCGGCTCGCCGTTGATGTCGACCAGCTCGGTGCGCACGCTGCGTTCCGGCTCGCCGCCCGCGTGGCGTCGCTGCACCGCGAAATAGAGCTGCGCGATGCGGCGCGCGCCGACCAGCCCGTGCGTGAAGGTCTGGACCTTGCCGCCGCCGTCGCCGACCAGCTCGGCCTCCTCGGTGAAGAAGGCCTCGAGCTCGCGCACGCTGCCCTTGGCCGAGGCCTCGGCGAAGCTGCGCAGCAGCCGCATCTGGGTCTCGCGCGAGACGCGGTAGCGCGGCCGCCCCTCCTGCACCTGGGTCTTGGCGCGGTGCACGAGCTGGCGGCAGGCGGCCTCGCTCTTGCCGAGCATGCGCGCGATCTCGTCGTAGTCGGTGTCGAACACCTCGCGCAGCAGGAAGGCCGCGCGCGCCTCGGGCGCCAGCCGCTCGAGCACGGTCAGGAAGGCCACCGAGACGTCGTCGGCGCGCTCGAGCATCTGCTCGGGCGTGGCCGGCGACTCGGTGAGCATGGGCTCGGGCATCCAGTGGCCGCTGTAGTGCTCGCGCTGCACCTTGGCCGCGCGCAGCCGGTCGATCGACAGCCGGGTCACGACCGTGACCAGCCAGGCCTCGGTGCTGTCGAGCGCCTCGGTGGCGGTTTCGTGCCAGCGCAGCCAGGCGTCCTGCACGACCTCCTCGGCCTCGGCCACGGAGCCGAGCATGCGGTAGGCGATGCCCTGCAGGCGCGGGCGGTGGCGATCGAAGGCGAGGGTGGCGGCGTCCATGAGGCCAAGACGGCTGGCGTTCCCGGTTTGTGACAGGGGCGCCCCAAAAAAAACGCCCCGGCGTGCGGGGCGATTTTCTGCGGTCCTGGCTTTACGCGCCCTGGTATTCGGGCTTGGGGCCGAGGCTGGCCGCCAGTTCCTTGCGGTAGCGGTTCAGTTCCTGGACCGTCTTGAAGCTGCGGTTCATCAGCAGGCTCAGGTTGTGCAGGATGCGCTCGCCGACCTTGGTTTCCCAGACGGCGTCGAACTTGATCTGCTTGTCGAGCCAGTGCTCGAGCCAGTCCGGATCGGGCATGCGGCTCTGGATGGTGTCGTTCGGGAACAGCGCCTTGTTCACGTGCAGGTTGGTCGGGTGCAGCGCCTGGGCGGTGCGCCGGGCGCTCGCCATCAGCACGCCGACCTTGGTGAAGGCCGAGCGGGCCTCGTCGCCGAACTTCTCGAGCGCGCGCTTCATGTAGCGCAGGTAGGCGCCGCCATGGCGGGCCTCGTCCTGGCTCAGCGTGGTGTAGATGTGCTTGATGACCGGCTCGGTGTGCCACTGGGCGGCACGGCGGTACCAGTGGTTGAGGCGGATCTCGCCGCAGAAGTGCAGCATCAGGGTTTCGAGCGGGGGCGCCGGGTCGAAGTCGAAGCGCACCTCGTGCAGCTCGGCCTCGGTGGGCGCATGCTGGGGACTGAAGCGCTTCAGGTACTCCATGAGCACCAGCGAGTGCTTCTGCTCCTCGAAGAACCAGATCGACATGAAAGCGGAAAAATCGCTATCGTGGCGGTTGTCGCGCAGGAACATCTCGGTGGCCGGCAGCGCCGCCCACTCCGTGATGGCGTTCATCTTGATGGTTTGCGCCTGCTCTTCGGACAGCAGCGAAGCGTCGAACGACTGCCACGGGATGTCCTTGTCCATGTCCCAGCGGACGGATTCGAGTTGTCTGAAGAGTTCCGGATAGAGCATCTATATCTTTCTAAGGCCGCCGATTTTAAACGGCACGTTTGGCGCGTCCATGACAAGCGCGCGATGATGCGGATACGTGCGCCGTCGCGGCACGGATGCGCCCCCCCTTTGTGAACCAGGAGCCCGCCATGCGAACCCCCACCCCATTGTCGGTCCCGATGCTCCGTACGTCGGCAATGGCCCTGATGGCCGGCCTGTTGACCGCGGCAACGGCCCTCGCCCAGCAACCCGCGGCACCGGCGCCTGCCGCCGCGCCCCAGGCGGCGGCAGGCTGTCCCGCCATACTGCAACACACCTTCCCACGGCTGCAGGACGAAAAACCACAGTCGCTGTGCCAGTACTCGGGCAAGGTGGTGCTCGTGGTCAACACGGCCAGCTTCTGCGGCTTCACCCCGCAGTACAAGGGACTGGAGGCACTCGACTCCAAGTACCGCGCGCGCGGGCTGGTGGTGCTGGGCTTCCCGTCGAACGATTTCGCCCAGGAATCGGCCTCGAACAAGGAGATTGCCGACTTCTGCGAAAGCACTTTCGGCGTGAAATTCCCGATGTTCGGCAAGTCCTCGGTGCGCGGCTCGGACGCCAATCCGCTGTTCAAGCAACTGGCCCAGGCCTCGGGCACCACGCCCAAATGGAACTTCTACAAGTACCTGATCGGCCGCGACGGCAAGGTCGTGCAGGCCTGGTCGAGCATGACGGCGCCCGACGAGAACGCCTTCATCGCGATCATCGAGAAGCAGTTGGCGGCCAATCCGGGCTGATGCCGGCGAGTTCGCACCAACGATGTAAATAGAAACTGATCAGTTCGCACCGAGACGTATCGGTAATATTATTTACCGATGCGTCAATCAGATTGTGAACCGATCGTCACAAACGCTTACCACTGCGGTGGGAACCGTGCGGCGAGGTCCTCGCTCATAACTCGCGTGGGCAGTGAATGCCCCACGGTTTTCATGTTGCGAGGTCTTCCGGGCGCCTGCCGTCCGGTCGAAATCCCGAGGCGATTCTTCTCCTCCTCCCTCCCTCCCTCCTTCGCGTCGGGGCGCCTCGCAGCATTTTTGTCTTCCAGCCAGCACGGGGCGGTGCCATGAGGCCGCCGGCCCGGGTCGCCATCGTCGGCGCCGGCATCTCGGGACTGGCCGCGGCCCACGCGCTGCGCGACTCGGCCCGCATCACCCTCTTCGAAGCCAGTGACTACTTCGGTGGCCACGCCCACACGGCCACGATCTCGCTGCCGGTTTCGCCCGGTTCGGGCGAACGCGTCGCGCACGGCGTCGACACCGGCTTCCTGGTCTACAACGACCGCACCTACCCCGAGCTGATCCGCCTGTTCGCCGACCTGGGCGTGGCGACCGCCGACTCGGACATGTCGTTCTCGGTCCAGGCCACGCGGCCCGGCGGCGGCCGGCTCGAATGGAGCGGCAGCAGCCTCGCGACCGTGTTCGCGCAGCGCCGCAACCTCGTCGACCCGCGCTTCCTGGGCATGCTGGCCGACCTGATGCGCTTCAACCGGCTGACGACGCGCATCGCGCTCGCCGGCACCGAAGGCGAACTGGCCCAGCCGCTGGGCGACTTCCTCGACGCCCACCGCTTCGGCCCGGCCTTTCGCGACTGGTACTTCCTGCCGATGATGGCCTGCATCTGGAGCTGCCCGACCGCGCAGATGCTGGCCTTCCCGGTCGCGACCATGATCCGCTTCTGCCACAACCACGGCCTGATCCAGATCGCCAACCGGCCGCAGTGGCGCACCGTGCGCGGCGGCTCGCGCCAGTACGTCGAGAAGATCGTCGCGGGCCTGTCCGATGCGCGGCTGAACACCCCGGTGCGGCGCATCGAGCGCGATGTCGACGGCGTGCGCATCGCCACCGATGCCGGCACCGAGGCCTTCGACCATCTGGTGCTCGCCACCCATTCCGACCAGGCCCTGGCTCTCTTGGCCGAGCCCAGCGCCGCCGAGGCCGCGGTGCTCGGCGCCATCCGCTACCAGCCGAACCACGCGGTGCTGCACACCGACGCCTCGGTGCTGCCCGAGCGGCCCTCCGCCTGGGCGGCCTGGAACTACCAGCGCGCGGACGGCGCGCGGGAATCGGGCGGGGTCTGCCTGCACTACCTGCTCAACAGGCTGCAGCCGCTGCCCTGGTCGCAACCGGTGATCGTTTCGCTGAATCCGGTTCGCGAGATCGCGCGTAGTGAGGTCATGGCCGAATACGACTACGCCCACCCGGTACTCGATCTCGAAGCGATCGACGCCCAGTCGCGGGTGCCCGCGCTGCAGGGACAGCGCCGCACCTGGTTCGCGGGTGCCTGGATGGGCTACGGCTTCCACGAGGACGGCCTGAAGGCCGGCCTGGCCGCGGCCCGCGGCCTGCAGGCGCAGTTGGCGACCGGGAAAGACGCCCCATGACCACGGCGGGGCCGTTGCCGCTGATCGGCTTCGGCGAGGTCCGGCATGCGCGGCTGCGCCCGGCCCGCAACGCCTTCGCCTATCCCACCTTCTTCCTCATGCTGCCGATGCGCGCCCTGCGCCGCGACGGCAGCCCGGCGCTCGCGTTCAACCGCCGCGGCGCGCTGTCCTTCCACGACGTCGACCATGGCGACGGCCGCGCGCCCGGTGCCGGCGGCGCGCTGGCCTGGCTCGACGAGCTGCTGGCGTCGCACGGCATCGACGACGCCGATGGCGAGGCCTGGCTGCACTGCTACCCGCGGGTGTTCGGCTACACCTTCAAGCCGGTCAGCTTCTGGTACTGCCACGACCGCGCGGGCGCGCTGCGCGCGATCGTGGTCGAGGTCAACAACACCTTCGGCGAGCGCCATTGCTACCTGCTCGACCGGCCGGCCTACGGCCCCGAGCTGCGCGCGACCAAGGCCTTCCACGTCTCGCCGTTCTGCCGCATCGACGGCAGCTACCGCTTCCGCTTCTTCACCGACGCCGAACGCACGCGCACGCTGGTGCGCATCGACCACGACGACGCCGACGGCCCGCTGCTGCAGACCAGCGTCGGCGGCGAACTCCAGGCGCTCGACGCGGCCAGCCTGCGGCGCGCGCTCTGGCGCTACCCGGCGATGACGCTGGGCCTGATCGCGCGCATCCACTGGCAGGCCGCGCGGCTGTGGCTCAAGCGCGTGCCCTTCGTCCACAAGCCGGCCCCGCCGCTTCATTCCGTGTCGCGCGGCGAGCCGCGCCAGCCGCAGGCGAATCCATGACCCCGACGACGACCACCGCCGACTCGCCCGCCTCGGGCTTCCACCTGCCGCAGGACGCGCCGCGCGCGGCCCGCAGCGTGCTGCGCCTCTTGCAGCGCCTCGCGCACGGCTCGCTGACCGTGCGGCTGCCCGACGATTCGGTGCGCCACTTCGGCGCCGCGCCGGGCGAGGGCCCGACCGCCTCGCTCACGCTGCGCAACTGGACGGTCTGCAGCGCCGCGCTGAAGTCGGGCGACATCGGTTTCGCCGAGAGCTACATCGCGGGCGACTGGACCACGCCGAACCTGGTCGAGCTGCTGCGCGTGTTCGTGGCGAACCGGCGCGCGATCGAGAACGTGTTCTACGGCAGCTGGACCGGCCGCCTGCTCTACCGCCTGCGCCACCTGCTGCTGAACCGCAACAGCAGGACCGGCAGCGCGCGCAACATCCAGGCGCACTACGACCTGGGCAATGCCTTCTACGAACTCTGGCTCGACGAGACGATGAACTACTCGTCGGCCTGGTTCGAGGGCGACCTGACGCGGCCGATGCCCGAGGCGCAGCACGCCAAGGTGCGGCGCGCGCTCGCCATGGCGGGCGTGCGGCCCGGCGACCGGGTGCTCGAGATCGGCTGCGGCTGGGGCGCGCTGGCCGAGAAGGCCGCGACCGAATTCGGCGCGGCCGTCACCGGCGTGACGCTCTCGCACGAGCAGCTCGCCCACGCGCGCCGGCGCACCGAAGGCCTGCCGGTCGACCTGCGGCTGCAGGACTACCGCGACATCGGCCGGACCACCGGCGACGCGCCCTTCGACGCGATCTGCTCGATCGAGATGGTCGAGGCCGTGGGCCGCGAATACTGGCCCACCTACTTCGCGAGCGTGAGCCGGCTGCTCAAGCCGGGCGGGCGCGCCTGCATCCAGAGCATCGTGATCGACGACGCGCTGTTCGAGCGCTACGTGGACGCCACCGACTTCATCCAGCAGTACATCTTCCCGGGCGGCTGCCTGCCCTGCCCGCGCGAGTTCCGGCGCGCCGCCGAGGCCGCGGGGCTCGAAGTGATCGACGAATTCGCCTTCGGCGCCGACTACGCCGAGACCCTGCGGCGCTGGCGCGAGCGCTTCCTGGCGCAGCGCGCCCAGGTGCTGCAGCTCGGTTTCGACGAGCGCTTCATGCGGATCTGGGAGTTCTACCTGGCCTACTGCGAGGCGGCCTTCGCCGAGCGCAGCATCGACGTGGTGCAGTACACGCTGCGCAAGCCCTGAGCCGGGGCAAACGACAAAAAAGCGCCGGAAGGCGCTTTTTTCATGGGCGAAAACGGTTCAGCCGCTCAGGGCTGGGTGTCGATGAAGCTCGGCCGCTGCATCAGCTTGTCGTAGAGCTTCGCGAGATTCGCGTAGTCGGCACGCCACTCGATCTCGGGGAAGCGCAGGTTCAGCCAGCCCAGGGTGCAGCCCACCGCGATGTCCGACAGGCTCAGGTGGATGCCGCTGCAGAAGGGCTTGTCGCCCAGGCCCTTGGCCATGGCGGCCACGCCGGCCTCGACCTTGGCGCGCTGGCGGTCGATCCAGGCCTCGCTGCGCTCGCCGTCGGCGCGGCCGGACCAGGTGCGCTCCAGGCGCCACAGCACGCCGGCGTCCATCACGCCGTCGGCCAGCGCTTCCCAGGTCTTGACCTCGGCGCGCTCGCGGCTTTGCTGCGGAATCAGCTTGCCGACCGGCGACAGGGTGTCGATGTATTCGACGATCACGCGCGAGTCGAACATCGCCTCGCCGCCTTCCATGATCAGGCACGGCACCTTGCCCAGGGGGTTGGAATGGGCGATGGTCGTGTCGGGCGACCAGACGTCCTCGATCACGAACTGGTAGTCGAGCCGCTTCTCGGCCAGCACCACGCGCACCTTGCGCACATAGGGGCTGGCGGCGGATCCGATCAGTTTCATGAAGGCGCTCTCCCTCGATTTTGATAACGTTTGTTCATAATCATTTTAGGGGAACGCCAAAGCCCGGCTTTCGGTGTACCGGGTTCGTCCCCGGGCGGCCCGCCTAAAATTCGGGCATGAGCTTCTCCACCGTCTCCGCCCTTTCCCCCCTGGACGGCCGCTACGCGGCCAAACTCGCGGCCCTGCGCCCCCTGATGAGCGAGCAGGGCTACATGCACCGGCGCGTGCAGGTCGAAGTGGCGTGGTTCATCGCGCTGTCGGACTGCGGCTTCGCCGAATTCAAGCCGCTGACCGGCGGCGCCCGCAAGTACCTGATGGGCCTGGTCTCGCACTTCTCCGAGGCCGACGCACTGGCCATCAAGGAGATCGAAAAGACCACCAACCACGACGTGAAGGCGGTCGAATACTGGATCAAGTCCAAGTTCGAGGCCCGCCCCGAGCTGCTGGCCGCGGCCGAGTTCGTGCACTTCGCCTGCACCAGCGAGGACATCAACAACACCAGCCACGCGCTGCAGATCCAGGCCTCGCGCGACACCGTGCTGCTGCCCGCGATCGACGGCCTGATCGCCAAGCTGCGCGAGATGGCGCACCAGTTCGCCGACGTGTCGATGCTCTCGCGCACCCATGGCCAGACCGCCAGCCCGACCACGGTCGGCAAGGAGATCGCCAACGTGGCGGTGCGGCTGTCGAAGGCGCGCGCGCAGATCGCCTCGGTGCAGCTGCTGGGCAAGATGAACGGCGCGGTCGGCAACTACAACGCCCACCTGGCGGCCTGGCCCGACTTCGACTGGGAGGCCTTCAGCCGCAAGGTCGTCGAAACCCCGGCGCCGCTGGGCCTGGGCCTGAGCTTCCAGCCCTACAGCATCCAGATCGAGCCCCACGACTACATGGCCGAGCTGTTCGATGCCGTGGCGCGCGCCAACACCATCCTGGTCGACTTCTCGCGCGACGTCTGGGGCTACGTGAGCCTGGGCTACTTCAAGCAGCGGCTCAAGAAGGGCGAGATCGGCTCCTCGACCATGCCGCACAAGGTCAACCCGATCGACTTCGAGAACGCCGAGGGCAACCTGGGCCTGGCCAACGCGCTGCTGCGCCACCTGAGCGAGAAGCTGCCGATCAGCCGCTGGCAGCGCGACCTGACCGACAGCACCGTGCTGCGCAACATCGGCGTGGCCTTCGGCTACGCGACCCTGGCCTATGCCAGCCTGGCCACCGGCCTGGGCAAGCTCGAGCTCAACCGCGACGCGCTCGCGGCCGACCTCGACGCCTCGTGGGAAGTGCTGGCCGAGCCGATCCAGACCGTGATGCGCCGCTTCGGCGTGCAGGGCGCCTACGAGCAGCTCAAGGAAGTGACGCGCGGCCAGACCGTGACGGCCGAGGCGCTGCATGGCCTGATCCGCTCGCTCGCGATTCCCGAAGAGGAAAAAGCCCGCCTGCTGGCCATGACGCCGGCCAGCTACGTGGGCAAGGCGGCCGAACTCGCCGGTAGAATCTGACGCCCTGTGCATCGATGCACCAACCGCTTTTCTAAGCGGTTGGTTCATTCGCTGAGGCCGCCCACGGGCGGCCGATTCGTTTCGATCGCCCATTCCGGTTTCCTTTCAAATTCCCAGCCAACGCACGCCGCATGCCGGCCGTGCGCCAGCCAGCAACACTTCCGTGCGGGACGCCTCGGCGTCCCCGTCGTCCATGCTGCGCGCCTCCCTGCGACGTCTCTGGCTCAAGATCCACCGCTGGGTCGGCCTCACGCTCGGCCCGATCCTCGCCGTCACCGCGCTGCTCGGCGCGGCGCTGGTCGTGGGCCAGCCCCTCGACCGCCAGGCCCACCCCGAGCTCTTCGTCGCGCGCACGGCCGGTGACGCCACCGCGGCACGGCTGCCGCTGGAACCGCTGCGCCAGCGCCTGCTGGCCGAGTTCGGCCCCGACACCAACCTGACCCTGCGACCGCCGCGCCAGTCCGGCGACACCTACTGGGTGCTGGTGCGCGGCCCCTGGGACGGCACGGTCTACCTCGATCCCTTCACCGGCGCCGAACAGGGCCGGCGCGGCACCCAGGAAGGTGCCTACAGCCTGATCTACAAGATCCACAACAGCCTGCTGCTCGACAAGACCGGCAAGGGCATCCTGGCCTTCGTGGCGCTGGCCTACCTGGTGCTGCTGGTGACGGGCCTGGTGCTGTGGTGGCCGACGCGCTGGCCGCCGTCGCTGCGCATCGTGCTGAACCGCGGCCTGCTGCGCGGGCTGTTCGACCTGCACCGCACGGGCGGCGCGGTGCTCGGCCTGCTGATCGCGGTGTCGGTCGCCACGGGCGCCTACATGGCCTGGCGACCGCTGGGCGACTTCATCTCCGCCGCCATGGGGCAGCAGCCGGTCAAGGCGCCGACGATCGCCAAGGGCGCGGCCCAGGGCCCGCGCCTGCCGCTGGACGAAATCGTGGCGCGCGCGCAGCAGGTGCATCCGGGCCAGCCGATCGGCTACGTGGTGGTGCCCGGCAAGGCCGACCGGCCCGTGCGCGTTCGCTTCAAGCTGCCCGACGACCCGCATCCCAACGGCATCAGCTCGGCCTGGCTCAACCCGGTCACCGGCGAGGTGCTGGCCGCGCGCAAGTGGCAGGAGCTCGATGCCGGCAACGGCTGGGTGGCGGTGATCTTCCCGCTGCATACCGGCGAGCTCGGCGGCGTGGTCCACGAGATCGTGACCGCGCTGCTGGGCCTGGCGCTCGGCGGCCTGGGCTTCAGCGGCATCTGGCTCTGGTGGCGCCGCCGCCGCACGGCCGCGACGGCGCGCCGCGATGCGGTCGCGCGCCCCACCTCCTGAGCCCAAACGATTCGACGACGGCGCGACGACGCCGGCCTGCCCGAACGACGCGCCCCACGCCCGCCCGTTCCTTTTGCAATTTCAAAAACCGAGGAGTTCCCGTGTCTGCTTTCAAACGCACCGCCATCGCGATGGCCCTGCTTCCCCTGAGCCTGCCCGGCTTCGCCGCCGAGGGCGATGCGCCCGCGGGCGCCGACGGCAAGGCGCTCGAGGCCATCACCGTCACCGGTGACTGGCTCGGCAGCCCCACCGAGAAGAAGGTCGTCGAGCATCCGGGTGCGCGGACCATCGTCGAGCAGCGCCAGATCCGCGAGAGCGGCTCGTCCAGCGTGCGCGACGTGCTGCGCCAGATCCCCGGCGTGCAGGTGCAGGAGAGCAACGGCACCGGCGGCAGCGACATCTCGCTGAACGTCGGCGTGCGCGGCCTGACCTCGCGCCTGTCGCCGCGCTCCACCATCCTGATGGACGGCGTGCCGCTGGCCTACGCGCCCTACGGCCAGCCGCAGCTGTCGCTGGCGCCGCTGTCGCTGGGCAACATCGAGACCGTGGACGTGGTGCGCGGCGCCGGCTCGGTGCGCTTCGGACCGCAGAACGTGGGCGGCATCATCAACTTCGTGACGCGCTCGATCCCGGAGAAGTTCGCCGCCGAGGCGAGCGTCGGCGTGGAGAGCGCGGGCCATGGCGGCGGCACCAAGTCGACGCCCAGCGTGTTCGTCGGCGGCACCAACGACAAGGGCCTGGGCCTGGCGCTGCTGTATTCGGGCACGCACGGCGAGGGCTTCCGCCAGAGCAACGACAAGACGAACATCGACGATGTGATGCTCAAGGGCAGCTACCGCTTCTCGAAGACCGACGACATCGCGGTGTCGCTGCACCACTTCGAGGGCCAGGGCCGCATGCCCGGCGGTCTGACGACGGCACAGTACGCACTGAACCCGTTCCAGTCGGACCGTCCCTTCGACGAATTCACCGGACGGCGCACCGACGGCTCGCTGCGCTACACGCACAACGACGGCATCAACAAGTTCGAGCTGCTGACCTACTACACCGACTCGTTCCGCGGCAGCCACCTCGAGCAGGAAGGCACGGGCACCAGCGCCGGCCAGCGCCGCCTGACCGCCGCGCCGCGCGAGTACCACACCTTCGCGATCGAACCGCGCTACTCGCGCCTGATCGACTCGGGCAGCGTGGTGCAGGAAGTCAGCGTGGGCTACCGCTACCTCAAGGAGGCCAGCTCCGAGGTGGCCACGCGCAGCAGCTACTACCGGCCGCGCCTGGGCTTCGACGCCACCACGCTGGCGCAGCCGGCCTACCAGACCAGCGCCGGCGGCACCACCGCCAACGCCTTCTACATCGACGACCGCATCGACTTCGGCAACTGGACCGTGACGCCCGGCGTGCGCTACGAGGCGATCCGCTCGCACAACGACGTGGTGGGACTCACCAGCGGCCGCATCACCAGCGTGATCGCGCCGAAGATCGACTCCAACGAATGGCTGCCGACCGTGTCGGTGATGTACCGCATGAACGAGCGCTGGTCGCTGTTCGCGAACGCCGGCGTGTCCTTCGGCCCGCAGCAGTACGCGCAGCTCGCGCAGTCCACCGACGGCCTGCATCCCGAGAAGGCGAAGACCTATGAGATCGGCACGCACTACAAGGGCGAGGCCTGGAGCTCGGAACTCACACTGTTCAACATCGACTTCGACAAGGAGCTGCAGCTCGCGCGCTCGATCACCGGCGACGTCGGCCAGTGGACCGACCTGGGCGCCACGCGCCACCGCGGCCTGGAATCGGCGCTGCGCTACGAGCTCGGCGACCTGAGCCCGGCCCTCAAGGGGCTGTCGCTGTCGGCGACCTACACCTACACCCAGGCCACGCAGAAGGCCGGCGCCTTCGCGGGCCGCGACCTGCCGTTCTACTCGCGCCAGGTGGCCACGCTGGGCGCGCGCTACGAGCGCGGCCCGTGGACCTTCAACGCCGACGTCTACGCGCAGTCGAAGCAGCGCTCGCCGGGCTCGCCCGACACCAATGCGCGCTACGTCACGCTCGAGGACAGCACCGGCCGCCTGGGCAACATCCCCGGCTACGCGGTGATGAACCTGCGCGCGGGCTACGACTTCGGCCCGACCATGCGCAACCTCAAGCTGGCCGTGGGCGTGAAGAACCTGTTCGACCGCCGCTACTTCAACCGCTCGGTGGACAACAACGGCGGCAAGTACGTGGGCCAGCCGCGCACCGTGTACCTGCAGGCCTCGGTCGCCTACTGATCGGCCGGCGGGCAGCTCCCGGGCCGGCGCCGGCCCGGGAGCGCGCGCATACACTCGCGCACCCATGGCGCTCAAATCCACCATCTTCAAGGCCAACCTCGCGGTGGCCGACATCGACCACGGCTACTACGCCGACCACGCGCTCACGCTGGCGCGCCATCCGAGCGAGACCGACGAGCGGATGATGATCCGCCTGGTCGCGCTGGCGCTCAACGCGCACCAGTTGCAGGACATCTGCAAGGGCGACGGCACGCTGGCCTTCGGCGCCGGCCTGTCGAACGTGGACGAACCCGATGTCTGGCTGCGCGACTTCACGGGCCAGACCCGGCTGTGGATCGAAGTCGGCCAGCCCGAGGACAAGCCCGTCATCAAGGCCTGCGGCAAGGCCGACCAGGTGATCGTCTACTGCTTCAACCACGCGGCCGAGATCTGGTGGCGCGGCATCGAGAACAAGCTCGCGCGGCCGCAGAACCTGAGCGTCTACCGCGTGCCCACGGCCGCCTCGCAGGCGCTCGCGGCGCTGGCGCAGCGCTCGATGCAGCTGCAGGCGACGATCCAGGAGAACACGCTGACGCTCGGCGACGGCGCGAACAGCGTCGACATCGAGCTGCTGCGCTGGAAGTAACGCAGGGGCCTCAGGGCGGCATCATCTCGCCGCATTGCCAGCACTGCTCGAAGCCGCCCTCGATCCGCTCGCCGCAGACGCACTGCCAGCTGCGCTGCGGCCGGTGCTGCAACGCATGCAGCAGCCGCTGCGCGAGCTCGAACTGGCTTTCGTCGTCGATCCAGATCTCGGGCAGGCACTGGTCGGGCGGCAGCTGGCCGGCCGCCGCGCCCAGGTATTCGCGCTGCACAGTGGCGGCCACGCCGTCCTCGCGCAGCGCATGCACCCACAGCGTCGCGATGGCGAGGTTGGGGGCTTGCGCGAGGCGACGCATCGGGCCGGCTGTTCAGCTCGCGTCTTCGGGCCCGGTGGGCACGGCGGGGTCGTCATCGGGCCACTGCGGCGGCTCGGCCTCGCGCGCGCGCTCGGCATAGCGGTTGAAGCGCCAGGCCGAATCCTCCATGGTGATGCGGCGCCAGGTGACGCGCTTCTCGGCCGGCGTCATCGCGGGCCAGTGCTGCACCTCGTCGAAGCTGCGCCCGCAGCCCTTGCACTGGTCGTCGCCCTGGCTGGTGGAGCAGATCGCGATGCAGGGGGTGTCGGGCGTGCTCTGGTACCAGTCCAGCCAGGCGGCCCAGGCCTTGGCCGGGAAGCCGACCTCGTCGACCTCGTCCTCGTGGTGGTAGACCATGAGCGCATAGACCTCGGCCAGCGCGCGCAGCTCGGGCGCGAGCGTGACGCCATCGGGCGAGGGGCTCTTCTCGCGCCAGTGATTGATGGCGGCCTCGATGTCGGTGATGTGGATGGCGGCCATGAAACGCAGAAAGATGGCAGGGCGGGCGATCATAGTCCGCCAATGTCCCGGGACCTCCGAAGGTTATAGGCGCTACCAAACTTGTAGCAATAGACCTTGCGGCGATGCAGGTTTTGAACGCCTTCCGTTTGAAAGCTTGAAACTTTCGGTTGCCAGCGCGCGAGCGCCGATGCTCTAATCGCGCCCACGAAGGGGAGTAGCTCCCGGCCGTCGCATACGCGGCGGACATCGCCAGGTCGTCAATACGAAGCACAACACTTCCGGCCTGTCGGGCATCGCGCATGTCGCCGAGCGGCCATGCGCATGCCGAGCCAGACCTTCGATTTGAACCTGTGCAGGTTTGGTCGAAGCGTCGTTGAAGTCCCCGGTGTCACCCGGTTTCATTTCCTCGCATCGATCAGCCCGCCCGGGATGAATCGAAACGCATCGATGTGCCTTGCCCGCGGCCGCCACGTACCGGCGCAGCGGACCGGGTACGAGGAACAGAGGAAACTATGGAACAGTTCATGACCCCGGAATTCTGGGTCGCCGTCGGTCAGATCATCATGATCGACATCCTTCTTGGCGGCGACAACGCCGTCGTGATCGCGCTGGCCTGCCGCAAGCTGCCGCCGGCCCAGCGCACGCAGGGCATCCTGTGGGGCACCGCCGGCGCCATCCTGCTGCGCGTGATCCTGATCTTCTTCGCGCTGACCCTGCTGGCCATTCCGTTCCTGAAGCTCGTGGGCGCGATCCTGCTGCTGTGGATCGGCGTCAAGCTGCTGGCGCCCGAGCATGACGACGCGCACGGCAACATCGCCGGCAGCGACAGGCTCTGGGGTGCCGTCAAGACCGTGATCATTGCCGACCTCGTGATGAGCGTCGACAACGTGATCGCCATCGCGGGTGCCGCCCAAGGCGCCGGCGAAGGCCACCAGATGCCGCTCGTGATCTTCGGCCTGCTCGTGAGCATCCCGATCATCGTCTGGGGCAGCCAGCTCGTGATCAAGCTGATGGACCGCTTCCCGATGATCATCACGCTCGGCGGCATGCTGCTGGGCTGGATCGCCGGCACCATGGCCGTGTCCGACCCCGCCGTGGTCAACCCCGCCGCCTGGACCTGGGTGCCGAAGCTGCCGCAGACCGATGTCGTGAAGTACGCCTCCGGCATCATCGGTGCGCTGCTCGTGCTGGCCATCGGCAAGTGGGTGGCCGCGCGCCAGGCCCGCGCCAAGGCTTCCACGCCGGCCACCGCGAGCTGAGCCCGCTGCCCGCCCCACGAAAGTCCCCTATCCATTTCGACCCGTCTCTGCCACTCTAACTACCTGAAGGAGCACCCTATGGAAAAGATCATTCTTTACGTCGACGACGCCGTCTACGCCTGCGAACAGTTCGCCGAACTGGCGCCGGATGCCGATGCGGTCGTGGCGCGTCACTGGGTGCTCGTGGCCTGCGCGCCGCGCATGACGCATCGCATCAGCAAGTGGGTGAGCCACAGCGCGCGCGAGAACTGGCGCGCGAAGTGGTTCAGCAAGCTGCAGGCGCAGCTGCTGCCGCTGCTGGAGCGCAATGGCGGGCAGGTCACGGCCGTGCTGGCCAAGGGTCCGCTGGCCGAGCTCACGCAGCAGCTCAAGCGCGAGCACATGGCATCGCACGTGGTCGATGCCCGCCGTCCGAAGGTCGGCGTGGACCTCGAGCCGGTCACGCCCGAGCAGAAGCCGGCCGGCCAGCAGGGCTGGGCTTTTCCCGGTGCCGTGATGGGCATGGGCGCGCTGCTGGTGCTGGCGAACGAACTGGCGGAATAAGGGGGTCGCGGCCCTGGTGCCGCGCCATCCCGCTCAGGCGACGGCTCCTTCGGGAGCCGTTTTTTTTGGCCTTGCCAACGCCCCGTCCCACGCGGATTCGCGGGCATGTCCGTCTCGCCGCCGCCCCGGCGCTGCGGTATCCTGGGCCGCATGCGCATCCTCCTCAAATGGCTGCTCAGCGCGGTGGCGCTGCTCGCGGTGGCCTACCTCTACAGCGGCGTCCAGGTCAGCAGTTTCGGCGCGGCACTGATCGCGGCCGTGGTCATCGGCCTGCTCAACATGATCGTGCGCCCGGTGCTGGTGGTGCTCACGCTGCCGGTCACCATCGTCACGCTCGGGCTGTTCCTGTTCGTGATCAACGCGCTGATGTTCTGGGCCGCCTCCGGCCTGCTGCCGGGCTTCCACGTCAACGGCTTCCTGGCCGCGCTCGTGGGCTCGCTGCTCTACTCGGTGCTCGGCCTGCTGATCGAGAGCGCGCTCGGCGGGCTGCTGACGCGCCGCTGATCGGCCTGCCGCCGGCTCAACGCAGTGCCGGCTCCTCGGCCTGCCGCTTCACCAGCACCTCGATCTCGCGCGCGCGGGTGTCGATGATCGACGCCTCGAAGTGGTCGACCGGCACCGCGCCCGGACGGCCGCTCTGACTCTGGCGGATCAGTTCCTGCGCCGCCTTGAAGCGGTCGCGCGCGGCCGGATAGTCGAGGATCGCCACGTTCGACTCGGCGTCCGCGCGGATCGCGTGCAGCGTGTCGCCCTGCGCGCCATAGAGATTGGCCAGCGTGCGCCAGGCGGTGGCATCGCGCGGGTTCGTCGCCACCCAGTCGCGCAGCACCGGGATCATCGGCGCCGGCTGCCGGGCCGCCACCGCGGCGTCCGCCGCCAAGAGCATCTCGGGCCGCGACTTCGCCTTGCCATCGAGCAGCGAAGCCGCCTTGGCCACGCCCGCGCCGCCCGCCGCCAGTTCGATCTCGGCCTGCAGCCAGCGCGCCTGGCGCGCGGCCGGGACATCGTCCGCCGTGCGCTCGACCAGCCGCTGCGCCAGCGCGCGCGCCGCCCTGTAGTCGCGCAATTCCTTGGCCGACAGCGCCGCCGCGTAGAGCGTGCCGGCCTGCTGGGCCGGCGAGCTCCTGGCGAACTCGCCGCTGGCGGCCGCGTCGACCCACTGGCGCAGCACGTCGACGCCAGGGCGCGTCAGCACGCGCGCGCGCGAAGAGACCATCGCGTGGTCCATCACGAGTACCGGTGCCGGCACCGCGTCCATGCGGAACTGGAAGCGGCCCTGCATGTCGGAGATTCGCTCGCTCGTCAGCGGATGGCTGCGCAGGTAGGGGAAGGAACCGTTGTCGTTGAGCCGCGAGGCGTACTGCAGCTTCTCGAACATCGTCGCCGCGCCCTGCGGCGCGAAGCCGGCCTGCGTCATCACGCCGAAGCCCACGCGGTCGGCCTCGCGCTCCATGTCGCGCGAGAAGTTCAGCTGGTTCTGCATGAACGCCGCCTGGCTGCCCATGACCATCGCCTGGCCCGCGTCGCCGCCGCTGCGGCTCTTGCCCGCGGCGATCATGCCGAGGATCAGGCCCGCGAGCATCAGCGGGAACTGCTTGCTCTGCTTGTCCATCATGCGGGCGATGTGGCGCTGCGTGACGTGCGACAGCTCGTGCCCGAGCACCGTCGCCAGCTCGTCGCGGCTGCCCACCGCCGCCACCAGCCCCAGGTTGAGCCCGAGGTAGCCGCCCGGCAGCGCGAAGGCATTGATGTTGCGGTCGCGCCCCAGCATCACCACCCAGGCATAGCGCTCGTCGAGTTCGGGCGTGAGTTCGCCGCGCACCCGCGCCGCCGCCAGCAGGCGCTGCCAGATCTCCTGCACGTAGTCGGCGATCACCGGATCGTCGATGTAGTCCGTGTCGCGGTAGAGCTCGCGCGCGATCTGGTCGCCAAGGTGGCGCTCGGCGGTCGCCGTCATCTCGCCGCCGTCGCCGAGCCCCGGCAGCAGCTGGGCGCGCGCCAATGGCGGCATCAGCACCTGCGAAGCTATCAAAACACTAGCGCAAACCGTCCGCATGGCGGGCGCGAAGAGGCGTTTCTTGCGAGGGGGTGGGGTCCAGCGTGGCATGGCTTGTCCAGAACTCGGGCTCGTATGATGCACCTCCCTCTTGAACGTTCACCATGAGCTCACTCACCCATTTCGACGCCCAGGGCCAGGCCCACATGGTCGACGTCGCCGCCAAGCCCGCCACCCATCGCGTGGCCGTGGCCACCGGCCGCATCGAGATGCGGGCCGAGACCCTGGCGCTGATCGCCTCGGGCAGCGCGAAGAAGGGCGACGTGCTCGGCATCGCGCGCATCGCCGGCATCCAGGCGGCCAAGAAGACCAGCGACCTGATCCCGCTGTGCCATCCGCTGGCCATCACCCGGGTGGCGGTCGACCTGGCGCTCTCCGAGGCCGGCGACGCGACCCCGCACGTGCGGTGCACCGCCACCGTCGAGACCGTCGGGCCGACCGGCGTGGAGATGGAGGCGCTCACTGCCGTGCAGATCGCGCTCCTGACCGTGTACGACATGTGCAAGGCCGTGGACCGCGGGATGACGGTCACCGGGGTGCATGTGGTGGAGAAGCACGGCGGGAAGTCGGGGAGCTGGACTGCGCCTGCAGCCTAGGGAGCCGGGGCCTTGTCGCCCGGGTTGTGCCTGAGCCAGTGGACGTAGGCGCTCGGATAGGCCTCCCTGAAGCGCTCGGCGATCAGACGCGCCTCGTCTTCATGGCCCGAGAGCTCCGCGCTCTCGATCAGCTTCACGATCACGCGCGGCTCCGGCGAGAAATGCAGCGTTCGCTGCGCGAGCACATGCATCCGGGCCGCGTTCTCGTGCGTGACCGGCGTCAACGTCAGCTCGGCGAAATCGACCTGGCGCGCGAACAGCCAGGAACTGCGGACCTTCGCAAGCGTGTCGTCCTGCCAGGGTGGCAGGCGCGCATCGCGCGGCAGGTAGATCTGGCTGATGCGCGTGTAGTCCCAGGCGGCGTAGACGACGAACGAGAGCAGGGCGATGCCTGCCAGCGCCTGGAATCTTCGGCGATCGGGGAGCCACTTTCTGCTCGATCGCGGTGACGATTCCTCGGTTCGGCGCGCGGGCCACAGCATGCCCAGGCACAGGCCGAAGACCAGCTGGAAGGGGCCGTACCACAGCGGGTACTCGAGCAGGCTGTGCACGAGGATGACGGCCAGCAGGCCCCAGGCCATGAGTCGGTTCGGGTCGCGCTCGCGCCAGGGACGGGCGGAAATCACCAGCCAGAGGAAGCCACCGCAGATCAGCACGGCAGCGGGGATGCCGAGTTCGACCGCGAGGTGCAGGGGGAGGTTGTGGGCGTTGTCCAGGAGCACCGGGAAGCGCGGGCCCGGGTAGACAGCCATGAAGTGGGCGTAACTGAGTTCGCCCCAGCCCCAGCCCGTCAGCGGGCGCTCGGCGATCAGGGAGAGGACGTTGTGCCAGAGGGTGAGGCGGCTTTCGTTGCCGAGGGCGGAGGGTTGGAGGCGTTGGACGAGGGCGCCGGCGGAGGTGAGGGCCTTGCTGCTCGTGCCGATGGCTGCGAGTTGGGGTAGCAGCCAGTTCAGGGCGAAGTAGAGGGGGAGGATGGCCAGCAGCGCCAGGGGTGGGGGCAGGCGGCGGTGCGCCGCTGGATCGGAAGTGGTGCGGTGTTCCTTCCAGGCAGCAACTCCTGCGGTGACCACAATCAACGCGAGTTGAAGCACACCGGTGCGAGAGCCTGATGCGGCGGTGGCGGTGATCAACAGGACGGCGGCGGCGACCAGGCCGGTCCGCACGCGGCAGGAGCCCTTCATCGCGTACAGCCACAAGACCCCGATCAGCGCGAGGCTGATCAATGTGGCGAATTGGTTGGGCTGGCGAAGCGTGCCCCAGGCGCGACCGGGGGAGGGAGAGGTGATCCAAGGGATAAGAGCGTCAGCGAGCTTGTAGTACTGGAGTAGGCCGACGAGGGCATTGCAGGCCCCTGCAAGCAGCAAGCCCCAGGCCAAGGCGCTCGGGATGGCGCTTTGCCGAATCGCCGCGGCGCCCGCGACGCCCAACAAGCCAACCGCTGCAAGCACCGTGCATGCCATGAGCCGAATGTCCATCGGGCTGTGAGCTGAGAGTGCAAAGGCCGCTACACACAGGCCCAGCCAGGCGAGCAATCCACGGCCCAGCGATCCATTTGGCGAACAGAACAGCAGAAGGGCAGCACACACCCCAGAAGTGAGCAGTTGCCACGCATTCGCGGAGGGGCCAGAGGCGAGTGGGCAAAGGAGTGGAAACGCAATGAGGCACAGACGAAGCCGATGCTTCCAGTTGTCCCAAGAGGAAGTTCGGAGCAAGGTCGCCTCAGATGTCATCCGCGAGATTGTTGCCGCCTCCGCCCCATGACAAGCGGCTTCCGCAAGTGGATGAGCGGATTTGCAAAAAGCAACATTCAGAGACATTCTTTAACCGCTGTTCCCACTCCGTTTCCGGATTGTGGGACCACTTTAGCCAGCCCCCTTAAAAGGCCATCCCTTGATAAACCACCTCACTGAACATCGGCGTTCCGCAGAGGCCCGCAGCGCAGCCGGCTTCACGCTCATCGAAGTCATGATTACCGTGGCAATCGTCGCCATCCTGGCGGCAGTGGCACTTCCGTCCTACAACGACTATCTGCGTCGCGGCAAGATGCCCGAGGCATTCAGCCAACTGTCCGACCTGCGCTCCAAGATGGAACAGTACTACCAGGACTACAGAAGCTACGGCGACGCGACGAAGTGCGCGAAAAACATGGCATCAGGGACATGGGGTGACTTTGCCTCGACGGCCAATTTCACCTATGAGTGCACGACCTCGTCGCCGTTCGACACCTACACCATCACCGCGAAGGGCAAGGGATCGCTTGACGGTTACTGGTACACGATCAATCAACAAGGCACGCCCGGAACCAGCAAGTTCAAGAATACGACCGTTTCGACGAGCACATGCTGGATGACGAAGAGCGCCTCATGTTGAGCCGCGGTCATCCACGAACCCGACAAGAGGGTTTCACCATCGTCGAATTGGTCGTCACGATCACGGTACTCGCGCTGATCCTCTTGGTGGCCATGCCCAGCATCGGCAACTGGCTGGCCAATACCCGCATCCGTAACATGGCGGAGTCTCTCCAGAACGGACTCCAGACCGCACGCAACGAAGCCGTGCGCCGTAACCAAAACATCGGCTTCTATCTGGTTTCGTTGACGGATCCAGCCAAGATGGACAACAGCTGCGCGCTGTCCGACACAGGTGCTTCATGGGTGATTGCGGCGACCTCGCCTGCGACCAAATGCGCCAGCGCCCCTTCCACCACGACGGCCCCCATGATCGTCTCGAAGCAGGCTGCCGGCAGCGGTGCAGTTGGCGTCAAGGCCAAGCATGACGACGACACGACGGCCCACACAGTGGAGTTCAACGGACTCGGCCGCGTGGTCAACGCAGACACTGCCATCAGGACGATCGAAATCCTCGGTCCTGACGCGGACGCCTCCAGCACGGCCTTCCGTCCTCTGCAACTGCACGTCACCGCAGCAGGCGCGGTCCGGTTGTGCGATCCCAGCACCGCGCTTCCATCCAACGATCCACGCCGATGCCCGGCCACGGAGTAACGGCAATGCCTCGACGCCTCGGAATGCCTTCCTTGAGCCACCCGCATCGACATTCACTCCGGTTCTCTTCGCGGGGATCACGCATGCACGGCATCGCGCTGATCGAGGTATTAGTAGCCATCCTCATTTTCATGCTGGGCGTACTGGGTCTGATCGGCTTGCAAAGCGGTATGACGCGAAGTGCAACCGAATCGAAGATACGCGCTGACGCCGTCTACCTTGCGAGCGAGGTCGTCGGTCGGATGTGGGCCGACGCCGACAACCTCACCGCGTACGCCGGCGACGACACGTGCTCGGCAACCAGTTGCACGGAATGGCGAACCAAGGTGGCTCAGGTACTGCCAAGCGGTGGCGCCGCCATCACCGTCAACTCCCTCAACGGTGACGTATCCGTCACCGTGACTTGGCAACTTGGCGACGGGATACCGCACCAGCACGTGACCACTACCACCATCGTGTCGAAATCGAGCTGAATATGCGACACCGCATCCAATCTTCTGCGCAACGTCCCGGCTTGCACCGTCGCGGTCGCCTGACCGGCTTCACCCTCATCGAATTGCTGGTCGGGCTGGTATTGGGCATGCTGACGGTGCTGGTGATCAGCACGGTGCTCGCGAACGCCGAAGGCAAGCGCCGCACCATCGCGATGGGCAGCGACGCGCAAGCCAACGGGACACTTTCCCTCTATACGCTGCAGCGAGACATGCAGATGGCCGGCTATGGCGCTGCGATCAACCCCGAAGCGCTGGGCTGCGCGATCAAGGGCGAATACAAGGATCCATCGGCGGATGCCTCGCTTCCTGCCATCCCCTTCTCCACCACGCTTGCACCTGTCGTCATCACCGACGGTGCGAGCGGCGCGCCGGACCAGATCACCGTTCTGCAGAGCCGCACCCGGCGCTTTTCCGCACCGATGTTGCTGTCGATCAACCATCCCAAGACGACGGAAGTCTTCACGGTCAAGTCGACCTTCGGCGCCACCGCGGGCGACCTGATGATCGCAGTGCCCGCAGGGGGTGGCGACGCCGACAACTGGTGCACCGTCTTCACGGTGACCGATTCCGGCTCGGGGGGCGCCGCGGGCACGGTACTCGACGGCACTCAGATTCCCCACAAGTCCGGCGGCACCAGCAAGTGGAACCGCAGCAGCGTATTTCCCGACGCCGGGTATGTGACTGGCAGCTATCTGCTGAACATGGGGCAGATGTCGTTCAACAGCTACTCGATCGACGCGAATCAGAATCTTGTCGTGACCGGGATCACCGCCGATGCGGCCACTGGAACGCCCGAGATCCTCTACCCCCAGATCGTCAACCTGCAAGCGATGTACGGGAAGGCGACAGCGGGCACGACCCAAGTCAGCTCCTACGACAACACGACGCCCACGACCGCCGCCGACTGGCAGCGGGTTCTGGCCATTCGCATTGCGCTCGTGGCACGCAGCAATCAATACGAAAAAGACATCGTGACCTCCAGTGCGCCACTGTGGGATGTTGGTGCGAGCAGCACGATCAGTGGAACCGTTGCCTGCGGCACGAGCAAGTGCATCCAACTCAAGATCAATCACGTGCCCGACTGGCAGCACTACCGATTCAAGGTTTACGACACGGTCGTTCCACTGCGCAATGTGCTTTGGAATTCCGCCAAAACCCCCGGCTCGTCATGATGAACCCTCTTTCACCCCGCCGTGGACAACGCGGCATTGCACTCATCTTTGCGCTGCTCGCACTGGTTGCGTTGTCGCTCGCGACCCTGGCCTTGGTCCGCTCCGTCGACACCAGCTCGATGCTCGTGGGCAATGTGGGGTTCAAGCAGGACGCAACGACGTCAGGCGACCAGGCAGCCCGCCAGGCCATTGCCTGGCTGAAAACCAACGTTACGAGCCTGGACACGGATGCCGCCGCGAGCGGCTATTACGCCAGCACTCAGGAGATTGTCAGCGGCGTGAACGCACCCGTTGACGTCACGGGCCAGCAACTTCCAGCCAACAGCAGCAGAAAGCTGATCGACTGGAGTACCGAACAGAACGGCAACTGCCCCTATGCAGCCTCGGGCAGCTATGCAAGCTGCTCGATCAAGTCGGCGACAGCAACGTTGACGAATACGACCAATACGGCCCGCTACGTCATCTTCCGACTCTGTGCGAATGCAGGCAGCGCAGACGACGCCATCGCAAACAGCTGCGCGAAACCGCTGGCAGACACGGGTGCGGCCCCTGGCCGAGGCGCGCTTTCGTACGGCAGCGGTCGTATCAGCACCAAGAGTGGTCCGTACTACAGGGTCGTCGTGCGCATCAGCGGGCCGCGCAACACCACCAGCTTCACAGAAACCATCGTCAATTTCCAATAGTGCGGCGTCGCGGCACGAGGAGCTTTCACCATGCTGATCCATACAGCGCCAAGGACCTGGCGAGCAGGCCTTCGTTTGAACATTGCGATTTCATCTCTTCTCATCCTGCTCGTGGGCCAGTTGGGATTTCCCACCCAGGCATTGGCCGCTCAGACGATCATCCAAGACGAGCCACTGACCACGCGTTCGGAAAACACCGCGCGGCCCAACCTGCTTTTCATTCTCGACGACTCGGGCAGCATGGCATTTGACTACATGCCCGATACGATGAGCAGCAGTAGCAAGTACGGCTTTCGCTCGGCGCAATGCAACGGCGTCGCTTATGACCCCGACACGGTGTATTCACCGCCTGTCACCGCCACCGGCACGAACATGGCGAACTCGTCGTTCGTTTCCGCCTGGTCCGATGGTTTTGCCCAATCGGGGGCGACCAATCTCGACTTCAGCACGTCCACAACCGTTGATTTTTCGACATCGAATATAGCGATGGGAACGGGGAGCAAGACCTTCGCGTTCACGGGTAGCGGCTACTCGAGCACCACATTCACGATCGGCGAGACACTGATTATTACCGCGGGCGGCAGCCGGTCCATGACCGGCACAGTGACTAATTGGAGTGCAACTTCCTGGAATAGCAGCGGCACCAAAACCCTCGTGGTCAACGTGACCTCATCCAATAGCAACGACACTCGAAACAGCTGGACCGCCACGCGCGGAACCGGAAGTTATTACTATAAATCGACGTCCACCCAACCCAAGATGGGTTGGGTTTATACGAGTTCTGGCCCCGTCCAGAACACGTTCTATCTGGAATGCATGAGCGATGTAGGCGGCGCTCCCGGAAGTGGCGTGTTCACGAAAGTGGTCGTTCGAAGCACCTCGGCAGAAGCCGGAAATTACGCCAACTGGTATTCGTATTACCGCACTCGTACGCTGATGATGCGGACATCCGTGGGCAGTGCATTCAAGACTCTTAACGACACGTATCGCGTAGGTTTTTCGACCATCAACAGCAGCACGGACGTCACGACCGGTCCAGGCTTCCACCCCATCGATTTCTTCACGGGAGCGCAGAAGACCAGTATCTATTCCAAACTCTATGGAGCGGCGGCCAGCGGCGGAACGCCATTGCGAGGGGCGCTCTCGAAGGCTGGCAGGTACTTCGCGAAGCGGTTCAGTGGTCAGACAGACCCGGTCCAGTACTCCTGCCAACGCAACTATGCCTTGCTTTCCACAGATGGATATTGGAATTCAGGTGGCGATGGTGTCGAGAACAACACGACCTATGGCGCGCTTGATTTGAATGGCAATATGGTCGGCAATCAGGATGGCCAGGAAAGCAGGCCCATGTTCGACGGTACCGTGACGTCGGAGGTAACGACCAAACAGAAGTACGTCGTTGGCTCTTTAGGGTCGTGTCGCGCCGGGTCCTCCAATCGATATCAGGTCACTTCCCAGACCCAGAAATTTACCAACGGAGATTGGATAGATTCAGGTGGAGCGACTACAAGCTGCCTTCGCGCCAACGACGTGGTTGTAGACGGGAAAACTGCATCCGACCTCAGGAATCAGACCTATTACACACAGCCGACAACCAACACGGTGGTCACCGGTGGATCCTCCAATACGCTGGCTGACGTGGCCGCGTACTACTACAACACCGACCTTCGTACCGAGGCGTTGAATAATTGCAGTTCGGACAGCAGCGGCACTGCGCAGTCCGTGTGCAGCAACGTGCTCAAGCCTGCCGGCCTTGATACCGCGGCGCACCAGCACATGACCACTTACACCATCGGTCTTGGGGTGAGCGGCACGTTGGCCTACGACCCCAATTACCTCAATCAGACGAGTGGCGATTATGTGAACCTCAAGTCCGGTGCTGTCGATTGGCCCGTGCCTACCACCAACATCAGCGGAAATTCGGGCGATGCTCGGAATATCGACGACCTCTGGCATGCAGCCGTGAATGGTCGGGGTCAATATTATTCTGCCTCCAATTCGAAGCAGCTTGGTGAAGCCATCAGTGGAGTGGTCAATGCAATCACACAGCAGACCGGGTCGGCATCTGCCGCGTCGACAAGCGCTCTGGAACTTATTGCGGGTGACAACAATCAGGTCTTCCAGGCAAGCTACACGACCAAGACTTGGACAGGCGACCTGAAAGCGTTCACGCTCAATGGCGACACTGCGGAGATCGGAGCGACCCCACTGTGGTCGGCTCAGACCCAGCTGACGCAGAGCACGGCAGCGTCCGAGCGCAAGATCTACTACAAGCAACCGGCCTCCGCGACTCGACGGGAGTTCAACTGGACGAACCTCAATGCGGACGGGCTGGGCGCCAACTTCAGCGGTCTTTGCGCCAAGAGCCAGAGGGCCACGCAGTGCGACAACCTGTCTGCCGCCGAAAAGACCATCGCGGAAACGGGCAGCAATCTGGTCGGCTATCTGCGCGGCACCCGCACTTACGAGACGGCCAGTTCGGCAAACAGCACGACGCGAGCCCTCTATAGGGCGCGCACGGGCGTACTCGGCGACATCATCAACGGTGCGCCTGTCTACGTGAGCAAGCCCCCCTTCAGCTACACCGACGCCGGGTACGCAGCTTTCGTCACCGCGAAGAGGAGTCGCAAGCCGATGGTGTATGTCGCGGCCAATGACGGGATGCTTCATGCGTTCTCGGCTGCCAGTGCCGACGGCGGTACGGAGATGTGGGCTTACATTCCGAACGCAGTGATGCCAGAGATGTACAGATTGGCTGACGCCGGGTACGAAGCAAGGCATCGTTATTTCGTCGACGGAGCACCAGTTGTCGCCGACATCCAGGTCGGCACGGAGTGGAAGACCATTCTGGTCGGTGGACTCAACAAAGGGGGGCGCAGCTACTACGCGCTGGACGTCACCGATCCCGCGAATCCTCTGCCGCTCTGGGAGTTCACGGATACCAACCTGGGTCTCACGTATGGCAATCCAGTCGTTGCCAAGCGGGGCAACGGCACCTGGGTCGTCGTGTTCGGCTCCGGCTACAACAACGATGTCGACGGAGGTGATGGCAAGGGGCGACTCTTCGTCCTGAATGCCAACACCGGAGAAAAGCTCCTCGGCATTGCCACCACCGTTGGCGCTGTCGATAGTCCCAGTGGATTGGCGAAGATAAACGCATGGGTCGACGACCCCGCCAACAACACATCGAAGCGCTATTACGGCGGAGACCTGCAAGGGAACCTCTGGCGCTTCGATGTGGACGATCTCGTCGAGCCCCGGCACAGCGCACTGCTGCTCGCCACCTTCCAAGTGGATGCCGCCACCCCGCAGGCGATCACGACGCGGCCGGAGACCGTCGAGATCGCGGGCAAACCGGTGATCGTCGTCGGAACGGGCCGGTATCTGAACACCGACGACATCAACAGCACTACGCAAGCGACGCAGACCATCTACGCCGTCAAGGACAATCTCACGTCGACGGGCCTTGGCAACGTGCGCGCGGACAGCAACATGGTTCGCCAGACTTTCACCGTCACTGGAGATTCGGCCAGCATCACGAACAACCCCGTCGACTGGAACTCGAAGAACGGCTGGTGGGTGGATTTTCCGCACTCTGGGGAGCGCGTGGTGACGGACATTGCGCTGCAATTCGGAACGCTGTCCGTTGCGACCGCCATCCCGAGTGGCGACGCTTGTAGTTCGGGCGGCAAATCTTGGCGCTACTACCTCAACGCAGCCAACGGTAACTCGCTCGAAGACCCTGCAGGCCAACTGTGGAGCGATACCGCGCTGATCGTAGGTCAGAGTTGGGTGAAGTTGGAAAACGGCGAAACGAGAATCTTGCGGCAAAGCAGCGACGGCTCGATCAAGATCGAGCGTCCGCCAGGCGGAGGCGGGGCAGCGGGTCTTCCGCACCGCACGTCGTGGCGAGAGTTGGCCGACTGAGGTCGATCGGGAATGAAGGCAAGAGTACGGACGGAGGAACGATATCCCGGCGTTTTCCTCCCTCCTCGTGCGGTTTGGTTCGCCGCAGGGTGCGTCGCGTTCTCGGTTGCGTTGCACGCCCTCTTGCTCTCGATACGCCTGCCTGCCCCCTCTCGATCGTCGGGCCCTGCGAATATGCAGCAGCTACACGCCCGTTTTCAAACGCGGCATGTCGTGCAGAGTAGCGCTCCACCATCCGTAGACAAGGCCGCGCCAGAGCAAGTCAACGCTCAACCCGCATCCGCAGTGTCAGTACGGCCTTTCAAGACACCTGATCGTTCGCTCGGAACGGGTACGCCGGCGGCGAGCGTTTCGTCGCCATCCTCCGAACTGTTGTCCTCCGAAATCGAAACAGACTTGGACAAGAAGGATCTTCCAGTCGGAACTCCCTATCCGCCCGTAGACCCCTTCAGCGAGTACGTGCCTCGCTCCTTGCTGTCGTCGGCGCCAACGCCCAGAGCGCCGATCATCTTGAAAGCACCGGAACAACAACACCCCCCCGATCGACGGGTGGGCGTCTTCTCCCTCTTCATCGACGAATATGGTGAGGTCCGGAGAATGTTGGCCGAGGAGCCACTGTTGCCGCCGGTGTATGAAACGATTGCCCGCGAGGCGTTCATGAATGCCGCCTTCATTCCGGGGGAATTGAGGGGCTCGGCAGTGAAGGCGCGCGTGCGCATCGAAGTGGTTTTCGACAATACCCCGCTGCCGTAGCAGCGGCATTCGGCAAGCGGCTCCCCCGCTACATCGCCATCGCCATCGCCATCGCCATCGCCATCGCCATCGCCATCGCCATCGCCGATTCGATCCTCCGTGGTTCGCAACCGGATGAGTCATCGCAGGCGCCTCCAGCTGCGGTGCGGAAAAGGTGCGATCGGCGCTACTCCTGGGGATCGCGCAGCAGACGGGGTTTTCCCTTCGAGAAGTACTGGGGCAAGAACTCCCAGCCGCATAGTTCGAAGAACTCCTGAGCGCTATAGGTCGTTTTCGTCGCCACCGTACGAATCCATTTTTGCCCCAGTGGGTCATTGGGGCCCAAGGCCAAGTGCGCTCGAGCCCCAGTGCGCACATACAGCGCCTCACTCACCGCCGCAGGTGTGCATAGCACCAGCGCCAGCGCGACGGGAACCACCGTCCGCACGGTAAGCCGCTCCTGCAAAACTGTCTGAATGGAGCGAATGCCCAGAACGAACAAGGGGCCCATCGATGCGCGCATGACCAGATCCGGAGTTTGTCCGTGGAACAGCGGCAGAAGACACAACGTGACGACGGAAATCAGACAACCAAGATCCTGCACGATGCGCTGGCGAAGAATCAACGCGAATACGGAAAGCTCGACCGCCAGGAAAAGAAGCACGTCCGGCACGAGATGAAGCCGGTCCGGGAGGCAGGAGAAACAGGCACCACCGGACGGCAGTTCCGTGGACAAGTAGTCCACCATGCAAAGTGCAATAGCGGCGCCGGCCAGCACCTGGATCGCAGTTTTCCAATGCAGCAACTCATGACGCCGTTCCCAAGCCAGCAACAGCATCAGCGGCAGCAGACCGATCATTCCGTAGGGCGACCACAAGGAAAGTAGGCCATAACCCAACACCGCAGCACCCAAACCACCTTTTCGATCATTGAAAAGTATCAGTCCGGCCACGAGAAAGGTGGCGATGCTTTGATGCGGGACCCAGATCAAGGCCGTCAAGAACGAAGAGAACTCGATCGGCAGCCTGAAAGCATTCGCCGCCCATGCCTCGTAGTGAATGCCGAGCCATGGTGCGACGGGCAGTTTCTGCACCCCCCGGGCGATGTGCTCCGCGAAGGCATCCGCACCGCCAAGAACGAGCAAGAGAATCGCCGCGGCGCCGGATTGCCATTTCGTGGCCCCCACTGCGCACACCGTGCGAAACACGAGCACGAATCCGCCGAAGAGCCACACGCCGAACGCGAACTGCAGATCCACGGTCGGCAGAAGTTTGTGCACGAAAGACGGAACCAGATAGGCACCCAGGTAAAAGCGAAGATGACGTGCAAGACCATCCAGTTCCAGGACAACGGGCCATGAGTCGGTCCCCAGCTCGTTGACAATGGCCCAATGCTTGACCCAGTCCCACACAAAGGGACCGTTGGGAAACCCCGCGAGGAGAATGACGATCGCCGCGGCACACACGGCCGTGGATGCCGCCCATCCGGAACCTGAGCGCTCAGGCCGCTCAGCGAAAACGAGGATGCAGCCTATCCCGAGGAGAATCGCAATGGCAATGCCTACCCACCACGCGAGGAAGCCGAGGGCGAATACGAACGCCGGCAGAGCGAGGTAAGCAATCTCGAGGTGACGCGTGGTCGACCGCTGTTCATAGAGGTGACGAATCTCGATGGCTTCAGAGGTCGACGTCGTCGTTTGCGGATGTGCAGTCACGTTGAAGAGCCACAGGCAAAAACAAGGGCAACCGCGCGAAATGCCGCAGCCATCCACCGTCCTTCGGATGAAGCCACATAGCCTTCGCCGTCTCGTCGCATGGTGCCTGTCGCGAGCTGCTCTTCCAGCCTGCGGTCAACCCCACCACCGTCACTGAAGTAACGCTGAAACATCGAGGAAATCTCGCTCTTCGAGACAACGCCTTGGGCTCCGGCGACGTGTTCGATCATCCTGACGGAATAGGACCGATCCACCGTCGTCGGAATCGTGAAAACGAAAGCGTAAACGAGCAGGAAGGTCACCATCGCGTCTTTCACGTAAGGCGACCGTGGCTTGCGCCTTGACTGGACGACGCACTGGATGCACGCGCCGATGACGGCAACGCACACGCCCTGATAAAAAATGAACCCGCCAGGGATCAGATGACGCCATAGCACCAGCAACACGATGGATGCAAGAAAACCAACGACTATCGATTTCATCCAAGTTTGTACCGGTAGAACGAGACAGACCCGCCTTTGATCTCAAGGCAAGTCCGCCTCTCGACATGACCTGAGCACCCATGCCCTGCGGAACGCGCGGCTGGCTTCGAACGCTCAGGACTGAGCCCCCAAGGCCGGCTCCGCTCCAATCATTCCAGGCTGCGCGGGAGCCGACTGCTCCGACACCGCCTTCTCTTCGTGGTACTCATCGTCCACGTTGATCGCCCACAAGCGACTCTTGTCGACCTCGCCCGTGATGATCTGATGCGCAGCTTCCTTCGCCGTCAGCATCGAGTGATCCTGATTGTTGTACCGATGCATTCCATTGCGACCAACCAGAAACAGGTTGGAAACTGCATCCAGCGCGGACTGGACTTGGTCGAATTGCTCATAGGCTTCTCCGAAATAGCCGGGGTAGGCTTTTGGGACGCGCAGCACCGTCGCGTCGATGGCCGTGGAGGTACTGACCAGCTTGATCTGCTTCATCTCCGACTGCGCGAGCTGCTTGAGCGAATCGTCGCTCAGCGACCATAGGTCGTCGTCTTCCTTGCAGAAGAATTCGAGGCCGAGCCATACCGTCTCGGGATCGCTGACCATGTACGGGCTCCAGTTGTTGAAGACTTGGACTCGCCCCACCTTCACACCCGGCTCTTGGATATAAATCCAGTTGTCACTGAGCGCGACTGGCAGGTCCTCGCGCCGATACAGCAGTCCAACCGTCATAAAGTCGCGGTACTCAAGGCGGCTCGCGATGCTCACGACTTCGGCCGGCCAAGCATCCTGGGATGCCGCAACGAGATCCTTGACCGGCATTGTCGACACGACGTGCGTGCACTCGAGCCGTTGACGTTGCCCATCGTGCGAGATCACGTCGACCGCGCGAACGGTTCCTTCTGAAATCTCGATACGTTGCGCACGGTGCTTCATCAGCAGCACGCCACCGCTGTTCACGAATCGCCTGGCAACCTCTTCCCACATCTGTCCCGGCCCAAGCTTGGGATAGACAAAGGACTCGATGAGCGACGTCTGTTCTGCCTGGCCGTTGTTCATGCCGAGCGCCGACTTGGCCGCGTGCCACAACGCCTTGCTGACGGAGAGGCTCTTGACGCGCTGAGCCCCCCAGGCTGCACTGATTTCGCTGCAAGGCACGCCCCATACCTTTTCGGTGTATTCCTTGAAGAATTGGCGATACAGCTTCTCACCAAATCGATTGATGAAGAAGTCTTGCAATGAGACTTCCTGCTTGATGGGACTCGCCTTGGCCTTGATATAGCTGAGCCCGAAAGTGACGGTCTTCGTCCACCCAAGCTTGCGGAGATTTCCAGCGTTGAGTTTCAAGGGGTAGTCGAAGAAGCGCTCGTTGAAGTAAATGCGCGAAAGACGGTTTCGCACCATCATCGCATTGTCGTGCGCCGAAGGACTTACCTCTGCCATGTTTTCGGGCAGTGCGTCTCTCTGCTGCCCTTGATACCGAAAGCTAAGCAATCCACGTTCCTCTGTTTTTTCCACTGGAAGAATGGATGCCCACCACTGCATGACCCAGTCGGACTTGGAGAAGAAGCGATGGCCTCCAATGTCGATCCTGTTTCCGCGGTATTCGACGGTTTTTGAAATTCCGCCGACCTGGGAGTCAGCCTCAATGACGGACACCCGATGTACTCCCGCACGTTGAAGTTCATAGGCGGCCGTCAATCCAGCGGGACCCGCACCAATCACGACGACATTGATTTCGTTCACGTTCATTCCCTCACCCCCTCGAAAAAAGCACCAGCTTGCGCAGTGCGAAATTGCAGACGAAGCTGCCGCCTGCGGCACCTACTTTCGTCCAGCGATAGTCCAGATGCAGCTGCTGCGTGCCGACGTGCATGATGAGCATCGTCAGGAAAAGTCCGGCGACCCCGAGCATTGCGAATGTGAAGAATTCGACGGCAGGTTGGGCAAGCCGTCGATTGGAAAAAACAAATTTCACGGAGCACAGGTACACCACCCCAAGTCCTGCCATAAACGCCGCCACGGAAGAGTGCAGCACTGGCAATCCGAACCCGGAAACCAAAATCAGAAGCACCATTGCATCCACCGCAAGCCCCACGAGAGACACGGCAAAGTAGCCGATGAACTCGCGCGCGATCGACAGAGCTGATGGTCTTGTCGCGGCTGGAGAAATACCGTAGGTGGAATCAACGTGCATCTAGTACCTTCTGGTCGGTGGTTTTCTTGGTGAGCTGGGCGCAGCTATATAGGTAGTAGCTTTTCATGCTGCTTTCGCCGGCTTGCTCGGATCGCTCACCCGGCGACCACGATGCGAGAACCCAGCCTTCCAACCTGGTGGGCATCACGATGTAGCCGAGCTGAGGATCCGCCTCGCACGTCAATTCGAGTCCCGAGATATCAGGCTCGCACGAGTTCTTGTCGTCTCGCAGCGCGTTCAGGAGGCTGCAGATTTCGCGTTGCACGTCGAAGGCTGAAGTCACGTCACGGCGCCGGTCCAGTTCGATCGCCGTACCGCGATTGAACACGAGACCTGCCGCCTGCACGCCGCTCGCATAGCTGCGCCGATGCATGAGCAGCCACGGTGCCAAGGCATCGCCTTGCCAGTACACTTCGGCGTCAGGCGGCACGATATCCGCGAAAACATGAGGCCCCTGGACGGGCGTGCTTTCAACGATCTTCGTGATTTCCGGACGACGATCCCAGTGCATGGCGGTGCCAGCGGTAAGCGCCACCAGGATCGCGGTCATGGCGATCTGCGAGCGCCGAAAGCACCAGATCAGCCCGATGGCGACCGATCCCAGAAGCAAAGGACCGACTGGTGCCTGCATCAGGTAAGCACTAATCTTGTTGGCAAGACCAATCGTTGACAGACCGCTCAGGTACTCACCCATGCGAATCGACAAGGCGACCGTCTTCCACCAGTTGTAGCCGATCGCCAGCGCCAAGCAGGCCACCGAAAAATGGAGGGTGAACCGAGACACCTGCCAGTTTCTAGCAGCGCCGACGTAGAGAAGGAAAAGGCCGAGGAGCATGGCTAGGCTCCCTGTCGCGATGTCCTGGAACAGGACCGCATAGATCAAGAGTGCTGCCGCCAGGCGCTCGAGTCGAGTGCCGCCCCAAGCGCGCACCAGTTCCGGCGCCAGGAATATCAAGCCAACAAGATGCAGCACCCACTGCACGCGCCAAAGCTGCAGCGAGGTCACAAGCACGTTGGACAGAAGATCGCCTCCCAGCAGGGCCACCGCCAGACACAGGCCTGCCACGACCAGCAGCACCCTGAGCATCAAGGCAAGCCGACCGGCGCGTTGCCTGAGCGAAAGCGCACCCACGAGCACAAGATCTGCGAGCAACGCCATCCAACTGGCGAGCGGCCAACTCGCCATGAAAACGAAGTTGTGCCTGTCAACGAGATCCCGCCATTCGGCGTCGTAGAAGAGGAACGCGCGATTGAAGGGCGAAACATCAAAGTGTCCCATTGCTAGCAACGGAACACCAAGAGCAAGCATCCATAACCAAGTGCGATTTCGCTGGACAGCCAGCGCCCAGCACAAGAAGATCGCTGGCAGCGCCATCAGGGGATGAAGCAGGGCCGCAACGACGCAGGCGACGGCGGCGATGGCCAATTGTCCGCGAGATATGAATGCCAGCCCGAGAATCACCAGGACTTCGGAATAGGTGCGAGCCGTCAGGAAAGGCTCTGCAAAATGAAAAATTGCCGAGCTGCCATAGGTGCCCGCAGTAATTGCCAGGAGGCACCCGGCCAGCACTCTCGAGTTCTCCGGAGCAACACGCCAGATCAGGAAACCGACTGCAGCGATGAAGAGAAATTGCCCGACAAGCACACCCGCAAAAGAAGACCAAGCAACGCCCACAATGGCGACTGCGTGTGCATAGGTTCTGCCAAAAATGCTAAAGGAATCTTGCGAGCCGAACTTGAAGAAAAGATCGCTATTAAATATTGCGGGATCGATGTGCTTCAGGGCTTGGGCCACGTAAAGCATTCCGTCATGGCGAACTCCGCTATAGGGATGCGTCCACGCAAAAAGCAACACCGCCACTGCGGCAATTGCCCATTGAAACCTTCTCCCTGCATGCATGCGCGACTCGCCTACATCGAAGTACAAAAAAGGGCCCGCAAACGGGCCCTGCGTAGAACTTCTACTGCCCTCAACTGTTGCGGCACTCGGTCGGCACGTACTTGAACTTCGCACTGTCCGTGGTGCACTTCCATTGAATCTGAGCGGCCGGCGTCTCTTCTGCCGCCAGTTCATTGCCATTCGAGGTAGGAGTGAGGACCAGCGTGACTTCGCCCGCCGCCTTCGTCGTGGTAACGGAAATTGCGCCCTTCTCACTGATGCTCATCGACGCAACATTCTTCGTGGAGTTCACGGACGTGGAATCGAAGCCGAGCCGAAGGTCCGAAGCCGCATTGGCAGCGTTCTCGCCAACCAGCGTCTTGGCGGCCGATGCGAGCACCATGGCTTCCGACACGCGCGCACGCACGGTGTAGTCCTGATAAGCCGGCAGCGCCACGGCCGCAAGAATGCCAATGATCGCCACAACGATCATCAATTCAATAAGGGTGAAACCCTTCTGCACATTGCGTGCGATGGAACGACGGTTCATTTCACTAACTCCAGGTTGGTTGGGTTGGTTGTCACTCCCGGGAGTCCTCCCCCCGGAGCGGAGAACCTTCCGCAGCATCCGTGCCACCCGGTTTCCCGCCCCGTCAGCGACCTAACGCGTCACCCCAGACCACATTGGTGTTACTGCACGTGACAGAAGATGTATCAAGATGCGACACATGGTGACAAATTTGTCATGCCATCCCCGTCGCGCGACCCGGCTCAGAAAGTCAGGATCCCATCCGCCTTCAGCCAGCGGATGTCCCGCTGCGCCAATCCCCGCACCTTCCGCCCCGCCAAGGTTTCGATCTGGCTCATGATCTCCTCGGTCTCGGCCGGCTTGGTGTGCGTGATGTAGATCGGATAGTCCTTGCCCGGATCGATGTGGGCCAGCTCGTCGGCCAGCATGGTCGGCGACAGATGCAGGCTGCGTTCCGCCAGCGCCTGCTCCCGGTTGCTGAAGGCCGTCTCGATCACGAGCATCGCGACCTCGAGGGCATTGACCCGGTCCCAGAACGGCGCGTTGCGCTCGGTATCGCCGCTGAAGACCCAATGCGCTCCCCCATCGGCGCGGCTCACGGCGAAGCCGCAGGCGGGCACGGTGTGCACGGCCGGCAGCACCTCGATGCGCTTGGGCGTGGCGCTGCCGAGCAGCAGCGTCTGGCCGACGGCGATGTCGTGGAAGGTGACGAAGGGGGTCTCGGGACTCGGGATGCTCTCGAAGTCGGGCCAGATGATGTTGTTGAAGACGTGGGCGCGCAGCGCCTCAATGGTGGCGCGCAGCGCATGCACGCGCAGCGGCCGGGTGCGGCGGCCGCCGACGGCGTCGAGCATCAGGGGCAGGGCGGCGATGTGATCGAGGTGGCAGTGCGTGAGCACCATGTCGTCGACGCCGGCCATTTCGTCGAGGGTGAGGTCGCCGACGCCGGTGCCGGCATCGACGAGCAGGTCGGTGTCGACCAGGAAAGAGGTGGTGCGGCAGTCTTTGGCGATAGCGCCCGAGCAACCCAGCACACGAACCTGCATTGTGAGAGACCCCTTGTCTGTGTCTGTCATTTGGTTTCGAACCGGGTTGCACCGTCCCACGACGGGTCGTGCGGGCGCAAGGCCATCGAGGCTAATCTCTGCGCGTAGAGCTGGTAAAGGACTTTTTTGGCATCGGCCACGAGGAGGGGGTCCAGCAAGTTTCGGCCCAAGGCCCAGTCCTGGCGCCGGTAGGCGGCCAGTACCTCGGCCCAGCGCTCGAGCCGGTGCGCCTCGCGCACGGCGATGACGGCCGCCTCGTCCCAGGCGACGGCCAGCGGCGTGAACACGGCGACGGCCTGGGCCCGGCCCTTGACGAAGACGCTGTCGAGCTCCTGCCAGACATAGGCCGGCGCGAGCTCCCGCGTGGCACCGCTGGCGACGATCTCGACGCCGTAGTGGCCGCTGAGCCCCTCGAGGCGCGAGGCCAGATTGACCGCGTCGCCGACCACGGTGTAGCTGCGCCGCGCGGCCGAACCCATGTCGCCCACGCTCATGACGCCGCTGTTGATGCCGATGCCGATGCTGATCTCGGGCCGGCCGGTGGCGCGGTGGATGCGGTTGATGTCGTGCACCGCCTCGGCCATGTCGAGCGCGGCATTCACGGCGAGGCTGGCGTGCTCGGGCGTCTCGAGCGGGGCGCCCCAGAAGGCCATGACGCAATCGCCCATGTACTTGTCGACGGTGCCGCGGTGCGCGGTGATGACGTCGGTGAGGCGGCTGAACACGGTGTTGAGGAAGGCCTGCAGTTCGGCCGGCGACATCTGCTCCGAGAAGCGCGTGAAGTCGCGCATGTCGCAGAACATGACGGTCATGGTCTTGCTCTCGGCACGCATGCTGTAGCGGCCCGGGCGCTCCAGCATCTCGTCGACGAGCTGCGGCGGCACGTAGGTGCCGAAGAGCTGCACCAGGCCGCGGCGCGCGCGCGATTCGACCAGGTAGCCCCAGCTCATGTTGAGCAGGAAGGCGAGCGCGACCATCGCGAGCGCCGAGGCCAGCGGCAGCACCAGGCCATGCGCGACGTAGAGCCAGGTGTTGAGTCCGACCAGCGCCGCGGCCACGGCCAGCATGAAGGCCACGGCGCGCAGCGCGGGCAGCAGCGACAGGCCAATGGCCAGCACGACGCCGGCGACGAACACGCTCAATACTTCGTAGCCGGGCGCGTAGTCGGGCACGGCGAGCAGGCGGTGATCGAGCAGCGCGGAGACGATGTTGGCATGCACCTCGACGCCGGCGAAGGACGAGGCCGCGGGCGTGGCGCGCAGATCCTGCAGGCCGGGCGCGGTGGCGCCGACGAGCACGATCTTGTCCTTGAGCTCCTCGGGCGCGAGCCGGCCCTCGAGCACGTCGGCGGCCGCCACGTAGCGGAACGACCCGCCGCGGCTGCCGCCCGGGCCGCGGAACGGCACCTGCACGCTGGCGTTGCGGTCGACCGGCACGCGCAGCTCGCCGATGCGCAGCGACTCGAGCTGCGCGACCGGACTGCCGGGCACCAGCGCGGGCAGCACCGGCGGCGAACCGTTGGCGAGCCGGTAGACGGCCAGCGCGAGCGACTCGTAGTAGCCGGGCTGGGCGCGGTCGCCGTCGTAGCGCGCGATCAGCGGCACGCTGCGGATCACGCCGTCGTCGCTCTCGCCGACCAGGGTGTTGAGGAAACCCCCGCGGGGCGCGGCCTGCGCGAGCACCGGCAGGCTGGCGCCGAAGCCGTTCCAGTGCGTGGTATAGCCCTCCTTCGCGGGCAGGGCACCGGCGGGCCACAGCGGCGTGGCGGGCAAGGCGCCGCGGGCGCGCGGCGTCTCGGCCTGCGTGAAGTAGTAGCCGAGCGCCACGGGCTGGCCCGCGAGCGTGCGCGCCAGCACGGCATCGTTGTCGAGCGAAGGCGCGAGCTTCTCGACTTCGGCGGCGAAGCCGGGGATGCCGCGCAGCGGACCGCTCGCCAGCTCGCGCAGGCGGTCCACGCTCGAGCTGCGGTCGGGCTCGACGAACATGACGTCGAAACCGACGACCCTGGCCTGCTGGTGCGACAGCAACTCGCTCGCGAGCCGCGCCACCTTGTCGCGCGGCCACGGCCATTGCCCCTGGCGCGCGAGGCTCGCGTCGTCGACGTCGACGATCACGATGCGCGGATCGAAGGTGCCCGGCATGGTGGCGCGCAGGCGCACGTCGTAGATCAGGTGGTCGAGGCGCTCGAGCATGCCGGCATGCCAGAGCCCGGTGGCGTGCGCCAGCGCCAGCAGCACGGGCAGCAGGGTGACGGCGATGCGCGCCCAATGGCGCCGCAGTGCACTCATGATCGACCGGAACCGGGACGGGAATCGAAGCCGGTTCGCCGACGGAAGCCCCGCGGCTCAGACCCGCTGGAACTGCAGGCGCAGGGTGCCGAGTTCGAGCAGGTCGTTCTCGTGCAGCGCCACGGCCTCGGCGCCCAGCGGCTCGCCGTTGAGCAGGACGGCGCCCATGACGCTCGCGGCCACGTAGCCCTGGCGCCGGCGCGTGACGACCGCCACCGCGACGCCGGGCTTGCCGACGGTGGTGACGACCTTCTGCAGCGGCAGGTCGCGCCCGGCGTTCTCGCCGGCCAGCACGCGCAGCACCGGCACGCCGAGTTCGACCAGCGCCCCCGATTCGGTGGGCGCGGCCGACAGGGGAATGGGTGCGGAAGATTCGCTGGCGACAGCGACGTGGACCGGCACGCCGGCCGCGGGCGCGACGCTGCGCGCGCGGTAGTGGATGCGGCAGCCGCCGACCTCGATGACGTCGTTGTCCTTGAGCGTGCGCTTCTGCACCGCCACTGCGTTGACGTAGGTGCCGTTGGTGCTGTTGAGGTCTTCGATCTGGACATCGCCACCGCGCAAGGTCAGGACGGCATGCTCGCCGCTCACCGCGAGATTGTCGACCACGATGTCGTTATAGGCGCGCCGCCCGAGGGTGGTACGGTCCTTCGCGAGCGTCACTTCCCGGATGACGACACCATCGATCGAGATACTCATTCTCGGCACTGCCGACTCCCTGATTGCAATTGTCGCGAGACCCAAAACGACATGGCGGATGGACTTGCCACCCCGCCGATTTCGTCAGGCTGCCGTGCGAGGCAGGCTGGCCCGGGCCAGGATGACAGAAATGTTATCCCGTCCGCCATTTTCGTTGGCGATGTTTGCCAAAAGTGATACCTTGGACTCAATACCACCGTCTTGTCTCGTCAGAAGCGTGAAAAGCTGGGCGTCCGGGACCATTTCGCTGAGCCCGTCCGAGCACAGCATATAGAGATCGTCGGGCCTGGCCGTGTGTTCATGCATTTCCAGCAAGACTTGGGCCTCGACGCCGACGGCGCGGGTCACGAGGTTGCGGTTGGGCGAGGACAGCGCTTCCTCGGCCGTGATGGCGCCCGCGTCGAGCTGCTGCTGGCGCAGCGAATGGTCGCGCGTGAGCTGCTCGAGCTTGTCGTTGCGCAGCCGGTAGCAGCGCGAGTCGCCGATGTGGCCCACCATCACGCGATGCGGCCCGAAGGCCGCCAGGACCAGCGTGGTCCCCATGCCCTGCAGGTGGGGATTGGTCAGGCTGCCGTCGAGGATGGCGGCATTGGCCTCGTCGGTCGCGGCCTGCAGCGCGCGCCGCACGACGCGGGCCGGTGCCTGCGGCCCGGCCTGCACGTACCAGCGCCGGAAGTTCGCGTGCACCAGCGACACCGCCATCGCGCTGGCGACCTCGCCGCCCTTGTAGCCGCCCATGCCGTCGGCCAGCACCGCCAGCCCGAGCGCGGGATCGACATGGACCGCGTCCTCGTTGTGGGCCCGCACGCGGCCGACGTCCGTCAGCGCCGCGAACTCCCACGAGAGCGGCGGACGGGTCGAGAAAAGAGAGGTGCCGACACCTACCATGGTCGCAAGTGTCGGCGAAGCGGCAGCCCGGTGGTGGCTTCCGGTTTCAGTGCTGCGCGGCGGCCGCGTGGGCGCGCCGCTGGAGCAGCTTGCCCACCGCCACCACGAACAGCGCGCCGGCCGCGGCGGCGGCGTAGTGCAGCCACGGGTTGGCCGCCAGCATCTCGCGCAGCGACACGTCGCTCACGATGGTCTCTCCGCCGACCCAGCCGATCAGCGCGGCACCCAGCATCACGATGATGGGGAAGCGCTCCATCAGCTTGATCATCAGCGTGCTGCCGAAGATCACCAGCGGAATGCTGATCGCCAAGCCCAGCACCAGCAGCACCATGCTGCCCTGCGCGGCGGCCGCCACGGCGATCACGTTGTCCAGGCTCATCACGAGATCGGCCAGCAGGATGGTGCGCACGGCCGCCATCATGCTGCCGTACTCCTTGGAGTCGCCCTCGCCCTCATCGTCCTCGCCGAGCAGCTGCAGGCCGATCCACAGCAGCAGCAGGCCGCCGATGATCTGCAAGTAAGGCAGCGCCAGCAGCTTGGCCGCCACCACCGTCAGCACGATGCGCAGCACGACGGCCGCGCCGGAGCCGAACAGCACCGCCTTTTTCTGCTGCTCGGGCGGCAGCGAACGCGCCGCCATGGCGATCACCACGGCGTTGTCGCCCGACAGGATGATGTTGATCCAGACGATCTTGATCAGGCCGATCCAGAAGTCCGTGCTTTGAAGAAGTTCCATGTCTCTGATCCCGCTTTGTTTTTGTGAAAAAAACGCCCGCAATCGGATTGCGGGCGTCTTGTTCTTTCTTGCGCGTGTGAGGTCTCTTTACGGACCTTGCTGGGCGCGAACGCCGTGGCTTACAGCTTGCCCTTGAGCAGCTTGGCCAGTTCCGAGAAGTTGCGCGTCACGGTGAAGCCGCACTCTTCCATGATGGAGAGCTTGGCCTCGGCCGTGTCGGCACCGCCCGAGATCAGCGCGCCGGCATGGCCCATGCGCTTGCCGGGAGGCGCCGTCACGCCGGCGATGAAGCCGACGACCGGCTTCTTCATGTTGTCCTTGCACCAGCGGGCGGCGTCGGCTTCGTCGGGACCGCCGATTTCGCCGATCATGATCACGGCGTCGGTGTCGGGGTCTTCGTTGAAGGCCTTCATCACGTCGATGTGCTTGAGGCCGTTGATCGGGTCGCCGCCGATGCCGACCGCCGACGATTGGCCCAGGCCGATCTCGGTCAGTTGCGCCACGGCTTCATAGGTCAGCGTGCCCGAGCGGCTCACGACGCCAATGCGGCCCTTGCGATGGATGTGGCCGGGCATGATGCCGATCTTGATCTCGTCGGGCGTGATCAGGCCGGGGCAGTTCGGGCCGAGCAGCAGCGTCTTCTTGCCGCCGGCGGCTTCCTTGGCCTTCATCTTGTTGCGCACTTCGAGCATGTCGCGAACCGGAATGCCTTCGGTGATGCAGATGGCCATGTCCAGGTCGGCCTCGACGGCCTCCCAGATCGCGGCCGCCGCGCCTGCCGGCGGCACGTAGATCACCGACACGGTGGCGCCGGTCTGCGTGGCGGCTTCCTTCACCGAACCGAAGATCGGGATGTTGAAGATCGACTCGCCGGCCTTCTTGGGGTTCACACCGGCCACGAAGGCGTTCTTGCCGTTCGCGTATTCCTGGCACTTCTCGGTGTGGAACTGGCCCGTCTTGCCGGTGATGCCTTGGGTGATGACTTTGGTGTCTTTGTTGATGTAGATCGACATGACTCTGTTCCTTAGGCCTTCTTGACTGCTGCCACGACCTTCTGGGCCGCTTCCGCCATGGTGTCGGCGCTGATGATCGGCAGACCCGAATCGGCCAGCAGCTTCTTGCCTTCGGCTTCGTTGGTGCCCTTCATGCGCACGACCAGCGGCACTTGCAGGTTCACGGCCTTGCAGGCCGCGATCACGCCGGTGGCGATGGTGTCGCACTTCATGATGCCGCCGAAGATGTTGACGAGGATGGCTTCCACGTTCTTGTTCTTCAGCATGATCTTGAAGGCCTCGGTGACCTTCTCGGGGGTGGCGCCGCCGCCCACGTCGAGGAAGTTGGCCGGCTCGCCGCCGAACAGCTTGATGGTGTCCATCGTGGCCATCGCGAGGCCGGCGCCGTTCACCAGGCAGCCGATGTTGCCGTCGAGCGAGATGTAGGCGAGATCGAACTTCGAGGCTTCGACTTCGGCCGGATCTTCCTCGTCGAGGTCGCGCAGCGCGACGATCTCGGGATGACGGAACAGCGCGTTGCTGTCGAAGTTGAACTTGGCGTCCAGCGCCATGACGTTGCCCTTGCTGTCACGGTTGAGCGGGTTGATCTCGACCAGCGAGGCGTCCGTCTCCATGTAGCAGGTGTAGAGCTTCTTGAGGATGTCGACCGTTTGCGCGGTCGAATCGGCCGGCATGCCGATGCCGTCGGCGATCTGCTTGGCCTGTTCGTCGGTCAGGCCCTTTTGCGGGTCTGCGAACACGGTGATGATCTTCTCGGGCGAGGAGTGGGCCACTTCCTCGATGTCCATGCCGCCTTCGCTCGAGGCGATGAAGGCCACCTTCTGGGTGGCGCGGTCGGTCACGGCCGAAACGTAGTATTCCTTCTGGATGTCGGCGCCGTCTTCGATGTAGAGGCGGCGGACCTTCTGGCCTTCGGGGCCGGTCTGGTGCGTCTTGAGCTGCATGCCGAGGATCTCGCCGGCCAGCTTCTTCACGTCCTCGATGGTCTTGGCGACCTTCACGCCGCCGCCCTTGCCGCGGCCACCCGCGTGGATCTGGGCCTTGACCACCCAGACCGGGCCGCCCAGCTTCTGGGCGGCTTCGACCGCCTCCTGGACCGTGTAGGCCGGAATGCCGCGCGGCACCGGCACGCCGAACTTGGCAAGGATTTCCTTGCCTTGGTACTCGTGAATCTTCATGAGGGATGTCTCTCGGAAGGAAGAGGTTGAAAAACGGGAGATCGAGGCAGGCTGGTGTTGGCTCTGTTGTCCACAGGCGACGGCAGCCTGACGGCTGGGGGCGGCGGACAATCGCGGACTGTATCATGGTGCGCCGCATCAATACTGACGGGCGTGTGCGGTCAATACGTACTTTCTTCTAGGCCCCTCTCTATCAGGCAACCCCACCATGGCCAAGGTCTTTATCGACGGCGAAGCCGGCACCACCGGCCTCCAGATTCGCGAGCGGCTGCAGAACATGCCGCAGATCGAGCTCGTGAGCATCGCGCCCGAGCTGCGCAAGGACGTGAACGCCAAGCGTGAACTCATGGCCGGCGTCGACCTCGTCGTGCTGTGCCTGCACGACGACGCGGCGCGCGAATCGGTCGCGCTGATCGACCAGCTGTCGGGCAGCAAGCCCAAGATCATCGATGCCTCGACCGCGCACCGCGTGGCGCCGGGCTGGGTGTTCGGCTTCCCCGAACTGGTCGAAGGACACTGGCAGGCCGTGGCCCGGGCCGACCGCGTGGGCAACCCCGGCTGCTACGCCACCGGCGCGATCGCCATGGTGCGCCCGCTGGTCGACGCGGGCCTGCTGCCGGCCGACTTCCCGATCGCGCTGCCCTCGGTCAGCGGCTACTCGGGAGGCGGCCGGACCATGATCGAGGCCTACGAGAAGGGCGAGGCGCCGCTGTTCGAAACCTACGCGCTGGGCCTCAAGCACAAGCACATCCCCGAGATCATGAAATACACCGGCCTCACGCAGCGCCCAGTGTTCATCCCCTCGGTCGGCAATTTCAAGCAAGGCATGCTGGTGCAGTTGCCGCTGCATCTCGACCTGCTGCCCGGCAAGCCGAAGGCCGGCGACCTGCACGAGGCGCTGGCCGCGCACTATGCGAAGAGCAACACGCCCGAGCAGTTCGTGAAGGTGCTGCCGCCCACCGAGGACGGCAAGCTCGACGCTTTGGCGCTCAACGACACCAACCAGCTCGAGATCCGCGTGTTCCCGAACGAGGACCACCGCCATGCCGTGGTGATCGCGCGCCTCGACAACCTCGGCAAGGGCGCGAGCGGCGCCGCGGTACAGAACCTCAAGCTGATGCTGTCGCTCTGAGGCGCGGCTTCCCCGCTCAAAAGGCGCCGACTCCCCGGCGCCTTTTTCGTTTTCAGCCCACCAGCCAGAGCCCCGTGCCGAGCAGCGCCGCATGCAGCGCGAGCACGATCCAGAACGGCATGCGCGAGGGCGTCGACATCTCCTGCAGCGTCTCGTGGATGCGTCGCGCGATCAGCGCGCGCAAGGCCGGATCCTGCGCGGGCGCCACACCGCCCGGCGCCACGGTCAACTGCGGCTCGCCCTGCGCGGCGCGGCCCTGCTGCCACTCGGCCAGCATCTCGTTGAGCGGCAGCCGGTCGAGCACGAAGGCGATCACCGCCCGCACCGCCTTGCCGTCGCCGAGCACCGGCGCGAGCTGCGCGCTCAGCGCATCGACCGAGAGCCAGTCGCTCGCGCGCCGCAGTGCCCCGTGGGTGCGCGGCATCGATTCGATGGGCCCGGCGATGGCATCGCCCAGGCGCTGCGCCACCGCTTCGCCGCGCGCGGCCACCAGGTGCTGCATCGCGCGCGTGCGGCCTTGCGACACGCCGAGGATCACGTACACGCCCATGAAGAGCGCCAGCAGCACGGCCACCAGCAGCGGCGGCGAGGTCAGCAGCGCGAGCGCCGCGCCGACGCCGCCCGCGCGTGCGCCGGGATAGCCGGGCCCGCTCAGCTGGCCCAGGTAGTAGAAGAAGGCGCCGCCGCCGAGCAGCGCGCCGAAGAAGATGCCCTTCGCGACCGAAGCGACGAAGGCCGCGCCGGCGCGGGCGCCGGTGCGTATCAACGAGGGAGGCTCGGATGGGTTGGCGGGGTTCGATGACATGGCGCGGCTCCTCCTCGTTGTTCGAAGCCGCGGATCATGCCAGCGGTCTGGCGCGGCCCCGGCCGCCCGGCCGCTCAGCGGGCCGGCGCCTCGAGCAGCGCCCGCAGCGCGCGCAGGTCGCGCGCGATCCATTCGGCGTCGTGCGCGAAGGCGGCGTCGTCCATGTGCGGCTGGCGCAGCAGCGTGAACTGCAGCTCGCAGGCGCCGGGCGCCACGCCGACGACACGAAACGGCACGTAGACCTCGGGCACGCCCTCGGGCGCCACCCAGTGGTCGAGCACGCCGAATTCGTTGGCCGGCGCGAAGCGCAGCACCGCGCGACCGCCGGGCGTGGTCGCGACCCAACGCTCGCCCTCGCCCTCGCGCGCCAGCGCGCCGTCGGCCAGGCCGCTGGCCCATTCGGGCAGGCGCGCGGGATCGGCCGCCAGCGCATAGGCCGCGCGCCAATCGCAGGCCACGCGCTGCGTGATCACGCGCGAGAGTTCATTCGAGTTCATCGATGTCGCTCCTCAGCACCTTGGCCGCCACCGCGGCCGAAAAGCCCCGCGCCATCAGGAAGCGGGCCTGCCGCGCGCGCTCCTTGGGATCGGCGGGCGGGGCGTCGAAGCGGCGGCGCCAGAGCGCGGCCGCGCGTTCGAGCTCGCTGCCCTGCAGCCCGGCCACCGCCTGCGAGATGGCCTCGGCGCCGATGCCCTTGGCCTGCAGTTCCTGCCGCACGCGCGCCGCGCCGAGCCGGCCCGCGCGCTGGTGCAGCACCGAGGCGACCACGCGCTCCTCGCTGATGAAGTCCTTGGCCGCGAGCTCATCGAGCGCGGCCTTGAGCGTGCCCGGCTCTTCCTCGTAGCGCGCCAGCTTGCGCTCGAGCTCGCCACGGGAATGCTCGCGCTGGCTCAGCAGACGCAGCGCGCGGCCTTTCAGGGAAGGAGCATCGAATGCCATCGGAAATGCAGGGGCGGAAAAGGAAAGCGGGGCGGCCGCAGGCGCCCCGCTCGCAGGCATCGGCCGGTTATTCGGCCGCGCCGGCCGCGTCCGCCGCCAGCAGCGGGATGCCCAGCGACTCGCGCACCTTGTTCTCGATCTCGCGCGACAGCTCGGGGTTCTCGCGCAGGAACTCGCGCGCGTTGTCGCGGCCCTGGCCGATCTTCTCGCCGTTGTAGGCGTACCAGGCGCCCGACTTGTCGATGATCTTGGCGGTCACGCCCATGTCGATGATCTCGCCCTCGCGGCTGATGCCCTCGCCGAACAGGATGTCGAACTCGGCCGTCTTGAACGGCGGCGAGACCTTGTTCTTCACCACCTTGACCTTGGTTTCGTTGCCGATGGCCTCGTCGCCCTTCTTGATGGTGCCGATGCGGCGGATGTCCAGGCGCACCGAGGCGTAGAACTTCAGCGCGTTGCCGCCGGTGGTGGTTTCGGGCGAACCGAACATCACGCCGATCTTCATGCGGATCTGGTTGATGAAGATGACCATGCAGTTTGTCTTCTTGATCGTGGCCGTGAGCTTGCGCAGCGCCTGGCTCATCAGGCGGGCCTGCAGGCCGGGCAGCGAGTCGCCCATCTCGCCTTCGATTTCGGCCTTGGGCGTGAGCGCGGCGACCGAGTCGACCACGATCAGGTCGACGGCGCCCGAGCGCACCAGCGAGTCGACGATCTCGAGCGCCTGCTCGCCGGTGTCGGGTTGGCTGATCAGCAGGTCGGACAGGTTCACGCCGAGCTTCTGGGCGTACTGCACGTCGAGCGCGTGCTCGGCGTCGACGAAGGCGCAGGTGCCGGCCTGCTTCTGCATGGCGGCGATGACCTGCAGCGTGAGCGTGGTCTTGCCCGAGGATTCAGGACCGTAGATCTCGACCACCCGGCCGCGCGGCAGGCCGCCGACGCCCAGGGCGATGTCGAGGCCCAGCGAGCCGGTGGAGACCACCTGGATGTCCTCGAGCGCCTCGCCTTCGCCGAGCCGCATGATCGTGCCCTTGCCGAACTGCTTCTCGATCTGGGCCAGCGCGGCCTGGAGGGCCTTGGCCTTTTCGCTGTTGGCGCCTGCGATGCTCGAGCCCTTGACGACTGCGTCCATGTGAAAAACTCCTTGAAGATCAACGGGTTGTGTACTGCCGGATCCATCTGCTTTTAACTACAGCCTGGATGCTTGAACAGTAGTGTAGGGGCGGATGGATTCGAGTAAACCCATTTTTTGGTCAGTTTGCTTTACCATTTGGCGCCGTGAGCGACACCCCCTTTCCCCTCGACCCCGATGCCTGGCGCCAGACCCACCTGGGCCGGCTGCTCGGCCACGCGATGCGGCGCTTCGACGAGCGCGTGCTCGCGCTGATGGCGCACGACGTCGACGTGCCGCTCGCGCTGTCGAACCTGGCGGCGCGCGCGCAGGTCAGCGCGGCCCACGTCCACATCACGCGCCACCTCGCGCGCGAGGGCTCGCGCCTGACCGAGCTCGCCGAGCGCGCCGGCATGACCAAGCAGGCCATGGGCGCGCTGGTCGACCAGTGCGAGGCCTGGGGGCTGGTCACGCGCGGGCCCGATCCGCTCGATGCGCGCGCGCGGCGCGTGCTGTTCACGGCCGACGGCCTGGCCTGGCTCGAGGCCTTCCGCCAGGCGGTGACGCAGGCCGAGCGCGAGTTCCGCGCCAGCGTGGGCGACGAGGTCGCCACCGTGGTAACCATCGGTCTGGAAGCCTATACGGCGGGCTAGACTCCCTGCCGAGCGGAGACAACGAACGTGCAACGGCGCCGCCCCGCGGCGCGAACCGGGCTGGAGGTGGGCTATGCGGATTCTGATTGCCGAGGACGACCAGGTGCTGGCCGACGCCCTGCTGCGCAGCCTGCGCACCTCGGGCGCCGCGGTCGACCACGTGGCCAACGGCTCCGAGGCCGACACCGCGCTCATGACCCACAGCGAGTTCGACCTGCTGATCCTCGACCTCGGCCTGCCGAGCCTGCACGGCATCGAGATCCTCAAGCGCCTGCGCGCGCGCGGCTCGCAGCTGCCGGTGCTGGTGCTGACGGCGGCCGACAGCGTGGAGGAGCGCGTCAAGGGCCTGGACAACGGCGCCGACGACTACATGGCCAAGCCCTTCAGCCTGCAGGAGCTCGAGGCGCGCGTGCGCGCCCTCACGCGCCGCGGCATGGGCACCACCAGCAACGCGATCAAGCACGGCCCGCTGGTCTACGACCAGGCCGGCCGCGTCGCCACGCTCGACGGCAAGATGGTCGAGCTGTCGGCGCGCGAGCTGGGCCTGCTCGAGGTGCTGCTGCAGCGCGCGGGCCGGCTGGTCAGCAAGGACCAGCTGGTGGAGCGGCTGTGCGAATGGGGCGAGGAGGTGAGCCTCAACGCGATCGAGGTCTACATCCACCGCCTGCGCAAGAAGATCGAGAAGGGCCCGGTGCGCATCGCCACGGTGCGCGGGCTCGGCTACTGCCTCGAAAAGATCCAGTGACGCCCGCGCGGCCGCCAGGCGCGGCGGGTCCGGCCCGATGAAACTCTTCCAGCGCGCGCAGCGCTCCCTGTTCGGCGAGATCCTCGACTGGATGCTCACGCCGCTGCTGCTGCTGGTGCCGGTCAGCATCGGCGTGACCTGGCTGGTGGCGCAGGGCATCGCCAACGCGCCCTTCGACCGCGCGCTCGAGCACAACGTCGAGACGCTGGCGCGCATGGTCACGACGCAGAAGGGCGGCCCGCGCTTCGAACTGCCGCAGTCGGCGCGCGAGATCCTGCGCGGCGACGATGCCGACCGCGTGTACTACCAGGTGCTCGACAGCCACGGCGCGCTGCTCAGCGGCGAGCGCGACGTGCCGCATCCCAGCCTCGACGAGCCGCCGGTGATCGGCCAGGTCTCGCTGCGCGACGGCGAGATGAACGGCAAGCCGGTGCGCGTGGCCTCGGTCTGGCTGGCCGGCGAGCATCCCGACGCGCCGCCCGCGCTGCTGCAGATGGCCGAGACGCGCCAGAAGCAGTCGCTGCTGGCGGCCGAGATCATCAAGGGCGTGCTGCTGCCGCAGTTCGCGATCCTGCCGCTCGCGGTGCTGCTGATCTGGCTGGCGCTGGTGCGCGGCATCAAGCCGCTGTCGGTGGTGGAGGCGCGCATCCGCGAGCGCCGCCCGGGCGACCTGAGCCCGCTCGACGAATCCTCGGTGCCGCTGGAAGTGGTGCCGCTGGTGTCCTCGGTCAACGAGCTGCTCGACAAGCTCAACGATTCCATCGACACGCAGAAGCGCTTCCTGGCCGACGCGGCGCACCAGCTCAAGACGCCGCTCGCGGGCCTGCGCATGCAGGCCGACCTGGCGCAGCGCGAGAACGCCAACGCCGACGAGCTCAAGCAGTCGCTCAAGCAGATCGGCCGCGCCAGCGTGCGCGCCACCCACACGGTGAACCAGCTGCTGTCGCTGGCACGCGCCGAGGGCAACAGCGCCGGCGCCCATCGCCAGCCCTGCGACCTGGCGCGGCTCACGATCGAGGTGGTGCGCGAGGCGGTGCCGCGCGCGATCGAGAAGCGCATCGACCTCGGCTACGACGGTGTCGATCCCGGCTCGCGCGGCGTGGTGCTCGAGGGCAACCCGACCCTGCTCAAGGAGCTGGTGCGCAACCTGGTCGACAACGCGATCAACTACACGCCCTCGCGGCCCGAACGCGCCGGCGTGATCACCGCGCGGGTGCTGGCCGATCCCTTCGGCCGGGTGCTGCTGCTGCAGGTGGAGGACAACGGCCCGGGCATTTCCGAAGCCGACCGCGAGCTCGTGTTCGAACCCTTCTACCGCGTGCTCGGCAACGAGGCCGACGGCTCGGGCCTGGGACTGCCGATCGTGCGCGAGATCGCGAACCAGCACCATGCGCAGGTGACGCTCGAGGACGCGCATCCCGAGCGGCAGCCGCCGGGCGCGCGCTTCACGGTGCGCTTCGAGAGCGCGCCGACCTGAACGGCTGGCCTATCGGGCGCTGGTGTCCGACGCGCCGGCCTTCGGCGGCTCGGCGCGGATCTGCAAATACTCGGGATGGATCTGCCGCGTGAGGCGCTGCGGATCGCGCTCGTCGAGCCCCGCCGGCGCGAGGCCGAAGCCCGCGAGGTCGCCGCGCGACCACAGCCAGTAGCCGCCGTTGAGGACCAGCAGGGCGATCACGAGCAGGCGCAGCGGCATCGCGGCGTCCGGTCTCAGAGGGCCATGCCGCGCGGCCGCACGCTGACTTCGTCGCTGACGATGGCCTGCAGGCCCTCGGCCGTGCGCACCTGCAGCTCGCCGGTCCACGAGACGCCTTCGCACAGGCCCGCGCGGCCGTCGCTGAGCACCACCTCGCGCCCGCGCAGCACGTCGCGCGTCGCGAAGCGCTCGGCGAACGGCGCGAAGCCGCGCGCGCCGAACGCGAGCACGTCGCGCACCAGCGGCGGGATCAGCTCGGCCAGCACTGCGGGAGACGTGGCGTCGGGGCGCCACTGGCGCATCCAGGCGGGCGGCGTGCGCATGCCCTCGGCCTCGCGCGCGCCGATGTTCACGCCGATGCCGATCACCACGTAGCGCGGCGCCGGTGCGGCACCGCCGGCATGCGGCAGCGCGGTCTCGATCAGGATGCCCACGAGCTTGCGCTCGTCGACCCAGAGGTCGTTGGGCCACTTGAGCCCGAGCCTGGCCGCGCCCGTGGGATCGAGGTTCTCGGCCAGGCTCACGCCGACCGCGAGCGAGAGGCCCGACCAGTCGGCCGGCGCGAGCGGCAGGCCCAGCGAGAAGGTCAGCGACGGCGCGACATCGTCGCCGGGCTGCTGCGCGCTCTGCCAGGGCCGGCCGAGCCGGCCGCGGCCCGCGGTCTGGCGCTCGGCGACCAGCAGCACGGGCTCGGTCCGCCCGGCGCGCGCGCGCCGCATGAGTTCGGTGTTGGTGGAATCGACCTCGGCGACCACCTCGGCCGCGAAGCCCGGCAGCAGCGGGGCGACCGCGGCGGCGATCCGCTCCTCGTGCCACCGCAGGGCGCTGCCGCCGGCGGCCATGCTCAGAGCCCGCCGTTGCCGGCCGCGACGGGGGCGGTCTCGGCGACCGCCTCGGCCTTCTTCGGCTTGGCCGGCTTGTCGGCCTTCGCTTCCTTGTCCTTCTTCTTGCCGTCCTTCTTCTTGTCGGCCTTCTTTTCGGCTTTCTTCTCCGCCTTCTTGTCGGCCTTCTTCTTTTCGGCCTTCTTCGCTTCCTTCTTCTTCGCCTTCTTCTTTTTCTTCTTGTCGTCCTCGTCGTCGTCCTTCGGCGTGAGCAGCGTGCCGCGGCATTGCTCGGAGCCGCAGTAGCACGGGAACTCGGACAGCAGCTTCTCGGTGTACGGCTCGTCGATGATCAGACCGTAGTCGTAGTTGAGTTCCTCGCCGGCCGCGATGTTGCGCAGCGCCTTGATATAAACGCGCCCATCGACCTCGTCGGCTTCGCAGTTGGGCTCGCACGAGTGGTTGATCCAGCGGGCCGCATTGCCGTCGACGTTGCCGTCGATCACGCGCCCGTCGTCGATGTGGAAGTAGAAAGTGTGATTCGGCTGGGCCGGATCGTGCGGATGGCGGCGCAGGGCCTCCTTCCACGTGATGATCTCGCCCTTGTATTCGATGATCCGCTCGCCTTCGGCCAGGTCCTGCACCGCGAACACGCCGTTCCCATGAACGGAGGAACGCCGCGTCTGGATTCGGCGGGCGTTGGAAAGTGGGGATTTGGAAGGCATCGCCGAAGTCTGTTAGTTTGAATATGCACACATGCGCGTGCGCGTGTGCGCACGCGAGAAGCCGCCGAGTATAGAGAGAGCCCATGGCGCTGCGCGCATGGCCCGCGAGCCGGCTTGGCGAAACAGTTGAGAGAGCACAGATGACGAAGACATTGGTTATTGCAGAAAAACCGTCGGTGGCGCAGGACATCGTGCGTGCGCTCACGCCGGTGGCCGGCAAGTTCGACAAGCACGACGAGCACTTCGAGAACGACCAGTACGTCGTGACCAGTGCCGTCGGCCACCTGGTGGAAATCCAGGCGCCCGAGGAGTTCGACGTCAAGCGCGGCAAGTGGAGCTTCGCCAACCTGCCGGTGATCCCGCCGCACTTCGACCTCAAGCCGGTCGACAAGACCAAGACCCGCCTCAACGCGGTGGTCAAGCAGGCCAAGCGCAAGGACGTGACCCAGCTCGTGAACGCCTGCGACGCGGGCCGCGAGGGCGAGCTGATCTTCCGCCTGATCGAACAGTACGCCGGCGGCAAGACGGGCCTGAACAAGCCGGTGCGCCGGCTGTGGCTGCAGTCGATGACGCCGCAGGCGATCCGCGACGGCTTCGACTCGCTGCGCACCGAGAAGCAGATGCAGGGCCTGGCCGACGCCGCGCGCTCGCGCTCCGAGGCCGACTGGCTGGTGGGCATCAACGGCACGCGCGCGATGACGGCCTTCAATTCGCGCGACGGCGGCTTCTTCCTGACCACCGTGGGCCGGGTGCAGACGCCCACGCTGTCGGTGGTGGTCGAGCGCGAGGAGCAGATCCGCAAGTTCGTCTCGCGCGACTACTGGGAAGTGCACGCCAGCTTCCTGGCCGAAGCCGGCCACTACCCGGGCAAGTGGTTCGACCCGGCCTGGAAGAAGGCCAACGCGCCGCTGCTGCCCAACGGCGAGCCCGACCCCGAGCAACGCGCCGACCGGGTCTGGAACGAGCGCGACGCGCTGGCCATCGCCGAGGCCGCGCGCGGCAAGCCCGCCAGCGTCACGGAGGAAAGCAAGCCCACCACCCAGGCCTCGCCGCTGCTGTTCGACCTGACCTCGCTGCAGCGCGAGGCCAACAGCCGCTTCGGCTACTCGGCCAAGACCACGCTGGCGCTGGCGCAGAGCCTGTACGAACGCCACAAGGCGCTGACCTATCCGCGGACCGACTCGCGCGCCCTGCCCGAGGACTACCTGCCGGTGGTCAAGCAGACCCTGGGCATGCTCGCCACCAGCGGCATGCGCCACCTCGCGCCGTTCGCGCAGCAGGCGATCGACAACAACTACGTCAAGCCGAGCAAGCGCATCTTCGACAACGCGAAGGTGTCGGACCACTTCGCGATCATCCCGACCCTGCAGGCGCCCAGCGGCCTGTCGGAAGCCGAGCAGCGCCTCTACGACTTCGTGGTGCGCCGCTTCCTGTCGGTGTTCTTCCCGAGCGCCGAATACCAGGTCACGACCCGCGTCAGCACGGTGGCGCAGGCCGGCAAGAACTACGCCTTCCGCTCCGACGGCAAGGTGCTGGTCAAGCCGGGCTGGCTCGCGATCTACGGCAAGGAAGCGGTCAGCGACGACGACGAGAAGGACGGCAAGAACCTGGTGCCGGTCAAGCCCGGCGAGATGGTGCTGGCCGAGAGCGTCGACACCAAGGGCCTGAAGACCCGCCCGCCGGCGCGCTACTCCGAAGCCACGCTGCTCGGCGCCATGGAAGGCGCGGGCAAGACCATCGACGACGAGGAACTGCGCGAGGCGATGCAGGAGAAGGGCCTGGGCACGCCAGCCACGCGCGCGGCCACCATCGAAGGCCTGATCGCCGAGAAGTACATGCTGCGCGAGGGCCGCGAGCTGATCCCGACCGCCAAGGCCTTCCAGCTCATGACGCTGCTGCGCGGCCTCGGCGTGGAGGAACTCTCCAAGGCCGAGCTCACCGGCGAATGGGAATACAAGCTCGCGCAGATGGAGAAGGGGTCGCTCAGCCGCGACGCCTTCATGCGCGAGATCGCGGCGATGACCGAGCACATCGTCAAGAAGGCCAAGGAGTACGACCGCGACACCGTGCCGGGCGACTACACGACGCTGGCCACGCCCTGCCCCAACTGCGGCGGCGTGGTGAAGGAGAACTACCGCCGCTACGGCTGCACCGGCAAGAGCGGCACGGGCGAGGACGCCTGCGGCTTCTCGTTCGGCAAGTCGCCGGCCGGGCGCACCTTCGAGGTCGCCGAGGCCGAGGCGCTGCTGCGCGACAAGCACATCGGCCCGCTCGAGGGCTTCCGCTCCAAGGCCGGCTGGCCCTTCACCTCCGAGATCGTGCTCAAGTACGACGAGGAGGCGAAGAACTGGAAGCTGGAGTTCGACTTCGGCGACGACAAGAACGAGGACAGCGGCGAGATCATCGATTTCAGCGAGCAGGACACGGTCGGCCCGTGCCCGATCTGCGGCGCGCCCGTGTTCGAGCACGGCAGCAACTACGTCTGCGAGAAGTCGGTACCGACCCAGGCCCAGCCCACGCCGAGCTGCACCTTCAAGACCGGCAAGATCATCCTGCAGCAGCCGGTGGAGCGCGCGCAGATGGAGAAGCTGCTGGCCACCGGCAAGACCGACCTGCTCGACAAGTTCGTCTCGATGCGCACGCGCCGCGCCTTCAAGGCCTTCCTGACCTGGAACGCCGAAGAAGGCAAGGTGACCTTCGAGTTCGCGCCACGCGAGGGCGGCAGCAAATTCCCGCCGCGCAAGACCTTCGGCAAGGCCGCGCCGGCCGGCAAGACCGCGGCCGCCAAGAAGGTGGCGGCGAAGAAGGCGCCCGCGGCCAAGAAGGCACCGGCCGAGAAGAAGGCGCCGCGCAAGACCGGCGCCGGCCTCAAGCCCAGCGACGCGCTCGCCGCGGTGATCGGCAACGAGCCGGTGGCGCGCACCGAGGTGGTCAAGAAGCTCTGGGACTACATCAAGGCCAACGGCCTGCAGGACGCGAAGGACAAGCGCTCGATCAATGCCGACGCCAAGCTCAAGCCGGTGTTCGGCAAGGACCAGGTGACGATGTTCGAGCTCGCGGGCATCGTGGGCAAGCACCTCACGGCGCCCTGAGCCATGCGGCGCAGACGCTTCGCGGGCACGGCCGGCGCCCTTGCATTGGCGCTGCTTTCCGCCTGGGCTCCGGCCCGGGCTGCCGACTGGCCCGACAAGCCCGTCAAGCTGGTGGTGCCCTTCCCGCCCGGGCAGGCCACCGACATCTTCGCGCGCGCGCTCGCCGAGCAGCTCGGCCGGCGGCTGGGCCAGCCGGTGATCGTCGACAACAAGGCCGGCGCCGGCAGCAACATCGGCACCGAGTTCGTGGTGCGCTCGCAGCCCGACGGCTACACGCTGGTGGTGGCCGGCAGCGCGATGGCGGTCAACCAGACGCTCTACGCCAAGCCCGGCTTCGACCCGCGCCGCGACCTCGTGGGCATTTCCCTGATCGCCAAGGTGCCGCTGGTGTTCCTCGCCACGCCCGAGAGCGGCATCCGCACGCTGGGCGAGCTCACCGCGCGCGCGAAGGCCGAGCCCGGCCGGCTCAGCTACGCGAGCGCCGGCATCGGCGGCACGCAGCATCTGTCAGGCGAGATGTACAAGTCGGCGGCGCATGTGTTCGTCACGCACATTCCGTACCGGGGCAGCGGGCCCGCGCAGGCCGACTTCCTCGGCAACCAGGTGCCGCTGATGATCGATTCGGTGACCGCCGCGCTGCCGCACATCAAGGCCGGCAAGGCGATCCCGCTGGCCGTGACCTCGGCCACGCGCTCCTCGCAGCTGCCCGAGGTGCCCACCGTGCGCGAGAGCGGCGTGGCCGGCACGCGCGACTTCGAGGCCGTGGGCTGGCTCGGCCTGATGGCGCCGCGCGGCACGCCGCCCGAGGTGCTGGCGCGCCTGAACCGCGAGGTGACCGAGATCCTCAAGAGCGAGCAGATGGCGCGCTTCATGCGCGAGCGCGGCTCGGAGCCGGCGCCCACCACCGGGCCCGAGTTCGACCGCTTCGTCGCGAGCGAGATCGGGCTCTGGGGCGCGGCCGTCAAGGCCTCGGGCGCGAAGCCCGAGTAGTCGCCACGGGAACCCGGCACGATCTCCAGGGTCTTGTTACAGGCCGCCGCGGCCCGCGGCCTATAGTCGTTCGATCCACCCTGGGAACAGATTCCATGAAGTCATTGATTGCCACCGCCTTCGCCCTCGCCATGGGCTTCTCGCTCGCGGGCTGTGCCTCGTCCTCGCGCACCGCCGATGCCGGCGGCACCGCCTCCTCGGGCAGCGGCGTGACGGTGTTCGGCACCATCGACGCCGGCGTCAGCGGCTACTCGACCAAGTCCGAGCGCCGCTGAACCGGCGCGGCGCTCAGCGGCGCCGCCGCAGCAGCGCCTGCTGCAGCACGCGCGCCGCGCGGTCGCGGATCTTGCCGGGCGCGCCGCGCAGCGTGGTCTTCGGCGCCACCTTGGCGGTGGCGCAGGCCCACAGGAAGTCGTGCAGGATCGGCGTGTCGTCCACGGTCTCGGTGCTGCCGTACTTGTGGAATTCGGGGTGCCACTGCGTGGCCGCGATGTAGCTGCGGCCACGGTCGGGCCGGCGGCGGATCGCCTCGGGCACCCGGTCGGGCAGGCTCCAGGCCTCGACCTCGAAACCCGGCGCGAGGTCCTTCACGCCCTGGTGATGGATGCTGTTGACGCGCGCGGTCTGCACCTCGGGATAGAGCTTCGCGAGCCGCGTGCCCGGCACGATCCCGATCTGGTGGAAGTTCTGGTCGTAGGTCACCGGGTCGCGGTGGCGCAGCGTCTCGGGATGGCCGTGCTGCTCCTCGATGTCCTGATAGAGCGTGCCGCCGAAGGCCACGTTGATGAGCTGCAGCCCGCGGCACACGCCGAAGATCGGCTTGCCGGCCTGCTCGAAGGCCTCGACCAGCGCGAGGTCGTAGAGGTCGCGGATGCGGTCGCCGATCCAGGCGTCCTTCAGCGGCACCTCGCCATAGCTGCCGGGCCAGACGTCGGCGCCGCCGTGCATCACCACGCCGTCGAGCCACTCGGCGTAGTGCGAGAGCTTGGTGTCGCCGCGCGCGGTCTCGCCCGTGGGGCAGGGCACCATCACCACCATCGCGCCGGCCGACATCAGCCAGTGGGCGATCGACTGCTCGACGTACTGCAGGGTCTTGTTGGTGAACAGCGAGCGCGCCGGATCGGCGTGCGAGAAGCAGGCGGACAAACCGATCTTGAGTCGGGCGGAGACGGGCTGGGGCATCTCGATGGGTTCCCTGTGAGCGAAATTCATTCTGCGCCCACCGAACTTCGGTCGTGTGTCAGCCGAACCCGCGAAGTATCCTGTCGGGCCCACAAGGAGACACCGCATGCAGACGATCAAGGGACCCGCCATCTTCCTGGCCCAGTTCGCGGGCGATACCGCGCCCTTCAACTCGCTCGACGCGATCGCGGGCTGGGCCGCGGGCCTGGGCTACAAGGGCGTGCAGATCCCGAGCTGGGACGCGCGGCTCATCGACCTGAAGCAGGCCGCCGAGAGCAGGACCTACTGCGAGGAGATCCAGGGCACGCTCGCCGCGCACGGCCTGTCGATCACCGAGCTCTCGACCCATCTGCAGGGCCAGCTGGTGGCGGTGCATCCGGCCTACGACGCCGGCTTCGACGGCTTCGCGGCGCCCGAGGTGCGCGGCAATCCGGCGGCACGCCAGCAGTGGGCGGTGCAGCAGCTGCACTACGCGGCCCAGGCCTCGGCGAACCTCGGCCTCACGGCGCACGCGACCTTCTCGGGCGCGCTGGCCTGGCCCTACCTGTACTCGTGGCCGCCGCGCCCGCCGGGACTGATCGAGGAAGCCTTCGACGAGCTCGCGCGGCGCTGGCGCCCGATCCTCGACGCCTTCGACGCCGCGGGCGTGGACGTGGGCTACGAGATCCATCCGGGCGAGGACCTGCACGACGGCGTGAGCTACGAGATGTTCCTCGAGCGCGTGAACAACCATCCGCGCGCCTGCCTGCTCTACGACCCGAGCCACTTCGTGCTGCAGCAGCTCGACTACCTGGCCTACATCGACCACTTCCACGAGCGCATCAAGATCTTTCACGTGAAGGACGCCGAGTTCAACCCGACCGGCAAGCAGGGCGTGTACGGCGGCTTCCAGAAGTGGATCGACCGCGCCGGGCGCTTCCGCTCGCTGGGCGACGGGCAGGTCGACTTCAAGGCCATCTTCTCGAAGATGGCGCAGTACGACTTCCCGGGCTGGGCTGTGCTCGAGTGGGAGTGCTGCATCAAGCACCCCGAGGACGGCGCGCGCGAGGGCGCGAAGTTCATCGCCGACCACATCATCCGCGTGGCCGACCGCGCCTTCGACGACTTCGCAGCCGGCGGTGTCGACGTGGCGGCCAACCGGCGCGTGCTCGGCCTCGACTGACGCCGCCGCTCAGCGGTGCAGCGGGCAGCCGTTGCGCTCGCCGCGAAATTCCGACGAGGCCGCATAGGCCGCCTTGCGCGCGCGCATCACGCCGCCCAGCGGCCGGTGCGCCGCGAGCGCCTGCCAGGGGCTGAAGGCCATGCCGTCGTCCATCTCGCGCGACAGCTCCTCGCTCCAGCCTGCTTGCGGCGGCGCCAGCACGCGCGCGACCGTCACGTAGGGACTGAGTTCCTGCGGCCATTCGACCGAGGCGTCCTCGACCGGCATGCGCTCGAGGTCGACGCAGAGTTGGGCCCGCAGCTCCCATTCGCCGCCGTGCGTGCGCAGGAAGTCCATCACCGCCTCGCGCGTGCCGTCGGGCTTGCCGTCCAGATGCAGTTCCGCCTTCTCGAGCGCCACGAGCGCATCGGACACCGGCGCGAGCTGCAGCTTGGCGATGTGATCGCCGAAGCGGATCGGCACCTGGGTGAAGAAGGTGGCGCCCAGCGGATGGGTCAGCGGATGCGCGCCCAGCGCGACCAGCTTCGCGCTCGAGCCGCCCGCGACCTCGATCAGCTTCTCGATGCTCTGCAGCACGCCCGACAGCAGCAGCTTGCCGGTCGGCGCGCGGTCGGTGGTGGCGGCGAGCAGCTTGAGGCTGCGCAGGAAGCCACGCGCGTCGGGCGCGACGAACACCGGGCCGTCGACGAACAGGAAGTCCTGCGTGGTGTGGCCCTCGGAGCCCTCGACGCGCTCGCCCTCAACATCGAACAACTTGAGCGCCATGCCGCGCGGCAGCGAGATGCGGTCGTCGAGCACCTCGGCCGGCGGCGTCGACAGCCGCATCGCCGCGCGATGGCGCCCCGGCCTGGCGAACAGGCCCTGTGCGTACTCGGGCGGCAGGCCTTCGGGCACGACGAGTTCGGCATGCAGCAGGCCGTGGCTCTTGGCGTGCACGGCGCGCATGGCATGGCCGGTGTGCTCGGCCATGGTCTGCGCCATCTCGCGCAAGGTGGCGACCAGCTCGATCTGGGTCTGGGCCTCGTCCTCGCGCTCGGTCTCGACGGAGGGATCGAAGCGCACCGGAGTGCGGGCATGCGTGGCGGTGTCGTTCATGGTCGAGGCTCCTTTGGCATCCTGGGTCGGACCATTGAGCGTGGCGCCACCGGCGCGCGGTGTAGGCCGTCGGCTCCCGTGGCTGCGCTCGACCGCCTGCACGGGAGGCTGCGTCAGCCGGCGCGGGCGAGCTGCGCCACGCGCCGGATCGCGTCGTCGATGCGCGCGGCCTCGATCAGCCCGTAGCCGAAGGCCAGGCCCTCGGGCACGTCGGCCGCATGCGGATCGAGCGCATAGCGCGACAGCGGCGCCAGCGCGATGCCGGCCTCGGCCGCGCGCCGGGCCAGCAGGTCGGCGCGCAGCGGCGCATGCAGCCGGGCCGACAGATGCAGGCCGGCCTGCGAGGGAATGGCCTCGAACAGGTCCGCGCCGTGGCGCACCAGCGCCTCGAGCAGCGCGCGGCGGCGCTCGCCGTAGACCTTGCGCATCTTGCGGATGTGGCGCGCCAGGTGGCCCTCGGCGATGAAGTCGGCCAGCGCGTCCTGGCCCAGCACCGGGCTGTGCCAGTCGGCCAGCTCGCGCATGCGCACCAGCGCCGCGCGCGCCCACGGCGGCGCCACCACGAAGCCCAGGCGCAGCGCGGGAAAGAGGCTCTTCGAGAAGGTGCCCACGTAGCAGACCGAGTCGGCGCGGTCCAGCGTCTGCAGCGCGTCGAGCGGGCGGCCGGCGAAGCGAAATTCGCTGTCGTAGTCGTCCTCGATCACCACCGCCTGGCGCTCGCGCGCGAAGGCCAGCAGCGCGGCGCGCCGCGGCGTCGACATGGCCACGCCGGTGGGGAACTGGTGCGAGGGCGTCACGCAGATCACGCGCGCCTCGGCCGGCAGCCGCTCGACGCACAGGCCCTCGGCGTCGGTGGGCACGGGCACCACCTTCGCGCCCGCGGCCGACAAGGCCTCGCGCAGCGAGGGATAGGACAGCTGCTCGACCGCCACCACCGTGCGCCCCGGCACGACGAGGATGCGCGCGAGCAGCCCGAAGGCCTGCTGCGCGCCGGCGGTGACGACGATGTCGTCGGCACCGCAGCCGACCGCGCGCGTGAAGGACACGTGGCGCGCGATCGCCTCGCGCAGCGCCGGCTGGCCGCGTGGATCGGCGTACTGCGCCGCTTCGCCGCCGCCGCGCGCGATGCGGCGCAGCGCGCGGTCGGACAACCGGCGCCAGATGTCGAAGGGCAGCGCGCTCGCATCGGGCAGGCCGATGCGGAAATCGTCGCGCGCCGGGCGCTGCTGCAGCGTGGGCGGCAAGTTGGCACCAGGCACGCGCGGCGGGGCCAGGCGCGGGTCGCGGCGCGGCGTGCCGGCCTCGACCCGTGGCGACCGGCCGCGGCGCGAGGCTGGCAGGGTGTCGGCCACGTAGGTGCCGGCCCCGGGGCGGGCGACCAGGTAGCCCTCGCTGAGCAGCAGGTCGTAGGCCGCCAGCATGGTGTTGCGCGACACGCCCAGGCGCTGCGCGAGCGCGCGCGTGGCGGGCAGGCGGGCACCGGGCCGCAGCCGGCCGTCGAGGATGGCGGCGTGCAGCTGCCGGTGCAGCTCGCGCAGCAGTTCGCGCGAGCCGGTCGCGGGCAGCTGCAGGGACAGCTCGAAAAGTGGCTCCATGGAATTGGCCAATTGTGGTTCTTTTGAGGAACCAATCGCAAGCCTACGCTGGAGTCCTTGGAATGCTCGATGGAGAACCCGCCATGCACCACGATCCCGCCCCCTCTTCCACCGCTCCCGCCACGCCGGAACGCCTGCCGCCGAGCCTCGCCTGGCTCGCGCTCGGCGCCTTCGCGATCGGCACCGAGAGCTTCATCGTCGCGGGCCTGCTGCCGGTGCTCGCGGCCGACCTGCGGATCAGCCCCACGCATGCGGGCCAGCTCGTGCTGCTGTTCGCGCTCAGCTATGCGATCGGCTCGCCGCTGATGGCCGCGGCCTGCGCGCGCTTCGGCCGCCGGCCGCTGCTGGTCGCGAGCCTCGCGGCCTTCAGCGGCCTGACGCTGCTGGCGTCGATGGCGCAGGGCTTCGGCCAGCTCGCGCTGGCGCGGCTGGCGCTGGGCCTGGTGGCGGGCGTGTTCGTGCCGACCGCGAGCGCGGTGGCGGCTTCGCTGGTGTCGCCCGCATTGCGCGGCCGTGCGCTGGCGATCGTCACCGGCGGCGGCACGCTGGCGGTGGCGCTCGGCGTGCCGCTGGGCGCCTGGATCGCGGGCTGGGGCGGCTGGCGCACGGCCTACCTGCTGATCGCCGCGCTGGGCCTGGTCGCGACCGTGGGACTGGCGGCCGGGCTGCCACGCCGGCTCGCGGTGGCGGCGCCCGCCGCATCGGGCGGCGCGGCCTTCGCCGTGCTGCGCGCGCCGGGCGTGCTGGCCGGACTCGGCGTCAGCGTGCTCTGGACCACGGGCGGCTTCAGCTTCTACACCTACATCGCCCTCTTCCTCTCGCGCACGGTGGGCATCGGCCCCGAAGGTATCGGCGCGGTGTTCGTCGCCATCGGCGTGGCGGCGGCGCTCGGCACCGCGGCCGGCGGCTGGGCCACCGACCGCTTCGGCGCCGACCGGGTGGCGCGCGGCTTCGCGCTGCTGCTGGTGGCGGTCCTCGGCGGGCTGTCGCTCGCGGCCCAGGCGCTGCCCGGCGGCCTGGCGCTGCCGGCCGTGGTGGGCCTGGCGGCGCTGTGGGGTTTCGCGGGCTGGGGCTTCGGGCCGGCGCAGGCGGTGCGGCTGATCCGGCTGGCGCCCGAGCGCGCGCCGATGACGCTGTCGCTCAACGCCTCGGCGATCTACCTCGGGATCGCGGCCGGCTCGCTGTTCGGTGGCGTGGCGATCGCGTGGTTCGGCGTGAGCGCCGTCGGCTGGGTGGGCGCGGCCTGCCAGCTGGCCGGCGTGCTGCTGCTGGCCCGGGGCCGCCAGCGCGGCGGTGCGCTCGCGCGGGTCGGGGAGCCTGCGACGGCCTGAGGGCTTTCAGCTCCTCTTTTAATAGCAATATCGGCCGATTTGTCGCGCGTTCGCGCCAGTCCCGACCGAAACCTGAGCAACAGTCATGCCAGTCCGGTTACAATGCCGGGTTCGTTTCGATACTACGACGAAGTCTTTTCTCGTCACCCCACCGGCTGGCCGATTGGCACCGAGGCCCCCTGAACCCGATTTGAAATCCCCGGGTTCCGCACCTCCCCCGCCAGGCACGCCGGTTCTTGCCGTGTGTTGGAGCGCCAGTTCCGGCGCCCATGATTGCCACCACGGTCTTCGTTCATGTTGAAGCGAGCAGAGCGCGTCCCCGCTGCGCCGTGTGTGTCGGCCGGCCGTCGCGCCTGAAACCAAACACGACGGATTTCATTCATATCCAACAGACAACGAAGATTTGAGGTAATAAAGCATGCCGAAGGAAGAACTGATCGAAATGAACGGCGCAGTGACCGAAGTCCTGCCCGATTCGCGCTACCGCGTCACGCTCGACAACGGTCACCAGCTGATCGCCTACAGCGGCGGCAAGATGCGCAAGCACCACATCCGCATCCTGGCGGGCGACAAGGTGTCGCTGGAGCTCTCGCCCTACGACCTGACCAAAGGCCGCATCACCTTCCGCCACCTGGAACGCCGCGGTCCTCCGCCGACGGGTCCCGGCGGCAACAACGGCGGCGCCCAGCGCCGCTGAACGACCGGCAAGCGCCGACCGTCGCAGCCCCCGAGGGCCTTGCAGCACTGTCGCCCTGGCGGCGGGCTGCAAGGCCCTGATTTTTTGCTCCTCCGACTCTTCTCCAAGCTTCCGCCGGGCCTGCTGGCGGCCACGCCATGACCACCACCTCCCCCGACGACTTCGCCACCCTGCCGCTCGCGCCGCAGATGCTGGCCAACCTCGCGCAGCTCGGCTATGCGCGCATGACGCCGATCCAGGCCGCGAGCCTGCCGGTCGCGCTGCTCGGCAAGGACCTGATCGCCCAGGCCAAGACCGGCAGCGGCAAGACCGCCGCCTTCGCGCTGGCGCTGCTGGCCAACCTCAATCCGCGCCGCTTCGCGGTGCAGGCGATGGTGCTGTGCCCCACGCGCGAACTGGCCGACCAGGTCACGACCGAGATCCGACGTCTGGCGCGCGCGGAAGAGAACATCAAGGTGGTCACGCTGTGCGGCGGCGTCGCGCTGCGCGGGCAGACCGCGAGCCTGGCGCATGGCGCCCACGTGGTGGTGGGCACGCCGGGGCGGATCATGGACCACCTCGAGCGCGAGAACCTCGCGCTCGACGCGCTCAACACGCTGGTGCTCGACGAGGCCGACCGCATGCTCGACATGGGCTTCTTCGACGACATCGTGACCGTGGCGCGCCAGTGCCCGAAGGAGCGCCAGACGCTGTTGTTCTCGGCCACCTATCCCGAAGGCATCGCCAAGCTCGCGCAGCAGTTCATGAAGGACCCGCAGCAGATCGCGGTGCAGGCCCAGCACACGGGCAGCGCGATCCGCCAGCGCTGGTATCAGGTCAAGGACAACGAGCGGCTGCACACCGTGAGCCGGCTGCTCGACCACTTCCGCCCGGCCAGCACGCTGGCCTTCTGCAACACCAAGCAGCAGTGCCGCGACCTGGTCGAGGTGCTCAAGGCGCAGGGCTTCAGCGCGCTCGCGCTGTTCGGCGAGCTCGAGCAGCGCGAGCGCGACCAGGTGCTGGTGCAGTTCGCCAACCGCAGCTGCTCGGTGCTGGTGGCCACCGACGTGGCGGCGCGCGGCCTGGACATCGCGCAGCTCGAAGCCGTGATCAACGTCGACGTGACGCCCGATGCCGAGGTGCACGTGCACCGCATCGGCCGCACCGGCCGCGTCGGCCAGCAGGGCGGCGCCGAGGGCCTGGCGCTGAACCTCGCGAGCATGGACGAGATGGGCTTCGTCGGAAAGATCGAGCAACTGCAGGGCCGCGAATCCGAATGGCACCCGCTCGCCGAGCTCACGCCCGGCCAGGGCGCGCCGCTCGCGCCGCCGATGGCCACGCTGCAGATCGTGGGCGGGCGCAAGGAGAAGATCCGCGCCGGCGACGTGCTGGGCGCGCTGACCGGCGACTGCGGCTATGCGAAGGAGCAGGTCGGCAAGATCAACGTCAACGAATACTCGACCTACGTCGCGGTCGAGCGCGGCATCGCCGCCGAGGCGGCGCGCCGGCTCAACGACGGCCGCATCAAGGGCAAGAGCGTCAAGGTCCGGCTGCTGGATCTCTGAGGTCGCCCGCGAGCGCGGCGGCGCCGCCGGCCGCCGAGGTCGGCGCGACCGGCGCGTCGAGCACCGGTACCACGTCTTCGGGCGGCGCCGGCGCGACATCCTCGCGCAGCGCCAGCCGGTTCGCGAGCCGGAACGCCACCGTCACCGCGAGCACGCCGAAGATCGAGGCGCCCACCGCCTGCCCGATCAGCACGCCGGCCGCGCCGTACTGCGCGCCCCACCAGACGAAAGGCACCGTGCCCACCGTCGCGCGGCCCCAGTTGAAGGCCGTCGACAGCAGCGGATGGCCGAGGTTGTTGAACGAGGCATTGGCCACGAACAGCCCGCCCGCGAAGAAGAAGCTGGCCGCCAGCCAGCTGCAGAACAGCGCGATCAGCTCGGCCGAGACGCCGTCGGCCGAGAAGGCGCGGATCAGCAGGTCCTGCCCCAGCGCCAGCACCGCCCAGGCCACCGCCACCGACACGCCCATGACCAGCAGGCTGTCGCGCAGCCCCTGGCGCACGCGCCGGTACTGCCCGGCGCCGAGGTTCTGCGCCAGGATCGGCCCGACCGCGCCGCTCAGCGCATAGACCAGCCCGAAGGCCACCGGGCTCACGCGGTCGATGGTGGCGGCGCCGGCCACGGCCGCCGGCCCGAACTGCGCGATGCTGTGGGTGACGAAGGCGGCGCTCACCGGCGTCGCGAGATTGGTCAGCACGGCCGGCCCGGCCACCGCGGCCATCGCGCGGGCGTCGGCGCCCAGCTGCTTCGGCTCGAAGCGGCCCAGCATGCGGTGCCGCACCGCCACGCCGTGCAGCCCGACCGCGGCCAGCGCCAGCCGCGAGAACACCGCGCTGACGGCGGCGCCGTCGAGCCCCATGCCGAAGCCGAAGATCAGGATCGGGTCGAGCACCGCGGTGACGAAGGCGCCGACCAGCGTGACCATCATGGCGCGCCGCGCATCGCCGACCGCGCGCAGCAGCGCCGAGCAGGCCATGCCCAGGCCGAGCAGCGGCATCGTGTGCACCGTGATCGCGAGGTAGCGCTGCGCGAAGCGCGCGGTCTCGCCCTCGGCGCCCAGCGCATGCACGGCCGGGCCGAGGAAGAAGGCGGTGCCGCTGCCGGCCACCAGCGAGATCGCCGCCATCAGCACCAGGCTCGCAGTGGCGATACGGCGCGCGTCGTGCGCGCGGCCCGCGCCCACGGTGCGCGAGACCACGGCGGCGATGCCGATCATCAGCCCGATGCACAGCGAGGTGTGGAAGAAGCCGACCACGCCCGCGAAACCCACGGCCGCGGCGATGGCTTTCTCGCCGAGCAGCGAGATGTAGAACAGGTTGATCAGGTCGACCGCGAACACCGCGATCAGGCCGATGGCGCCGGTGCCCGCCATCACGCAGACATGCCGCAGCAGCGAGCCCGTGACGAACCTCGGCCGGGCCATGTCTCCCCCCATTGCGCTTTCTGGCATGCAAAATCCTCGCTGTGGCCTAATTACGCCTTCGAACTTCACTTTTACCCGAGCTTTCCATGCCCAAGAAAATCCGTACCGAAGCCGACCGTCTCGCCAGCCCGAAGCCCGTGCCCCTGCCCGGCTTCACCCTGCCGCGCAACGGTGGCGGCCAGAAGGTCAGCCTCGAGCGCGGCACCGCGACGCGCAGCAAGAAGAACCCCGGCAAGCGCGCCAAGAAGGGCGGCTGATCCGGCCTTCGCCGCCACGGCCCGCCGGGCCGGTGGCGCGAAACCCCGACAAACGCGCCCGCGGGCGCGTTTCGTCGTTGAGGGGCCCCTGCCAGGGGCTATAACCCTTCGATGTCCGACGACAACCAGATCCTGATCCCGCCCTCGTTCTTCGCCGTCTACACCGACGCGCGGCAGCGGCTGCGCGAGCCCATCGGCGTGGTGCGCGCGCGCTACGAGATCTGCGAGGACCTGGCCAGCCACCTGGTGGGCCATGCGCAGATCCAGCACCACACCGAGGTGCCGGTCGAGAACGAGATCCTGGCGCGCATCCACGCCGGCCTGGCCGCGCCCGAGGCGGGCCTGCAGCCCGGCGAGGCCGACTGGGTGGTGCAGCGGCTGGCCGAGCTGCTGGGCTGGCCCGGGCCCGAACCGGTGCCGTCCGGGGACTGAACCCGGCGCCGCCGCCATGCTGCTCCAGGTCGGCGAACTCGCGCGGCGCACCGGGCTCACGGTGCGCACGCTCCATCACTACGACGCCATCGGCCTGCTCGCGCCCTCGGCGCGCTCGGAGGCCGGCTACCGGCTCTACGGCGCCGACGACATCGCGCGGCTGCACGCGATCCAGGCGCTGCGGCTGCTCGGGCTGCCGCTGGCCGAGATCGGCGGGCTGCTGGGCGCGGGCGGCGAATCGCTGCCCGCGATCGTCGAGCGCCAGATCGCCGCGCTCGACCGGCAGATCGCGCAGGCCACGGCGCTGCGCGAGCGGCTCGCGCTCCTCGAACAGCGGCTGGCCGAGGGCGGCCGCCCCGACACTGGCGACTGGCTCGCGACGCTCGAGCAGATGAGCACCTACGGCCGCTACTTCAGCCCGGAGGAGATCCGTGCGCTGATGGCGAACTGGAAGGCGGTGGCCGACCAGTGGCCGCCGCTGATCGCCGAGGTGAGCGAGCGCATGACGCGCGGCGTGCCGGCCGATGCGCTCGAGCTGCAGCCGCTGGCCGCGCGCTGGATGACGCTGATGGGCCAGTGGATGGACGGCAACTACGACCTGATCGAGCGCTGGGGCGAGATGTACCGCAGCGAGCCGGTGGCGCGGCGCGACGACGGCCCCTCGGCCGCGCTGATCGGCTACATCGAGCAGGCCATCGGCCTGCGCATGGCCGCGCTGCTGCGCCACCTCGACGCCGAGGACTTCGCGCGCCTGGGCACGCCGCCCGACGCGGCCTGGCGCCGGCTCTCGGGCGAACTCGAGGCCCTGCAGGCCCGGGGCGCGGCGCCCGGCGACCCGGCCGTGCAGGCGATCGCGCGCGAGTGGGCCGCGCTGTTCGATGCCTTCTGCGACCACGACCCGGGCATCGCGGCCCGGCTGATGCAGGCCATGGCCACCGAGCCCGTGCTGCAGGCCGCGGCGGTGACCGCGCCGCCGGTGCGCGAGCTGCTGCTGCGCGCCATGGCGACGCTGCGCGCGGCCTGAAAAACCCCTTCGCGCCCGCTTGACCCTGACGTTGCGTGAGGCCCAACAGTGGCCGCATGAACAACGCCAACACCCCTCCTTCCGCCCCGCAACGTCTGCACGCGCTCGACAACCTGCGCGCCCTCATGATGTGGCTGGGCATCGTGCTGCACGTGGCTCTCAACCACATCACCGTCGCCTCGCCGCTGCCCTGGCGCGACCCGCAAACTTCGCGCGTCGCCGACCTGCTGCTGCTGTTCATCCACGGCTTCCGCATGCCGGTGTTCTTCGTGCTCGCGGGCTTCTTCGTCGCGCTGCTGGTCGAGCGGCGCGGCGCCGGCGGCATGCTGCGCCACCGCGCGCTGCGGCTCGCCCTGCCCTTCGCGCTGTTCTGGCCGCCGCTGTTCGCGCTGACCACGCTGCTCGCGATGGTCTACATCCACCTCACGGTGCGTGGCGTGCCGGGACTCGACGCGGCGCTGGCGCCGCCGCGCCCGCCGGGCGGCTCGCCATTCAACACGCTGCACCTGTGGTTCATCTACCAGCTGTTCTGGCTCTGCGTGCTGGCCTGGGCCGGCGCGAAGCTGGGCCGCTTCGTGCCGGCGCGGCTGCGCGCGGGCTTTTCGCGCGGCTTCGAACTGCTGGCGCGCCAGCCCTGGGGCGTCCTGGTGCTGGCGCTGCCGCTGGCGGTGGCCGGGTCCTTCCATCCCACGGGCCTGGCGCCGCAGAGCGGCTCCTTCCTGCCGCCCTGGGGCGAATGGGTGCACAGCGGCCTGTTCTTCGTGTTCGGCCTGTGCCTGCACGGGCGGCAGGAACTGCTCGCCCGCTTCGCCGCGCGCTGCCAGCTCCTGGCGCTCGCGGGCCTGGGCTTCTTCGGCGCGACGCTCGCGCTGCTGGGCGCCGCGCGCGGCACGGCGCCCTTGCCGCATGCCGCGTTCTGGATCGCCTTCGCCTACGGCACCGCCGGCTGGCTCTGGAGCCTGGCGCTGATCGGCGCCTTCGTGCGCTGGCTGCCGCGGCGCAACGGCGTGCTCGACTACCTCTCGCGCAGCTCGTACTGGGTCTACCTGGTCCACATGCTCGGCACCGTCGGCTTCGGCGTGCTGCTGTTCCATGCGCCGCTGGGCGCGCTCGCGAAGATGGGCCTCAACATCGCCGCCACCTCGCTCACCGCGCTCGCGAGCTACGAGCTGCTGGCGCGCCGCACGCCCATCGGGCGGTTGCTCAACGGTCAGCGCGAGGCGAAGCGCTCGAGCAGGAAGTCGACGAAGGCGCGCGTCTTCGCGGCCAGGTGACGCGAGGGATAGACGGCATAGACCGGCGTGCGGTCGGCCTCCCAGTCATCCAGCACCGCCTCGAGCCGGCCCGCGGCCAGTTCGTGCGCGACGTAGATGCGCGGGATCAGGCTCAGGCCGAAGCCCGCGAGCAGCGCGTCGCGCACCGCGAGGCTGGAGCTGACCTTGTAGCGCCCGTCGACCGGCACCGCCACGCTGCGACCGGCGCGCCGGAAGGTCCACTTGTGGGCATGGCCCGAGAGCGTGAACTGCACGCAGTCGAAGGCCTTCAGGTCCTCGGGCCGCGCGGGCCGGCCACGGGCGGCGAAATAGGCCGGCGCGCCGCACAGCACGTGGGTCATGGTCGTGAGCTCGCGCGCCACCAGGCTCGAGTCCTCGAGCCGGTCGCTGCCGCGGATCGCGAGGTCGTATCCGCCGCCGATCAGGTCGGTGCGCGCGTCCTGCAGGTCGAGCTCGAGCCTGAGGTTCGGATGGCGCTCCATGAAGGCCGGGATGCCGGGCGAGATGCAGGTCAGCGCGAAGGTCAGCGGCGCGCTGACCCGCAGCACGCCCGACGGGCTGCTGCCCATCGGCGCGAGCGCGGCGTCGGCCTCGCTCAGATCGTCGAGGATGCGCGAGAGCCGCTGGTGGTAGGCCGCGCCGGCCTCGGTGAGGCTCATGCTGCGCGTGGTGCGGTTGATGAGCCGCACCTTCAAGTGCGCCTCGAGCTCGGCGATGTTCTTGCTGACCGCGGCGGCCGACAGCCCGAGCTGGCGCGCCGCGCCCGCGAAACTGCCGCTGGTGGCGGCGGTGCGGAAGACCTGGAGGGCGGTGAGATGGTCCATGATCCACAACCATTGGTAATGAATCAATTCATTATTCAGACATTCACAACCAGCGGTCAATTGAATAGATTCAAGCCTCCATGACCGATACCACCGACCGCAGCGCCCGCCCTCCCGCCCGGGGCGCCGACATCCTGCTGACCGCCGCCGCGCCCGCGATCTGGGGCAGCACCTACATCGTCACCACCGAGCTGCTGCCCGCGAACTACCCGCTCACGGTCGCGATGCTGCGCGCGCTGCCCGCGGGCCTGCTGCTGCTGGCCATCGTGCGGCAGTTGCCCGAACGCGCCTGGTGGGGCCGCATCCTGGTGCTGGGCGCGCTCAATTTCTCGCTGCTGTGGGCGATGCTGTTCATCGCGGCCTACCGGCTGCCGGGCGGGGTGGCGGCCACGATCACCTCGCTGCAGCCGCTGATGGTGGTGTTCCTCGCGAGCGCGCTGCTCGGCACGCGGGTGCGCGCGCTGTCGGTGGTGGCGGCCGCCGTGGGCTTCGGCGGCGTGGCGCTGCTGGTGCTCACGCCGCAGGCCAGGCTCGATGCGGTGGGCATCGCGGCGGCGCTCGCGGGCGCGGTGTCGATGGCCTTCGGCACCGTGCTGGCGCGGCGCTGGCAGCCGCCGGTCTCGGCGCTGACCTTCACCGCCTGGCAGCTCACCGCGGGCGGCCTGCTGCTGCTGCCGGTGGCGCTGTGGCTCGAACCGGCGCTGCCGCCGCTCACGGCCACCAACTGGCTGGGCTTCGGCTGGCTGGGCCTGGTGGGCGCCGCGCTGACCTACATCCTGTGGTTTCGCGGCGTGGCCCGGCTGGAGCCGGCCGCCATCGCCTCGCTGGCCTTCCTGAGCCCGGTGACGGCCGTGATCCTCGGCTGGGTGCTGCTGGGCCAGCGGCTGTCGCCGCTGCAGGTGGCGGGCATCGCCATCGTGATCGCGAGCATCTGGCTGAGCCAGCATGCGCAGCGCGGGGCGCTGCCCACGGCGGCGCGGCCCGCGACGCGCTGAAGTTTCAGGCCGCGGTGGCCTGCTTGAGCAGGCTCAGGTAGCCGGGCTGCACCTCCATGCGCGCGGTGGTGCCACCGCGCTGCAACAGCCGGTGCGCCCGCGGCAGGCTCCAGCACGGCAGGCTGGTGAACATGTGATGCTCGCAGTGGTAGTTGACCCAGTAGGGCGCGATGAAGATGCGCTCGGCCAGGTTGGCATGCGTGGTGCGCGCCTGGCGCAGCGGATCGGCCTCGTTCTGCGCCACCAGCGCATGCTCGGCGATGTTGCGCACCCGGCTCACGAGCGGCAGCCAGGTCGCCATGGGCAGCAGCCACATCAGGACCCAGGCCCACCAGTAGCCCGCCAGCGCGAAGGCCAGCAGCCCGAGGCCGTTGGCGAGAAAGAAGCGGCGGTCCTTCGCGAGTTCGCGGGCGAACGCCTTCAGCGCCGATTCGCCCGGTGCACGCTGGCGGATGCCTTCGGCGACATGGCCGAAGCGCTGCTTGTAGAAAGTCTGGCCGCTGAGATCGCGCACGACCTTGCGCCACATCGAGGCGCGCGAGATCGGGAACGGCGCCGACAGCACGAGGTCGGGGTCCTCGGTCTGCTGGACGAAGCGATGATGCTGCAGGTGGTAGGGCCGGTAGTCGCGCAGGGTGGACGAGCACAGCCAGTGGCCGACCCAGTCGTTGACGCGGCGGTTGCGGTGCAGCCCCGCATGGGCCGCGTCGTGCATCAGGATGAACAGGCCGAGCTGGCGCGCGCCGACGATCGGCACCATCAGCGGAAGGGTCCATGGCCAGACGATGCCCACCAGCATCGCGAGGCCGATGACGCCCCAGCAGTGCGCGACCAGCCACAACCCCTTCCACGACGAGCGCGCGGTCAGCGCCTGCCATTCGTCGGTGCTGAAGAAATCCTCGGGGCGGGCTCGGGGTGCGGCGGCCATCGGGCCAGTATGCGCCGCGGGTCCGGACGATGCACGCGGACTTCCCCGCAGACGCCTAGCGGTCGATGATCTTGCGCGCGAAGCGCTCGAGGTAGTCCATCAGCCGGTCGGCGCCCGCGATGGCGGCGGCCTCGTCGCCGGTGGCGATGCCCTGCGCCAGTTCGAGGTGGGCATTGGCGCCCTCGACGATCTCGCCCTGGTGCTGGTAGGCGTACCAGAAGCGGCGGCACTGCACGATCAGCGGCGTCACGGCCTTGACGGCCGAGTCGTTGTGGCTGGCCTGGTGGTTCACCAGGTCGAGCGCATGGTCGGCGCGCATGTAGCCGTCGAGGTCGCCGCGCGCGGCCGCCTCCACCATCTGCTCGGCGCAGCGCACGATCTCCTTGCGCTGCGGCGCGGTGGCGCGGCGCGCGGAGCAGGTGGCGATCAGCTGCTCGAGCACGCGGCGCGTCTGCACCACGTCGAGGTGGTCGGCGAGGTCGATGGTCGACACCAGCAGGCCGCGGCGCGCCTGCTGCACCACCAGGCCGATCGACACCATTCGCATCAGCGCCTCGCGCACCGGCGTGCGGCCCAGGCCGGTGCGCTCGGCCAGCTCGGCCTCGACGATCTGGCTGCCGGGCTCGAGCTGCAGCGTGGACAGCAGGGTCTCGATGGCGTCGTAGGCCATGTCGGCGGCGCGGCGCTTCGGGGCGGACGCGGGGGCAGGGGCGGGAATCGGAGCAGCCATGGAGGTTCGGGGACGCGGATCTGCGTAGTGTGGATCAGTCCGGGTCGCGCGCGCCCAGGCCGGCCAGCGTCGCGATGCGCACGGGCGACAGCGGCGGCCGCGGCGCGGGCGGCGTCCAGCCGAACAGGAACTGCGCGGCGTCTCCGCACACGCGCCCCTGGCACGGCCCCATGCCGCAGCGCTGGTGCAGCTTGGCGTCGGTCCAGCCGCCGCAGCCGGCGAGCGCCGCGAGGGGCACGTCCTCGCAGCGGCACACCAGCGTGTCGGGCCGGGCCAGCGCGCGGATCGCGGGGCCGGGCGCGAAGCCGCGGTGCAGGCGCGTGGCGAAGGCGTTCCAGCGCGCGCGTTCGGCGTATTGCAAGCGTGCGGCCTTTTCGTCGCCGACGGCCGCATGGCCCGCGATGGCGCCCTGCGCGAGCGCGCGTTCGCTGCCGCCGAAGCCCGTGCATTCGCCGGCCGCGTAGACGCCGTCCAGGCTGGTGGCCTGCCGCTCGTCGACGACCAGCGCGAGCGTGCCGCTGTCGCCGAAGGGCGCGAGCGCGCAGCCGAGCATCTGGCCGAGCTGGGTGTTGGGCACGAGGCCGAAGCCGCAGGCCAGGCGCTCGCAATCAATCTCTTGCATGCGGCCGCCCTGGTTCAGGCGCACCGATTCGAGTTGCGTCGTGCCCAGTGCCTCGACCACGTGCGAGCCGGTGCGGTAGGCCGCATCGACCAGCGTCAGCGCCTGCGCCGCCTTGCCGGGCCAGCGCGCGAGCCCCAGCGCGAAGCCCGCGACCGCGCCGAAGGCCGCCTGCTCGGCGATGCGCAGCACCTTCGCGCCCGCCTGGCGCGCGGTGGCCGCGGCTGCCAGCAGCAGCGGGCCGGTGCCGGCGACGACGATGCGCTCGCCCGCCACCGGCAGGCCGGCCTTGATCAGCGCCTGCAGGCCGCCCGCGCCGGTCACGCTCGGCAGGGTCCAGCCCGGGAAGGGCAGCAGGCGTTCGCGCGCGCCGGTGCACAGCACGAGCTTGCTCCAGCGCAGGCGCCAGGCGCGCTCTGCCTCCTCGAGCAGCAGCTCGCGCGGCGCGCTGGCGGCCACCACGCGCGTGCCGCTGTGCACGCGCACGTTGGCGCGGGCGGCCAGCGCCTCGCGCAACCGGCGCGCGGCCGGCGGCAGGGCGACGCCGGGGCCATCGCGCCAGATCTGGCCGCCGGGCACGGGGTTGTCGTCGATCACGACGATGGACGCGCCGCTGGGCGCGGCCGCCAGCGCGGCGGCCATGCCCGCGGGGCCGGCGCCGACGATCAGCAGGTCGCAATGCTCGAGGCCGATGGCGTCGGTGCTCATCGCAGGGTCTCCACGCGCATGCCTTCGCCGCAGACGGTCTGGCAGGCGAGGCGGCGACGGCCGTCGATGGCGACGCGGCATTCCTGGCAGATGCCCATGCCGCAGAAGGGCGCGCGCGGCTGGCCCGTGACGGAGACGCGCGCGACGCCCATGGCCGGGGTCGTGTCGGCGATGCGCAGCGCGGCGGCGACCGAGCTGCCGGCCGCGACGCGCACCTCACGGCCGTCGACCTGCAACAGAACCTGCGGCGCGGCGTTCATGCCACTGCCTCGAGCAGCCGCCCGGGCGCGAAAGGCCGCGCATCGAACGGCGGCGCAGTGCCCGTGCCCGTCATCAGCGCCACCAGCAGCTCGGCGCTGCCCGGCGCGGTGGTCACGCCCAAGCCTTCGTGGCCGAGCGCGAGCCACAGCTTCTCGCGCCATGGATGCGCGCCCAGCAGCGGCAGGCCGTCGGGCGTGGCGGCGCGCAGGCCGGTCCAGCTGCGGATGGCGTTGAGTTCGCCCAGGCCCGGCAGGTAGTCGATCGCGCGCCGCAGCATGCGCGCGAGCATCGCGGGCTCGACCGCGGGATCGGTGGTGTCGAACTGCCGCGAGGAGCCGACCAGCAGTTGCCCCGTGGGCCGCGGCTGCACGTTGAAGGCGACCGAGTCGCCCTCGGCATGGTGCGCACTGGTGACGTAGCCGAGCTCGACCAATTGGTGCCGCACGGTGCCCGGATAGCGGTCGGTGATCAGCAGGTGGCCCTTCTTGGGCCGCAGCGGCAGTTCGGGGCACAGCGCGGCCGCCTCGAGGCCGGCGGCCAGCACGACCTGCGCGGCGCGGCGCCGGCCGCCGTCGACCAGAAGCAGCGTGCCGTCGTCCTCGATGGCCGCGACCCGGGCCTGCTCGAATTCGATCGCATCGCCCGCATCCGCGAGCAGCCAGCGCGCCGCATTCGGCGCATAGAGGATGCCGTCGCCCGGCACCTCGAGCGCGCCCGCGAGGCCGGCGCGCAATGCCGGTTCGGCCATGGCCAATGCCTTCGCATCGAGCAGCCGGCTCGCGATGCCCAGCGCGGCGAGCCGTTCGCGCTTGCGTTCGGCCTCGGCCATCTCCGCGTCGTCGGCGGCGATCCAGAGCGTGCCGCAGGCGCTGTGCGCGCAATCGGCCGGCATGCGCGGCGCGAGCGTGCGCCACAGGTCGATCGAGCGGCTGCTGAGTTCGAGCTCGGCGCGGTTGTCGTCCATCGCCACGAGGTGGCCCATGCCGGCGCCGGTGGCACCGCCCCGGCGCGCATCGATCACGCGCACGCGGCGGCCGGCGCGCGCGAGCGCATGCGCGCAGGCGGCGCCGACGATGCCGGCGCCGATGACGATCGCATCCGCCTCGGCCATCTGCCGTGTCAGAGCCGGATGCCCCAGCCGAAGGGATCGGCCTCGTCGATCAGCAGGGTGGCTTCGGCGCTGATGTGGGCGCGGCCGCGCAGGGTGGGGATGACGCGGCCGTCGTCGGCGGGCTCGTAGCTGGCCTCGAAGCGGCTGCCGATCACGCTGGCCTGCGTCCACGCCTGGCCGGGCGCGAGCTTGCCGTCGGCCGCGAGGCAGGCGATCTTGGCGCTGGTGCCGGTGCCGCAGGGCGAGCGGTCGTAGGCATTGCCGGGGCACAGCACGAAGTTGCGGCTGTCGGCGCCGTCCGCGTCGTCGGCGAACAGTTCGATGTGGTCGATCTCCGCGCCCTCGGCGCCGGTGATGCCCTGCGCCGCGAGCGCGCGCCGCAGCGCGGCCGTGTAGTCGGTGAGCGCGGCGAGGTTGTCGCTCGCCACGCGCTGGCCGTGCGCGGCCTCGCTCACGAGGAAGAACCAGTTGCCGCCCCAGGCCACGTCGCCGCGCACGGTGCCATGGCCCGGCAGCTCGACGGCCACCTGGTGCAGGTGACGGTACGCCGGCACGTTGCGCACGCTGACCGCGCCATCCGCGTGCAGCGTGGTGGTGACGGTGCCCACGGGCGTCTCGATGCGGTGCTCGCCGGGGCCGATGCGGCCCATGTGCGCGAGGCTCGCGACCAGGCCGATGGTGCCGTGGCCGCACATGCCGAGGTAGCCCGCATTGTTGAAGAAGACCACGCCGGCCGCGGCATCGGGCGCGACCGGTTCGCACAGCAGCGCGCCGACCACGACGTCGCTGCCGCGCGGCTCGAGCACGGTGGCGGCGCGCCATTGGTCGTGATGCTCGGCCAGCAGCGCGCGGCGCTCGGCCATGCTGCCGCGGCCGAGGTCCGGGAAGCCGCCGGTCACAAGGCGGGTGGGCTCGCCGCCGGTGTGCGAGTCGATGATCTGGATGCGGTGCATGGAGATGGGCGCATCGCCTTCCTTGAAGACGGCGATGCGTTGAAGGAAAAGGAGGAGGAAGGGGCCGCGGCCCCTTCCGGGAAGGCGTGGCTCAGTAGCTCGCGAGCGCCGTCGGCGCGGCGTTCTTGAAGGTGAACACCGTGATCGGCGCCTGCTTCATGTTGCCCTTGTCGTCGTAGGCATAGGTCGCGGCCACGCCCTTGTAGGTGGTCTTGTAGAGCTCGGCGCCGACCTTGTCGGGATCGATCGAGTTGGCCTTGGCCATCGACTCGCCGATGAACATCACCTGGTCGTAGTACGAAGCCGCGTAGGCATCGGCATCGACGCCGAAGCGCTTCTTGAACTTCTCCTTGAAGGCCGGACCGCTGACCGCCTTCTCGAGGATCGAGCCGCCCTGGGCGCAGAACACCGCGTCGTTGACCGCGTCGCCGCCGAGCTTGCCCATCGCGGGGCTGCACAGCGTGTCGCCGCCGAGCAGCTTGGCGTTGATGCCGAGCTGCTTCATCTGGCGCGTCATCGGCGCGCCCTGCGGCGCATAGCCGCCGAAGAAGATCGCCTCGGGCTGCTTGGCCTTCATGTTGGTCAGGATGGCGGTGAAGTCGACCGCCTTGTCGGTGGTGAACTCCTGGCCGACCACGGTGAGGCCCTGCTTCTTCGCTTCCTTGGTGAACTCCTCGGCGAGCCCCTGGCCGAAGGCGGTGCGGTCGTCGATCACGCCGACCTTGGTGACCTTGAGCACCTTGGCCGCGTACACGGCCATGCTGCCGCCGATCTGGTTGTCGCTCGCGATGATGCGGTAGAGGTTCTTGTAGCCACCCTGCGTGACCTTCGGGTTGGTGCCCACGGTCGACAGCAGCACGCCGCCGTCGCTGTAGACGCGCGAGGCCGGGATGGCCACGCCCGAGCAGTACGGGCCCATGACGAACTTGACGTTGTCGTCGACGAACTTCTGCGCCACGGCCACGCCGCTCTTGGCGTCGCAGGCATCGTCCTCCGACTTGAGTTCGAACTTGAGCGTCTTGCCGCCGACCACGAGCTTCTTGGCGTTGAGCTCCTCGATCGCGAGGCGCACGCCGTTCTCGTTGTCCTTGCCCGCGAACGCATTGGGGCCGGAGAGCGGCCCGGTATGGCCGATCTTGACCACCTGCTCCTGCGCCTTCGCCTGGGTTGCGAGGGCCAGCGCCACGAGGCCGAGCAGCGGAATCATCTTCGATGGTGTCTTCATGCTTCTTCCTGGATAAGGGGACACGGAGGGTACGAGGGAAACGAGGGCGCCGCCCTCGGGGGAAACGCAGCAAACGAAGGGCTTAGGCGACCGATTGGTACTTGGCCGGACGGGTCGCGAGCGCCTTCTTCACGATGGCCTCGATGGCCTCGCGCTCGGCGCCCACCAGCGGCAGGCGCGGACGGCGCACGTGCTCGGTGCCCACGCCCACGAGGTGGTCGATGAGCTTGAGGTTCTGGACCAGCTTGGTCGAGACGTCGAGATGCAGCATCGGCGTCATCCACTGGTAGAGCTCGAGCGCCTCGGCGAACTGGCCGGCCTTCATCAGGTCGTACAGCGCCACGGTCTCGCGCGGGAACGCGCAGCCCACGCCGGCCAGCAGGCCGTCGCAGCCCAGCGCCAGGCCCTCGTAGGCGAGGTCGTCCACGCCGAGGAACAGCTGGTAGCGGTCGCCGACCGTGTTGCGCAGGTCGGTGATGCGGCGGATGTTGTCGGTGCTCTCCTTGATGGCCGCGATCCATTCGCAGTCGGCCAGCTCGACCATGTGCTCGGGCTTGAGGTCGACGCGGTAGGCCACCGGGTTGTTGTAGACCATCACCGGCTTCTGCGCCGCGTTGGCGATGGTGCGCACGTTGAGCATGGCTTCGCGCGCGTCGGCCACGTAGATCACCGAGGGCATGACCATGTAGCCGGCCACGCCGAGCTTGTTGCCGCCCTCGACGTAGCGCAGCGCCTCGCGGGTGCTGGTCTCGGACACGTTCGCCAGTACCGGGATGCGGCCGTCGGCGGCCTCGAGCGCGATCTGCGCGACCTGCAGCTTCTCCTCGAGCGACAGCGTGCTGGCCTCGCCGAGCGAGCCGCAGGTGACGAGGCCGTGGATGCCGTTGCGGATCTGGAAGTCGATGTGGCGCGCGGTGCCTTCGGCATCGATGCGCTCGTCGGCATGGAACTTGGTGGTGACGGCGGGAAAGATGCCTTGCCAGCGGGGGTTGCTCACGAATTCGCTCCTTGGATGGGCCCGGATGGGCGGGGCTGGGACGGAGCGGATTTAAATATATTAAGGATATACCGTCAATATTCTCGTAAACGCGCATACCCGGCCGGAAGGCCGGGCGTGTCTCGAAACACCGGTGGGGTCTACTTGTGGCCGTCGGCCGGGCTCAGCGTGTGGCCCTTGAGCCTGACGGCCTTGCCGATCGGCGGCGCGCTGCGCGTCTCGACGCTGCGCAGCGTGCCGTTGTCCATGCGCACGCCGACCTGGTAGACGGTGACCGTGTGGGTGCGCTTCTCGATCTCGTTGCCCGCATAGCCGCCGCCGACGGCGCCGAGCACGGTCGCGGCCGTGCGGCCGCCGCCATGGCCGATCTGGTTGCCCACCAGCCCGCCGACCACGCCGCCGGCCACCATGCCGACGCCGCTCGGGCGCTGGGTACGCTGCACGGCGCGCACCGTCTCGACATGGCCGCAGACCGCGCAAGGCGGAGCGGCGGCCGGTTCGGGCACGGCGGCCATCGGCGCAGGGCCCGTGGCTGGAACGGGCTGCGGCGTGGCGCTCATGGCCGGCGCAGGCGCCGCCGAGGTCGCGGTCCCAGTCGGGCCGGACGGCAAGGGCTGGAGCGCCGGCGGCGCGGCATCGGGCTTGAAGTCGTCGGGTGCCGGGCCGGATGCCAGGGCCACGGGCGGCGATGCCGCCGTGCCGCCCTGGTGCTTCTGCCACAGCGCGCCGCCGAGCGCGGCCACCGCCACCGCGAGCACGCCGATCACCACCCAGAGCTTCTGCGTTCCACCCTGGCGCGAGGGCATGGCTGTTGTCGTTGTCTGTTCCATGAAAGCCTTCCTTCCTGCGGTCCGGCCTACGAGCCGGAACCCGTTCCCAGCATCGCCCGCGGAAGGCCGAAGTCAATGCACGGGCGTCCTACACGCCGGCACGCGGCGAGCGCATCCGGCTGGAGGACGAGACCGGGTCAGCGCGTCGCGGCGGGCGCCACGCCCGAAAGGAAGCGCCGTGCCTCGGCGCGCATGCCGCGGGAAACGGCCTCCCAGGTCCGCGCGGGAAAGTCCGCGGGCAGCACGGCCTCGACCTCGGCCAGCGCCTCGTCGAGGGTCTCGACCATCGCGAGCATCGCGCGCCAGGTGTCGTCGCCGCCGTTGCGCATCGCGAGCCCCCACCAGTGGCGGGCCTGGATGGTGTGCAGCGCGTAGTGCGCGTTCTTCGAGCGCACGGCCATCGCCAGCTCGGCCCGGCGCGGCTGGAACTGGCTCGCGCCGTTGCCGAAGTAGGGCCACATCGAGAGCACGTCGTAGAGCGGCGTCATCTCGTAGGCATCGCCGCGCTGCAGGTGGATCGAGAAATTCTTGGCATGCCCGTCGGTGGCCGCCAGCAGGAAGAAGGCGAGCTGCGCGAGCAGGAACAGCGTGCCGTCGTCCCGGCTGCGGCTTCCCTGCAGCAGTTGCAGGCAGCGGGTCATGCCGGGGCCGCCGTGCTGCTCGTACTTGCGCTCGGGCGGCAGCGCCATTGCCTGGCAGAAATCTTCCTGCGGCAGGCGCGCGATCCAGCGCTCGCCGTTCGCGCCCGCCATCCATTCGCGGTCGAAGCGCTCGACCGCCAAGACCTTCTGGTCGACGAAGGTCTCGATGGCGGTCGGCGCGACCGGGAGGCCCAGCGCGCCGACGATCCGCGCGCAGAGCCATTCGTTCTGCACCGAGTCCGAGGCATCGACGCGCCGCGAGCCCCCGATCAGCCCCAGCGGCAGCTTGAGGATGTGGGTGGTCGGCGTGGCGCCATGCGGGCGGCACCAGCGGCCGTCGACGCGGGTCAGTGCGGTCTTTTCCTGCGCGCCCGCGAGCGAGATGCGAAACAGGTCGCGGTCGCGCAGCCGCTCGGGCGTCGATTCGGTCGGCACGGCGCGCAGCAGCTCGGCCACCTGCTCGTCGGCGAGCGGCTCGCAGTTCACGCGGTCCCAGCCTTCGGGCACCGCGCCGTCGGGCAGCAACTGCACCGCGCCCACGCAGTCGCGGCCGATGGCTTCGAGCAGGTCGAAGACCTTGGTGTTCCTGAGCCCGAAGCGCTGGCCCAGCCGCGCGCGGATCCGCTCGTTGTCGGGCAGCAGGTTGTCGAAGTAGTTGCGCACCGCCTCGCCCTGGACTTCGAGCGCCGTGGTGATCGGCAGCGAGAGCGACAGCGAACGGCGTCGCGGCGACGCGAGCCAGGCGGGCTCGTAGCGGAAGGTGTGGGATTCGCGATCGACCGACCAGGTGCCGACGAGCTCGCCGTTCATCCAGGCCTTGAGCGCGCGCCTCACCAGGAGCCTTTCCTCGGTGTGGCGGCGAAGCGCTCGCGGGCGGCGGGCGCGGGGCCAGCCGCGGCGGGGCGCGGCGCTTGCGGTTCGGGGAGCGACGGGGCGGCCGGCGGTTCCACGCCTTTTTCCTGGACGACCGGCGCGGCCGGCGACGGCACCCGGCCATAGGCGCGCGGCGCGTTGCGGTCGTTCGGGCGCGGGTCGCCATCGGGAAGTTCCGCATTCGCCGGTGCCTCGTCCTCGTCGTGCAGCGAGATCGACGCGCCCAGCGCCGCCAGCAATTTCATCAACTGCTCGAAGCCGACGGCCCCCGGATTCGCCTCGATCTCGGCGATCCGGGCCTGGCTGACGCCGACGAGGGCGCCGGCCTGCGCCTGCGTCAGGCCGCGCTTCTTCCGCAGCGCCTGGAGGTGCGCCCGGAGCTGGTCGGCAAAACGAAGGGGGTAGTCCATCCTGTCTTCAAGATATAGGTCTATCCTTGTTTTGTCAATTTACAGGCTTAAGGTTATATTTACCTTTTATCTGCCAAAGCTTGTATTCGACTTCAATCGACTTTCGCCCCCGAAGCCTTCACCACCGCCCCCATCGCATCCCAGTCGGCGCGCAGCAGCTTCTGGAATTCCTCGGCGCTCTGGCTGCGCGGCTCCACGCCCAGCCGCGTGAAGCGTTCCTGGATCGCCGGGTCGGCGATCACCTTGTTGACGGCCGCGTTGAGCCGCTCGACCTCGGCCTTGGGCGTGGCCGCCGGCGCGAGCAGGCCGATCCACGAGTCGAAGGCATAGCCGGGGAGGCCGCTCTCGGCCACGGTCGGCAGCTTCGGCAGGAAGGGGCTGCGCGACTGGCCGGTCGAGGCCAGCAGCTTCATGCGCGGATCGCTCTGGAAGCCCATCACGCCGATGCTCGACGAAATCACCGCCTGCACCCGGCCCGCGAGCACCTCGTTGACCGCCTCGCCGGTGGACTTGGTCGGGATGTGCGTCATCTGCAGCCCGGCCTTGGCGAGGAACGAGGCCATCGCGAGGTGCGTGGCGCTGCCGTTGCCGGCCGAGGCGTAGTTGTACTTGCCGGGATTGGCCTTGACCTCCTTGATGAAGTCGGCCGTGGTCGACACGTTCATGCCGCTGGCCACCGCGAGCACGTAGCCCGCGTTGCCGATGTTGGCCACGCCCACGAAGTCCTTGAGCGGGTCGTAGGGCAGCTTGCTGTAGAGGAAGCCTGCGATGTTGTGGCTCGCGGCCGCGAGCACCAGCGTGTTGCCGTCGGCCGGCGCCTTGGCCGCGATCGCCGCGCCCACGGTGCCGCCCGCACCCGCGCGGTTCTCGACGATGGCGCTCGCATTGAGCGCCGCGCCGAGCTCGTTGTTGAAGGCGCGCGCCACGGTGTCCTGCACCGCGCCGGTGCCGAAGGGCACGACGATGTGGATCACGCGCTGCTGCGCCGCCGCGGGCAGTACAGCTGCCGCGAAGGCCAGGGCGAGGAGCGAGCGTCGGGCGAACGGGGTGGTCATCGGTGGGGCCGCTTTCGTCGGGTTGGAGAAAGGAAGAAGTCCGCGTGGTCGCTTCAGCGCCCCGGCGCGAGCCAGCGCTGCGCCAGCCGCACGAAGTAGCTCGCGCCGATCGGGATGATCTCGTCGTTGAAGTCGAACGAACTGTTGTGGATGATGCAAGGCCCGGGCCCGTGGCCGTCGAGGCGGTGGTCGCCGTCGCCATTGCCGAGGAAGGCATAGCAGCCGGGCCGCGCCAGCAGCATGTGGGCGAAGTCCTCGGCGCCCATCACCGCCGGGAAGTCGGTGGTGACCATGTCGTCGCCCACCACCTCGCGCATCACGGCGGCCGCGAAGCGCGCCTCGGCCGGATGGTTCACCGTCGGCGGCGAGGAGCGGTTGAAGAACACCTCGGCCGTGCAGCCGTGCGCCGCCGCCACGCCCGCGGCCACCTCGCGCAGCCGCGCCTCGAGCAGGTCGATGGCCTCGATCGAGAAGGTGCGGATGGTGCCGCCGACCGTGGCCTCGTCGGGAATGATGTTGGGCGCGTCCGAGCCGCGCAGTTGCGTGACCGCGAGCAGCGCGCGCTCGGTGCTCGGGATGGTGCGCGCGACGATGGTCTGCAGCTGCTGCGCGAGGTTGACCACCGCCGCCACCGGGTCGATGCCGGTGTGCGGCATCGAGGCATGCGTGCCGCGCCCGTGCAGCGTGATGCGGTAGGTGTTGCTCGAGGCCATGAGCGCGCCCTCGTTGAGCGCGAAGCGGCCCACGTCGCCGACCGGGAAGTTGTGCAGGCCGAAGACCGCGTCGCACGGGAAGCGCTCGAACAGGCCCTCGTCGATCATCTTCTTGGCACCGGCCTTGCCCATCTCCTCCGCGGGCTGGAAGATGAAATGCACCGTGCCGTCGAAGTCGTCCGGGCCCTGTTGCGACAGGTGCCAGGCGGCGGCCAGCAGCATGGTGGTGTGGCCGTCGTGGCCGCAGGCGTGCATGCGGCCCGCGTGGCGCGACTTGTGGGCGAACTCGTTGGCCTCGTGCAGCGGCAGCGCGTCCATGTCGGCGCGCAGGCCGATGGTGCGCGCGCCCGTGCCCTTGCGCAGCACGCCGACCAGGCCGGTGCCCGCGATGCCGCGGTGCACCTCGATGCCCCATTCGGCGAGCAGGCCGGCCACTTTCTCGGAAGTGCGGTGTTCCTCGAAGCCGAGCTCGGGGTGGGCGTGGATGTCGCGCCGGATGTCGACGAAGCGCGCGACGTCGGCGAAGGAATCGACGATGTTCATGGGGGGTGGCTGGCTGAATCGTTCTGGAAGCGAACGATTCTGGCGCAGCCACCCGCCGCGCGCATGCTCGATTACGAGGCTCGGCCGAGCCGGCCCTCCTGCCGCAGCTTCGCGCCGATGCGACGGATCTCGGCCTCGCCCTGGTCCAGCGTCGCGCGGCTGGTGTGCACCGAGTAGTGGCCCATCACGAGCTCGTGCGGATGCTTGACCGCCGAGCCCAGCACGAAGGAGGTGTCGCCGTGCGCCACCAGCTCGATGGCCTCGCCCGACTCCTCGAACACCGCGAGCTCGCCGTCGCCGATGGTCCCGCCGGCCTCGTCGCCCGCGTCGAGCCCGCCGCTTTCGACCGCGAGCCAGCCCACCGTATGGCCGGCCGGCGGCGTGTAGCGCCAGTGCTCGCCGTCCTTCAGCTGCACCGCGAGGTAGTTGATCGGCGCGGGCGCCGGGATCGCGCTGCGCGCCGCGCCGTAGCTGCCGAGCAGCACGCGCGCCGGGCCCTCGCGCGGCACCTGCGAGGGCGCGAGGTAGATGCTCTGCGCGGGCGCGTTCTCTTCCGATGCGGGCAGCGCCACCCAGAGCTGGAAGCCGCGCACGCGCTTCACGCCCGGCGCCGGCGCGCCCGTGTGCCAGACGCCATTGCCCGCGCGCATCCACTCGACGCCGCCGCCGCGCAGCACGCCCTGTTCGCCGGTCGTGTCCTCGTAGAGCGTGTCGCCCTCGATCAGCCAGGTCAGCGTGGCGATGCCCGAGTGCGGATGCATGCCGAAGCCGCGGTGACCGCCCTCGGTGTCGAAGCCGAACAGGTCCAGGAAGACGAAGGGCTTGAGGAATTCGCCGAGGTCGCCCGGGCTCACGAGCCGCGCGATCGGCCCGTGCTTCATGCCGCGCGTGCGGTAGACGATGGCGCGGGTTCGTGTTGCGACTTCAGCGGTCATACGGCCTCCCTCGCGGTCTTCAGTGCCTTGGTCCACCACGCGAGGTCGTCGAGCATGCCGCCCGCAGACTGCGCGAGGTGCGGGAAGTCCTCGAAGTTCTTGCCCTGCTGCCAGATGCCGAGGAACTCGACCATGCCGATGTGGACCGCGTTGCGCACCGGTGCCATCTGCATCTCGACCGCGATCAGCCGCAGCTGCTCGATCGCGCGCGCCGCGCCCACGCCGCCGTAGCCCACGAAGCCGATCGGCTTGCGCACGAACTCCTTGTAGGCCCAGTCGATCGCGTTCTTCAGCACCGCGCTCGGGCCGTGGTTGTACTCGGGCGTGACCACGACGAGGCCGTCGAAGCTGGCCAGCTTCGCCTGCCAGCGCCGCGCGGCCTCGTTCTTCACCGGGCCCCAGGCCGGCGCGCCGGCTTCGTCGAAGAAGGGCAGCGGATGGTCGCGCAGGTCGACCAGCTCGAAGGCGAGGTCGGTGCGCTGCTTCGCGATCTCGTGGATCCAGTGCGCGGGCTTCTCGCCGAAGCGGCCTTCGCGGGTCGAGCCGATGACGATGCCGATGAGGGGTTGGGTGGTGGACATGAAAGCTCCTGGGATTCGGGGTCGAGGGATGGATGGACGGGCCTGCGGGCCCGATGGATCGAAGGTTAGGGCGCCACCCATTGATCGACTAGACGGTAGAGTCGGATTGCACTCGTCCATTCTTGGAAGGAATCGAATCCCATGCTCGACCTCAACGACATCGCCATGTTCGTGCAGGTGGTGCGCCACGGCAGCTTCGCCGAAGCCGCCCGGCGCCTCGGGCTGCCGCCCAACACCGTGAGCCGGCGCATCCAGCAGCTCGAGGCGCAGCTGGGCACGCGGCTGATGCAGCGCTCGACCCGCAAGCTGACGCTGACCAGCGCGGGCCAGGCTTTTCACGAGCGCTGCGCGGGCGCGGTCGATGGACTGGTCGAGGCCGGGCAGGAGCTGGTCACCGGCAGCCGCGAGCCCAGCGGCCTCGTGCGCGTGGCGGCGACCGCCGACTTCTTCGATTTCTTCCCGATGGAATGGGTGGCCGACTTCCTGGCCGCGAATCCGCTGGTGCGGGTCGACTTCGTGCTCAGCGACGCCAAGGCCGACCTGATCGCGGAGCAGATCGACGTCGCCTTCCGTGGCGGCGCGCAGCCCGATTCGGGCTACGTCGGCCGCAAGCTGCTGGGACCGCGCACCGACGGCCTGGTGGCGAGCTCCGCCTACATCGCCGCGCGCGGCGCCCCGGCCACGCTGCAGGACCTGGCGCAGCACGACTGCGTGACCGCGGCGCATCCCAGCGGCCGCGCGACCTGGCGGTTGGCCGGGCCGGACGGCGAGGAGGAAGTGCAGGTCACGGGCCGCTTCAGCGGCAACACCGCGCAGGCGCTGCGCCGGGCGGCCGTGGCCGGCCTGGGCATCGCGCTGCTGCCGCCCTCGATGGGCCGGCTCGACGTGGCGGCCGGCCGGCTGGTGCCGGTGCTGCCGCAGTACCAGCGCACGGGGCAGGGGCTGACCGTGCTGTACCCGAGCCGCAAGCACCTGCCGCTCGCGGTGTCGGCCTTCATCGCGATGGTGACGCAGAAGCTGAGCACGGAGGAAACGCTGCCCGAGGCCTTCCGCTCGTGGAAGACCTAGCCGTCACGGCCCATCGGTTTGCACGGAAAATGGCCCGATGAAAATCGCAAAAGACACCGTCGTCACCCTCAAGTACAAAGTCGCCGACGCCCAGGGCAAGCTGATCGAAGCCAGCCCCGAGCCCATGGCCTACCTGCACGGCGGCTACGAGAACACGCTGCCCAAGATCGAGGAAGCGCTCGACGGCCAGGAGAAGGGCTACCAGACCACCCTGAACCTCGCGCCCGAGGACGCCTTCGGCCAGCGCGACGAGACGCTGGTGCGCAGCATTCCCAAGACCGACTTCCCGCCGGGCGTGAAGGTGGGCGGCCAGCTGCAGGGTCGCCTCGACGACGGCCGCGAGCACGTGTTCACCGTGATGAAGATCAAGGGCCCGGTCGTCATGCTCGACGGCAACCATCCGTGGGCCGGCAAGGCGCTGCGCTTCAGCCTGACCGTGACGGACGTGCGCGAGGCGCTGCCGGTGGAGATCGAGCATCGCCATGTGCACGGGGCGCACGGCCACCACCACTGACATCGGACGCGCTCGCTCGCGCGCCCCGCGTCAGGACTTGCCGCGGCCCTTCTTCCAGAACCGCGGCGCGCCCTCGATCTTTTCCAGCGCCTCCCGGCAGGCCGCCGCGCCGGCCGCATGCCGTGCGCTGAACCAGCCCACCGCGAACCAGGCGCGCGCATCGTGCGCGGTGGCTTCGCGGTACAGGGCCATCGCGACGGCCTCGTCGTTGAACTCGCCCAATGCGTCCTGCGCGGGGCGCAGGCGCTTCAGGTAGCGCTCGGCGGCGCTCTTGTCGTCGCCCTTCCTCTCGTCCCGGGTCTCGAACAGCGGCGCCGCGAATTCGGCGAGGTAACGCAGGCGCTTGAGGCGCTTGCGCACGCGGTGCTGGCTGTCGGTGTCCAGCGATTCGAAGCGGCCGCCGTCGCGCAGGGCCTGCTCGTGCAGGCGTTGCAGGCGCTTGCGCAGGAAGCGACGGGCGTCGTCGGAGTCCAGCGGCGTGACGGGCGGCGCGCCCTCCGCGGCCGGTTCGGGCGCCGGGGCCTCGGTCGCGGTGAAGCCGATCAAGGCCACCAGCACCGCCTGGAACGCGGGCGCGCGAACAGCGTCGCCGGGTGAAGGCTGGGTGGGGCCTGCGTCGGCCGCCTCGCCGGCCAGCGGATCCACCTCGGGCGCTCCGGCCTCGCGCAGTTTCGGCTGCGCGATCTTCGCCACCTGCTCGCGGTCGCGCAGCGCGCCCAGTGCGCGGAAGCAGTCGACCAGCGCCGGCTCCCAGCCCGCGCGGTCGAAGGCGCCCGTGGGGTCGAGCCCCTCGAGTTCGCGCAGGGCCGTGCGCAGGCGCCGGATGCCGATGCGCAGTTGATGGACCTGTTCCTCGTCGTCGCTGCCCGCGGCCACTTCGGTGGCATTCGGCAGGATCTGCGCGAGGCAGTTCGCAACCACGGCGCGCTGGATCGCGCGGCCATCGGGCGCGCTCGCGAAGCGTGGCGGCTCGGCCTTGATGACGGGCACCACGTCGAGCCCCGCGAGCAGGCGCGCGCCGCGCTCGGCCTTCGAAATGGTGCTGAACCACAGCCCATGTTGCTGCGACCAGCGCTGCGCGAGCGCGACCAGGCCCGGCACGCTGCCGCGCTTGAGTTCGAGCTCGAGCTCGCAGACCGGCGATTCGCGCTGTTCGGGCGTGCCGGCATGCGCGACCACCTTGCCGACATCGAGCGCCAGTTCGGCAACGACGCCACCGGGCCCGGTGCTGCGCACGTCGCGCGTGAGCCGCACGATGTCGGTGGACTGGCGTTCGACCAGCGCCGCGGGCTGCCCATCCTCGCCCGCGAGCGCCTTCGCCAGCCGCTCGCCGACCGGCGTGCCCTGGTGGCGCTGCGGGTCGATGCCCGGCGAGGCGCCCGCGGTGCCGAGGTCGACGTTGTGCTCGAGCCGGTGCAGCGCGTTGTCGCCGGTGGCCTTCACCGTCTGCACCCAGCGCCGGCCCTCCTTGCGCAGCCGCAGCACGATGCCCTGCGCGGCCAGCCGCTCGTCGGCGGTGTCGAAATAGCGCGCCTGCAGCCGCGTGCGCACCACGGCACCGCGGCGCAGCGCGGCGTCGACGGCCTTCAGGCGGTCGGCGGGGATGTGGAACTTGAATTCGATTTCCATGAGCCAGCCATGATGCACGCTGCGCGACGCGGCGCCACCCATCGGCGCACGGTACGCGCGGGCATCGGGACGGGCCGTCGGGGGGCCGGAAGCGTCTTCTTGCAAATTGATGTGGACACCGTCCATTTTGTTTTGCATAATTTGTGGACGCTGTACACAACAACCAGTCCAGCGCCCCGAAGTCCCCTCTTTCGTTCCCATCTTTCGACGCACAGGAAACACCATGGCCACCAAGCAGATCTTCGTGAACCTCCCCGTCAAGGACCTCGACAAGTCCAAGGCCTTCTTCAACGCGCTGGGCTACAGCTTCAACCCGCAGTTCACCGACACCAACGCCGCCTGCATGGTGGTGCAGGAAGGCAGCATCCACGCGATGCTGCTGGTCGAGCCCTTCTTCAAGACCTTCACCGACAAGGCGATCGCCGACACCCGCACCAGCACCGAAGTGCTGCTGTGCCTCTCGTGCGAGAGCCGCGCCGAGGTCGACGAACTGGTGGCCAAGGCGGTCGCCGCCGGCGGCACCACGCCGCGCGCGCCGCAGGACCTCGGCTTCATGTACGGCCATGGCTTCCAGGACCTCGACGGCCACCTCTGGGAACTCGTGTTCATGGACCCGAACGCGCAGATGCCGCAGCAATAAGGGCGGCAGGCGGTCCGGCGATGCCCATCGTTCCATCCGCGAGCCGCACTGTCGCGCGCACGCGCCCTTACGATGGGCGCCGGCGCCCCGACATGGAAGGCAAGGACGCCGCGCCATCGACGGCGTCCGATCCCGAAAGGAAGGCCGACGTGCCCACCGCCACCGCCAGCAACAACCCCATCGTGCGGGTCAAGCCCCTGGGCTTCCCGTGGGAGACGGTCGACCCGTTCCTGTTCTGCGTCTACCACGACGACGCCTATCCGCGCGCCAACGCGCAGATGGGCCCCGAGGCCTCGCTCGCGGGCCGCGACATCGGCCAGGACTTCAGCCGCAAGGACGGCTGGAGCATGTACCACGGCGAGACCGTGCCGGGCTTTCCCTCGCACCCGCACCGCGGCTTCGAGACCGTGACCATCGTGCGCAAGGGCCTGATCGACCATTCCGACTCGCTGGGCGCCACCGCGCGCTTCGGCGGCGGCGACGTGCAGTGGCTCACGGCCGGCAAGGGCATCGTGCATTCCGAGATGTTCCCGCTGCTCGACGCCGGCGCGCCGAATCCGCTCGAGCTGTTCCAGATCTGGCTGAACCTGCCGGCCGCCAGCAAGATGGCCGAGCCGCATTTCACGATGTTCTGGTCGGAAGCGATCCCGCGCCTAGTGGTCGAGTCGCCGCGCGGCGGCCGCACCGAGATCGCGGTGATCGCGGGCCGGCTCGGCAACGCGGCCGAGGCCGGCGCGCCCGCGCCCATCGATCCGCTGGCGCCGCCGCCCGATTCCTGGGCCGCGCGCACCGAGGCCGACGTGGCGATCTGGACCCTGCGCATGACGCCCGGCGCCGACTGGACGCTGCCGGCCGCCAGCGGCGCAGGCACGCGGCGCATGCTGTACTTCTTCAAGGGTGCGCAGGCGCGCATCGCGGGCCGCGAGGTGCAGGGGCCGGCGGCCATCGAGTTGCATGCCGGCACCGCGGTCGAGATCGTCAACGGCGACGCCGACACGGCCGAGTTCCTGCTGCTGCAGGGCCGCCCGATCGCCGAGCCGGTGGTGCAGTACGGGCCCTTCGTGATGAACACGCAGGCCGAGATCAGCCAGACCCTGGCCGACTACCGCCGCACGCAGTTCGGCGGCTGGCCCTGGGAGGACGGGGCGCCGGTGCATGGCCGCGACCCGGCGCGCTTCGCGCGGCATCCGGGCGGGCGCGAGGACAAGCCGGCCCCCTGAAGACTCAGAAGGTCTTGAGCATCTCGGCGCCCAGCGCCGTCATGCTCGGCACGAACTCGATCACCTCGGCGCGCGCCACCTCGCCCTGCACGAAGGGGTCGCGCGCCAGCACCGCCTCGAGCGCGGCGCGGTCGCCCGAGCGCGCGATGATCACGCCGCCGCGGCGCGGCACCTGGCGGCCCGAGGCGATGAACAGCCCGCTCTCGTAGTGCTTCCGCAGCCACACCATGTGCGCGTCGATCAGCGCGTCGACCTCCTCGAGAGGGCGGATGTAGGTGAGGGTCACGATGAACATGCGCGGGGCTTCCTGGGTGATGCGACGGGCCCGATGCTAGGGCCTTCGCATGACCGCCCGAAGCCACGCCGGGTAACCGGATGCAAATCCGCGACCGACGGTCGGCGCTCAGCCGATGCCCAGCACCACCGACGCCACCAGCCACACGTTGGCCGCGCTGATCACCGCGAACAGCAGCCAGGCCAGCGACTTCAGCACCGGCCCGTTCGCGAAGCCGCCCATCAGCGCGCGGTCGCTCGTGAAGCGGATCAGCGGCCACATCGCGAACGGCAGCTGGAAGCTCAGCACCACCTGGCTCAGCACCAGCATCCTGCCCACGCCGCCGTCGCCGAACCACCACACGCCGACGAAGGCCGGCACCAGCGCCAGCGCGCGCGTGATCAGGCGCCGCTGCCAGCACGGGATCTTCAGGTCGAGAAAGCCTTCCATGACGATCTGGCCCGCGATGGTGCCGGTGAAGGTCGAGCTCTGCCCCGAGGCCAGCAGCGCCACGCCGAACAGCGTGGCCGCCAGCGCGCTGCCCACCACCGGTTCGATCAGCCGGTAGGCATCGTCGATCTCGGTCACCGTCGTGTGGCCGGTGCCATGGAAGGCACTGGCCGCGAGCACCATGATGGCCGCGTTGACCAGCAGCGCGAGCGACAGCGAGACCACCGCGTCGAGCGTGCAGAAGCGCACCGCCTCGCGCCGCGCGGGCTCGGTCGGCGCCACCAGCCGGGTCTGCACGATCGACGAATGCAGGTAGAGGTTGTGCGGCATCACGGTCGCGCCCACGATGCCGATCGCGAGGTAGAGCGCGCCCGGCTGGTGCAGCCGCTCGAGCATCGGCGCGAAGCCGACCGCCACGCCGAACCAGTCGGGCGGCGCCATCGCGAGCTCGACCACGAAGCAGGCCGCGATGGTGCCGACCAGGCCGAGCACGATCGCCTCCACGCGGCGGAAGCCGGCACCTTGCAGGCCCAACACCAGCAGTGTGTCGAAGGCGGTGATGAGGATGCCGACCGGGATCGAGACGCCGAACAGCAGATGCAGCGCGAGCGCGCTGCCGAGCACCTCGGCGAGGTCGCAGGCCACGATGGCCAGCTCGGCGCCGAGCCAGAGGAAGCGGTTGACGCGCGGCGAATAGCGCTCGCGGCAGGCGCGCGCCAGGTCCTTCTGCGCGATCAGCCCGAGCCGCACGCACAGGGTCTGCAGCAGCATCGCCGCGAGGCTCGCGAGCAGCACCACGAACAGCAGGCCGTAGCCGAAGCGCGAGCCGGCCTCGATGTCGGTGGCCCAGTTGCCCGGGTCCATGTAGCCCACCGACACCAGCAGCCCCGGGCCCGCGTAGCGCAGCAGCTTGCGGCCGAAGGACAGTTCCCGCGGCACCGCGACGCTGCCTTTCACCTCCGACGGACAGAAGGGCGCGGTGGCGGTGCGGGGCAGCGGAAAGAACATGCGCGCGATGATAGGGACAAGCCTCGGGCCTTGTCGCCCAGCGGACCGGCACGCCTGGACGGAATCTCTTAGATTCAGAGGCTCGCGGCCGCACCGGCCCGTTCTTCCCTTCCCCAGGAGACCCTCGCCCATGATCCACGTCGTCGCCGTCATCACCGCCAAGCCCGGCCAGCGCGCCGCACTGCTCGCCGCCTTCGCCGAGAACCGCGCCGCGGTGCTGGCCGAGAAGGGCTGCATCGAATACGGCGCCACCATCGACGCGCAGGGCATCCCGCCCTCGAAGGCCAGCTTCGGCGCCGACACCTTCGTCGTGATCGAGAAGTGGGAGACGCTGGCCGACCTGCAGGCCCATGCGGTCGCGCCGCACATGAAGGCCCACGGCGAGAAGACCAAGGCACTGGTCGAGAGCAAGCTGATCCACGTGCTCGAGCCGGTCTGAGGCCGCGCGCCCGACGGGCGCTTCTCCTTCGCCGCCTACCCCTTTCCGTTGTATTCGTGCGCACGGGATGCTGCTACCTTCGTCGGCAGCCGTTCAACGATACAGAGAGGGGACCACGGACATGGCGATCTTCCGTTCGCAAGGCCCGCGCCGATGCGCGCGTGCCGCCGCGGTGCCCGCCGCGCTGGCCGCGCTCGTGCTGCTGGCCAGCGGCTGCGCGCCGCTGATGGCACCGCCCTACGCGGCCGACTACGAGGCGCTCGACCGCCTCGAGGCCACGCGTCCCGGCATGGTGGCGGTGGCGCGCGCCCAGCCCACCGATCCCGAGGACAAGGTCAACAACGTGCGCATGCGCAGCACGCGCCTGGTCTCGCCCAACGGCAGCTTCGCGCTCTACCTCGAGGAGGCGATGCGGCGCGACCTGGCCGAGATCTCCATCCTCGACCCGAAGGCACCCACGCGCATCGCGGCGCGCATCCTCGTCAACGAGCTCGACCTCGGCGTGCTCAACGGCGGCGGCCGCATGGAGGTCGAGATCGTGGTCACGCGCGCCGACACGCAGCGGCTGCGCCGCACCTACCGCGCCGAGACCAAGTTCGAGTCGGGTTACGGCGGCGCGGTGGCCGTGCCGGCCGGCCAGGCCGAGTACCCGCGGCTGGTGCGCGCGCTGCTGCGCCAGGTCTATGCCGATGCGCAGTTCGTGGCGGCGATCCGGCCATGACGACAACCACAGGAGGCGCCGCCATGTCCCTGCTTTCCGCTTTCTCGCGCGCCACCGGCATCGCCGCCCTGGCCCTCGGCGCGCTGCTGCTCGCGGCCTGCACCCATCCGATCACCATGGTCACGGACCCGGCACCGCCGCGCTCGCTGCAGCACCTGGTGCAGAAGAAGGTGGCCTACGTGATGACCGACGCGCAGCGCGACACCCAGGTGGTCACGCCCGGCGGCAGCGGCAGCAAGGTCAGCTACTACCCGTACCGCGACCTCGAGAAGCCGGTGCGCGATGCGCTGCGCGCGGTGTACCGCGACGTGGTGGTGCTGCGCACCGCGAACGACGTGAAGGCCAACCAGGCGGCCGGCATCGCGCTGGTGTTCACGCCGAGGATCACGACCGACTCGAGCTCCAGTTCGCTGCTCGCCTGGCCACCGACCTCGTTCACCGCGGAGGTGCAGTGCACGGTCACCGATGCCGCGGGCGCCGAGGTCACGCGGGTGCGCGCGGTCGGCAACGGCACCGCCGAGTTCGACGAATACAAGAGCGATTTCGGCCTGGCCGCGCGCCGCGCCGCGGCACGCATGGCAGCGCAGCTCGCGAGCGAGATACGGCGCAACGAGAAGCTGCGCTGAACGTCGCGCGGCGCCCCAAAAAAAACGCGCTCCGGGGAGCGCGTTTTTTCCTGGTGGCGTCGAAGGCTTACTTCGAGACGACCTTCACCATCTCGAGGCACTTGTTCGAGTAGCCCCATTCGTTGTCGTACCAGCTCACGAGCTTCACGAAGGTGCCGTCGAGCGCGATGCCGGCTTCGGCGTCGAAGATCGAGGTGCGAGGGTCGCCGCGGAAGTCGGTGGCCACCACCTTGTCTTCGGTGTAGCCCAGCACGCCCTTGAGCGCGCCTTCGCTCTGTGCCTTCATCTCGGCGCAGATTTCCTTGTACGTGGCTTCCTTCACCAGCTCGACCGTCAGGTCGACCACCGACACGTCGGAGGTCGGCACGCGGAAGCTCATGCCGGTGAGCTTCTTGTTGAGCTCGGGGATCACCACGCCCACGGCCTTGGCCGCGCCCGTCGACGACGGGATGATGTTTTCCAGGATGCCGCGGCCGCCGCGCCAGTCCTTGTTGCTCGGGCCGTCCACGGTCTTCTGCGTGGCGGTGGCGGCGTGCACGGTGGTCATCAGGCCGCGCTTGATGCCCCACTTGTCGTTGAGCACCTTGGCCAGCGGGGCCAGGCAGTTGGTGGTGCAGCTGGCGTTGCTGACGATGGCTTCGCCGGCGTACTTCTTGTCGTTCACGCCGTAGACGAACATCGGCGTGTCGTCCTTCGACGGCGCCGACAGGATCACCTTCTTGGCGCCCGCGTCGATGTGCTTCTGCGCCGTTTCCTTGGTGAGGAACAGGCCGGTCGACTCGAGCACGACGTCGGCGCCGACCTCGTTCCACTTCAGGTTCGCGGGATCGCGCTCCTGCGTCAGGCGGATCTTCTTGCCGTTCACGATCAGCGTGTTGCCCTCGACCGTGACCTCGCCCTTGAAGCGGCCGTGCACCGAGTCGTACTGCAGCATGTAGGCCAGGTAGTCGGGCTCGAGCAGGTCGTTGATGGCGACGATTTCGATGTCGTTCTTGAAGTTCTGCACGGCCGCGCGCAGCACGTTGCGACCGATGCGGCCGAAGCCGTTGATACCGAGTTTGATAGCCATCTGACTTGCTCCTAAGGTTGAAAAACTTCTCTGATCTTGATCGGACGGAAGACGCTCTGCCTCAGTCGCGCAGCGCGGCCTCGACCGTGGCGGCGACGTTCTCGGCCGTGAAGCCGAAGTGCTTGAACAGCACCGGCGCGGGTGCCGATTCGCCATACGTGTCGATGCCGACGACGGCGGCGCAGCCGTACTTCCACCAGCCGCCGGTGCAGCCCATCTCGACCGCGATGCGCGGCAGCTTCTTCGGCAGCACGGCCTTCTTGTAGGCCAGGTCCTGGCGGTCGAAGGTGGTGGTCGAGGGCATCGACACCACGCGCACCGCGATCTTCTTCTCGGCCAGCAGCTTCTGCGCGGCCAGCGCGAGCTGCACTTCGGAGCCGGTGGCGATGATGACGGCAGCCGTCTTCTTGCTCTTCAGGCCGACCGCTTCCGGCTCGGCGAGCACGTAGGCGCCGCGGCTGATGTCGCCGAGTTCGCTCTTCGGTGCGTAGGCGATGTTCTGGCGGCTCAGCAGCAGCGCGGTCGGACGCGACTGGTTCTGCAGCGCCACGGCCCAGGCCACGGCGGTCTCGGCCGTGTCGCCCGGACGCCAGACGTCGAGGTTCGGGATCAGGCGCAGCGAGGCGGCATGCTCGATCGACTGGTGCGTCGGGCCGTCTTCGCCCAGGCCGATGGAGTCGTGCGTGAACACGTGGATCACGCGCCGCTTCATCAGCGCGGCCATGCGGATCGCGTTGCGGCTGTAGTCGCTGAAGGTCAGGAAGGTACCGCCGTAGGGGATGTAGCCGCCATGCAGCGCCACGCCGTTCATGATCGCGGCCATGCCGAACTCGCGCACGCCGTAGTTGATGTGGCGGCCGATGGTGCCGTGCGGGGCTTCGGCCGGCGCTGCCGGCTTGGCTTCGTCTTCGGCGGCGGGCTTGGCCTCGACCGCCGGCACGTTCAGCACCACGGCGCCGGTCTTCGGATCGAAGCGCAGCGCGGCCGTGCTCTTGGTGTTGGTGAGGTTCGAGCCGGTCAGGTCGGCGCTGCCGCCGAGCATTTCGGGCAGCGCGGCGGTGAACGCTTCCAGCGCGAGCTGGCTGGCCTTGCGGCTGGCCACGGTCTCGGCCTTGGTGTGCGCGGCCACCACGGTGTCGAACGCGACCTGGTGGAATTCCTTGGGCAGCTCGCCCTTCATGCGGCGCGTGAACTCGCCGGCCAGCTCGGGATAGGCGACGGCGTAGGCGGCGAAGCGCTCGTTCCAGTCGGTCTCGACGCGGTGGCCTTCGTCCTTGTGGTTCCAGTCGGCATAGACCTCGGTCGGGATCTCGAAGGCCGGCGCGGTCCAGCCCAGGGCTTCGCGCGTGAGCTTGATCTCTTCGGCGCCGAGCGCCTCGCCGTGCGCCTTGGCGGTGCCGGCGCGGTTCGGGCTGCCCTTGCCGATGGTGGTCTTGCAGGCGATCAGCGTCGGGCGCGAGGTTTCCTTCTTCGCCTCGGCGATGGCCTTCGACACGGCCTGGGCGTCGTTGCCGTCGATCGGGCCGATGACGTTCCAGCCGTAGGCCTTGAAGCGCTGTTCCGTGTTGTCGATGAACCAGGGCTTGACCTGGCCGTCGATGCTGATGCCGTTGTCGTCGTACAGCGCGATCAGCTTGTTGAGGTGCCAGGCGCCGGCCAGCGCGCAGGCTTCGTGGCTGATGCCTTCCATCATGCAACCGTCGCCCAGGAAGGCGTAGGTGTGGTGGTCGACGATGTCGTGGCCCTGGCGGTTGAACTCGGCGGCCAGCAGCTTCTCGGCCAGCGCGAAGCCCACGGCATTGGTGATGCCCTGGCCCAGCGGGCCGGTGGTGGTTTCCACGCCGGGGGTCACGTCGACCTCGGGGTGGCCCGCGGTCTTGCTGTGCAGCTGGCGGAAGTTCTTGAGCTCGTCGATCGGCAGGTCGTAGCCGGTCAGGTGCAGCACCGCGTACAGCAGCATCGAGGCATGGCCGTTCGACAGCACGAAGCGGTCGCGGTCGAACCAGTGCGGGTTGGCGGGGTTGTAGCGCAGGTGCTCGCCCCACAGCGCGACGGCCATGTCGGCCATCCCCATCGGTGCGCCCGGATGTCCGGAGTTGGCTTGTTGAACGGCATCCATCGCCAACGCGCGGATCGCGTTGGCCATCAGGGCTTGGTTGGCCATGGGCAGGGAACTTTCGGGGGAGTTGGGTGGGTGGGACTCGGGAGAACCCGCGATTTTACCGGGCGAGCCCGAACCGGCACCGACAGCCTCTTTACACCCCTCTGCGCTTATTTTGCGCAGCCGGCCGGACCCGCGTTTTCCCGCATGGGCGATGTACTAAAGTCGCGGACATATGCACGGGCTGCACCTCACCGCCGACCTTCACGACTGCCAATGCGGCGCGCAGTGGCTCACCGACGGCGAGGCGCTCGGCGCCGTCTGCCTCAAGGCCGTGTCGGCCGCGGGGCTGCAGCCGGTGGGCAAGCTGGTCCACGGCTTCCCGGCCACCGCGCACGGCCCGGGCGGCGTCACCGCCACCGTGCTGCTGGCCGAATCGCACCTGTGCCTGCACACCTGGCCCGAGCAGCGCGCCGTCACGCTCGACGTCTACGTCTGCAACTTCGGCGGCGACCACTCGGCCAAGGCCCATGCGCTGATGGACTGCCTGGTCTCGCTGTTCCGCCCGCGCCACAGCGAACGCAACGAGCTGCAACGCGGGCGCGTGGCGGCCGGCGCTTGAGCGGGAACGCGACGGTGGCGGCCAAGGCCATGGTGCTCGCGGCCGGTCGCGGCGAGCGCATGCGGCCGCTGACCGACACCACCCCCAAGCCCCTGCTCGAGGTTCGCGGCAAGCCGCTGATGCAATGGCCGATGGAGGCGCTGGCGGCCGGCGGCTTCACCGAGCTGGTGTTCAACACCGCCTGGCTCGGCGACCGGATCTCCAGCCACTTCGGCCCGAAACCGTTGCTGGGTGGCCAGGTGCCGCTATCGATTTCATACTCCGACGAGGCCCGCGACTTCGGCGGCGCGCTCGAGACCGCGGGCGGCATCGTGCGCGCGCTGCCGCTGTTGGGCGATCCGTTCTGGGTCGCGGCGGGCGACGTGTTCGCGCCCGGCTTCGTCTTCACCCAGGCCGCGGTCGAGCGCTTCGTGGCGGGCGGCAATCTCGCGCACCTGTGGCTGGTACCCAATCCCGCGCACAACCCGAAGGGCGACTTCGGCCTCTCGGCCGAGGGCCTCGCGCTCAACACGCAAGACGGCCCGCGCCACACCTTCTCGACCATCGGCCTGTACCGCGCCGCGCTGTTCGCGCCGCCGTACTGCGCCATCCCTGGCGGCAACCCCGGCGGCGTCAAAGCCCCGCTGGCGCCGATCCTGCGTGCCGCGATGGACAATGGCCTGGTGAGCGCCGAGCTCTACACCGGCCCCTGGACCGACGTGGGAACGCCCGAGCGCCTCGCCGAACTCAACCGGCCTTCGTAGCCAGCCCGTCTCACAGGAAGTCTCCACGCGATGACCACCACCGACACCAAGAAGATCTACGCCGAGCGCCGCGCTCGCCTCGCCTCGCAACTGGGCAAGGACGGCATCGCGATCATCCCGACCGCGCCCGAACGCCAGCGCAACCGCGACAGCGACTTCCTGTTCCGCCACGACAGCTACTTCTACTACCTGACCGGCTTCACCGAGCCCAATGCCTGGCTGGTGCTCGGCGGCGACGGCCGCGCCACGCTGTTCTGCGCGCCCAAGGACCTGGAGCGCGAGATCTGGGACGGCTACCGGCTCGGCCCCGACGCCGCGCCCGAGGCGCTCGGCCTCGACGAGGCCTTCTCGGTCACCGAGCTCGATGCGAAGCTGCCCAAGCTGCTCGAGAACCGCTCGGTCGTCTGGTATCCGTTCGCCACCCACAAGGGCCTCGAGACCCGCGTCGACGGCTGGCTGCAGTCGGTGCGCGCGCGCGTGCGCTACGGCGCGCTGTGCCCCGAGGAGCAGCGCGACCTCTGCGGCCCGCTCGACGAGATGCGCCTCGTGAAGGACGCGCACGAGCAGGACATCATGCGCCGCGCCGCCCAGATCAGCGCCCGCGCCCACATCCGCGCGATGCAGCTGTCGGCGCGCATGCTGCGCGAGGGCAAGGACGTGCGCGAGTACCACCTCGACGCCGAGCTGCTGCACGAGTTCCGCCTCGGCGGCTCGCAATACCCGGCCTACGGTTCCATCGTCGCGGCCGGCGCCAACGCCTGCGTGTTGCATTACCGCGCCGATGCGGCGCCCGTGCGCGACGGCGAGCTGGTGCTGATCGACGCCGGCTGCGAGCTCGACGGCTACGCCAGCGACATCACGCGCACCTTTCCGGCCAATGGCAGGTTCACCGGCCCGCAGCGCGCGCTGTACGACCTCGTGCTCGCGAGCCAGGACGCCTCGGCCGCCGCCACCAAGGCCGGCAACCGCTTCAACGACCCGCACGACGCCGCCGTGCGCGTGCTCGCGCAGGGCATGCTCGACCTGGGCCTGCTCGACGCCAACAAGGTCGGTGGCCTCGACGACGTGATCGACAGCCGCGCCTACTTCCAGTTCTACATGCACCGCACCGGCCACTGGCTCGGCATGGACGTGCACGACTGCGGCAGCTACGTCGAGCCCACGCAGGTCGGCGAGGTCAGCGAGCGCAAGGATCCGCTGTCGAACGAGCTCATCAAGAACCGCCCGAGCCGCATCCTGCAGCCCGGCATGGTGCTCACGCTCGAACCCGGCATCTACGTGCGCCCCGCCGACGGCGTGCCCGAGCAGTTCCACAACATCGGCATCCGCACCGAAGACGACGCCATCGTCACGGCCACCGGCTGCGAGCTCATTTCGCGCGGCGTGCCGGTGAAGGCGGACGAGATCGAGGCGCTGATGCGGGCCTGAGCGGCGCGCGCTGCGGCGCATGTCGCGCCTGCAGGAAGTCGATGAACACCCGCAGCTTGCGCGGCATCTGCGCGCGGCTCGGGTAGTAGAGATAGAAGCCCGGAAAGCTCGGCCACCACGGCTCGAGCAGCGGCACCAGCCGGCCGCTGTCGAAGTCCTCGCGCACCGTGCCCTCGAAGGCCACCGCAATGCCCGCGCCGGCGCGCGCGGCCGCCAGCAGCACCTCGCTGTCGTTGGCGATCACCGGCCCCGCCACCTCCACGTCGAGCTCGCGGCCGTCCTGCGCGTACTCCCAGCGGTAGAGACCACCGGTCGTGAGCCGGAAGTTGAGGCAGCGGTGCTCGCGCAGGTCCTCGGGCGTGCGCGGCGGCGTCCGTCCCTCCAGGTAACGCGGCGCGGCGAAGCTCACCATGCGCTGCGGCCCCGCGATCGGCAGCGCCACCACGTCCTGCGCCAGGCTCTCGCCGAGCCGGATGCCCGCATCGAAGCCGCCCTCGACCAGGTCGACCATGCGGTTGTCGCAGACCAGCTCGAGCACGATGTCTGGATAGGCTGCGGCGAAATCGCCGAAGTGCGGATAGAGCAGCAGCTCGGCCGAGACCCGCGCCACGTTCAGGCGCAGCAGCCCCGCCGGCTTGTCGCGTGCCTCGTCGATGCCTTCCACTGCCTGTGCCAGCGCCGCGAGCGCCGGCCGCACGCCCTCGAGGAACTGCCGGCCCAGCTCGGTCGCGCCGACGCTGCGCGTGCTGCGGTCGAGCAACCGCACGCCGAGCTTGGCCTCGAGCGTGCGCACGGTCTGCGACAGCGCCGAGGGCGAGACGCCGAGTTCCTCGGCCGCGCGCGTGAAGCTGGCGTGATGGGCCACGCGGGCGAAGGCGGCGATGGCGGGGAGAAGGTCGGGGGACATGTGGGCATTATGAAGAGAGGCTTCACAAAGCATCAAGCACAGCGGTATTTCTCCAATGCAATGGTGGAACGACATTCGAGTCCATGGCGCTCGCGCACCGCGGCGCCTTCCCCCTCGAAAGGACATCCCCATGCAACTCGACGACTACCTCACTCTCGGCCGCTCGGGCCTGCGCGTCAGCCCGATCTCGCTCGGCACCATGACCTTCGGCAGCGACTGGGGCTGGGGTGCCGACGCCGGCGAATCGCGCCGCATGTTCGACGCCTACCTCGAACGCGGCGGCAACTTCGTCGACACCGCCAACTTCTATACCAACGGCAGCTCGGAGCGGCTGCTGGGCCAGTTCCTCGCCGACCGGCGCGAGTCGGTGGTGCTGGCCACCAAGTACACGCTCAACATGCAGCCCGGCAATCCCAACGCGGGCGGCAACCACCGGCGCAACATGGTGCGCTCGGTCGAGGCCAGCCTGAAGCGCCTGGGCACCGACTACATCGACCTGCTGTACCTGCACATCTGGGACGGCCTGACGCCCTTCGACGAAGTGATGCGCGCCTTCGACGACCTCGTGCGCGCGGGCAAGGTGCTCTACGCGGGCATCTCCGATACGCCCGCCTGGCAGGTCGCGCGCATGCAGACCCTGGCCGAACTGCGCGGCTGGGCGCCGCTGGTGGCACTGCAGATCGAGTACAGCCTGATCGAGCGCACCGTGGAGCGCGAGCTGCTGCCGATGGCGCGCGAGCTCGGCCTCGGCGTGATGGCCTGGTCGCCGCTGGGCAGTGGCGTGCTGACCGGCAAGTACAGCCGCGCCGACCTCGACCACGCCAAGGGCCTCGACCCGCGCGTGACCGGCACGCGCAAGGACGTGGCCGTGGGCAACGGCGCGCTCTCGGAACGCGCCCTCGCCATCGCCGACGTGGTGGCACAGATCGCGAAGGAGCAGGACCGCTCGAGCGCGCAGATCGCGCTGGCCTGGCTGCTGCACCGGCGCGGGCCGACGGTGATGCCGATCATCGGCGCGCGCACCTTCGCGCAGTTCGAGGACAACCTCGGAGCGCTCGAGATCGAACTCGATGCACAGGCGCTGCGACGGCTTGATGCGGCGAGCGCGATCGCACTGGGGTTTCCGCACGACTTCATGGCGCTGCCGATGACGCAGGGGGTGCTGCATGGCGGCACCTCGACGCGCCGCGGGGAGTGAGAGAGGCTCAGTCGCCCAGCGCGGCCAACACCAGGCACCCGAGCCCCGCCAGCACCGCGATCGCCGCCGCCGCCGACGCCACCCAGTGGAAGCGGCGCGGCGCATAGCTCAACAGCCCCACCACCGTCTGCGCGGCCGCCGTGAGCGCGCCGAACCAGAGCACCCAGCCGATCGAATGGCCGGCGGCGCGCAGGCTGGCGACGAGCGACAGGCACAGCGCCACGCTGCCGCCGAGCTGCAGCCAGCGGCGCCACGGGCCGGGCGTGCTGCCGCGGCCGAAGACGTCCTCGCTGTGGCGGTCCATTGCGAGGCCCAGCGCGCAGAAGCCCGCGAGCGAAGCGGCGAACACCGTCGCGATCAGCAAGGCGTTCATCACGATCCCTGGCCCGAGGTGGCAAGCGAAGGCGATTCCACCGCGTCATCGGCCGGGCCGGCCTTCACGGCTTTCTTCGCCGAAGCGCTCAGGGCCTTGCGCCGCTTGCGTTCCACCATCCAGGCCGCGCCCGCGAGCCCCAGGCCCAGCGCGATCGACACCAGGTCGAAGCCGGCGACGGCGCTCGGGCCCGAACGCAGGCTGACCGTGAGCGGCGCCGGCCCGGTGAAGGCGTTGAGCACCGGCAGCAGCGCGAACAGCAGCGCGCCCGCGGCGAGCTGCGCCTGCCACATGCGCAGCGTGGGCCGCGCGAGACCCAGCAGCGCGGCCGCGCCCCAGACCGCGAAGAACCAGCCGATCTCGGCCGCGCCGCGGTCGGCCGTGTCGAACGGCACCAGCCGATTGGCCCAGAAGAAGGCGGCCATCGCGAGGGGCAGGCCCGCGATCGCGCCGAGGTTGAGCCCGTCGACCAGCCGCAGGCCGAAGCTCACGCGGCCGCCCTGCTTGAGCCGCTTCGCGAACTTCTGGCGCTCCTTCACGGCCCACAGCAGGAGGCCGGTGGCGACCATCAGGCAGCCCGCGAGGCCCGAGACGAAGAACAGCGCACGCAGCAGCGGATCGCCGAAGCGGCCGATGTGCAGGCCGTAGAGCACGCTGCGCGTCTCGACGGCGGGCCGCATGCTGTCGCCGTAGGCACCGACCAGGGCGCCGGTCACGCCGTTGAAGACCATCGACGGTTGCTCGGACCCCAGTTGCGGCCCTTCGGCGCGGCGCACGATGACCGTCGCGTTGGCATCGTTCGGCGAGTTGACTGTGAGGCGGCCGACCGGCGCGCCGCCCCAGTGCGCGGAAGCCTGCGCGAGCATCGGCGCGACCGGTGCCATCGGCGCCTTCTGGCCCGCGGCCTTGAACTGCTCGCGCACGCCGCCCGCGAAGGCCTCGGAGAAGAAGGTCTGCGTGCCGCCGCTGTCCTTGTAGGCCGCCTGCGGGCCCCAGGGCATGTACATGAACATCAGCGTGACCAGGCCCGTGTACGTGATCATCGCGTGATAGGGCAGTGCGAGCACCGCGGTCGCGTTGTGCGCGTCGAGCCACGAGCGCTGGCCCTTCTTCGGCCGGAAGGTGAAGAAGTCCTTGAAGATGCGCTTGTGCGTGACGATGCCGCTGAGGATCGCCACCAGCATGAACATCGCGCAGAAGCCGACGATCCAGCGGCCCCAGATCGCGGGCATGTAGTGCAGGTCGAAGTGCAGGCGGTAGAAGAACTCGCCGCCGCGCGTCTCGCGCACCGCCGCCGAGGGCTGGCCGCTGGCCGCGTCGAGCACCGCGCGGCCGAAGCGATCGCGCCGGTCGCGCGGCGGCGAGCCGGCCGGCGGCGCGGGCCGGGTCCAGAACAGGCTGGTCGAGGGCTCGCGCTCGGTCGGCAGCGTGATGAACCAGCGCGGCGAATCGGCCGCGTGTTGCTGCAGGTAGGCGTAGGCGCCCTCGGTGGCCTGCACCTGCGGCACCGGCGCGCGCGAGAGGCCGTGCAGCTCGGGCTTCATCCACAGCGTGATCTCGTCCTTGAAGTACGAGGCCGTGCCGGCCGCGAACACCATGAACAGCACCCAGCCGACCAACAGGCCCGACCAGGTGTGCAGCCAGGCCATCGACTGGCGGAAGCCTTCCTTCATGCGCCCGCTCCCGGCGTCGGCAACACGAGCAGCAGCGCGCCCAGCGGCGCCGCGGCGATGACCAGGCCGATCCAGGCGCGCCATGCGCTGCGCGCCGCGAACACCCACATCACCGCGATCGCGAACACGAGGAAGGAGGCCAGCGTGCCGGTCATCGCGGCTTCGCTGCGCGCCATGCCGAAGGCGGCGGGCAGGCACAGCGCGAGCGCGGCGGCGGAGAGCGCGGCCACGCCGTAGCCGCCGGCGATGGCGGCGACGGCGCGCGAGGCCACACCGAGGCGGTAGCGCAGGCCGGCGCTCACGCCGCGCGCCGGACGGCGGGCGAAGTCGTTCGGGAAGTCATGGAAAAAGGGGAAAGGCCAAGGCCGGGAGAATGAGAATAATACTCATCTGGCACGATTTCCCCAAGGAAACACCCTGCTATCTCGACCCGGGCGCAGGGCGATAGCGGGCGTTCCCGCCGCTCACTTCGCCTGTAGCAGCGCCCCCGCCTCCAGCAACACCAGCTCGTTGTCGTCGGCCTTGTTCGGCTCGCGGCTGCTCGAGAAGGGCAGGTTGTTGTCGTTGCCGACGACGATGTGGGTGGCATCCACCACGTCGACGTTCTCGATGGTGAAGAACGGGAACTTGAGCACGCCGTCGTTGAGCGGCTTGCGCGCGAGCTTGTCGGGGTCGGCGATGTTCAGCAGGTCGATGTAGCCGATCTTGCGCACCGGGCCGCCGACGTTGGCGTCGCCGAGCTCGACCTTGTAGACGCGCTTGAACTTCGCGATGTCGTGGAAGCAGTCGGTGCGCTTCTGGCCTTCGGGGCAGGCCTTGTCGCTGGTGCCTTCGCCGTTGTCGCGCTCGATGATCAGGCCGGTGGTGCCGTCGATCATGTTGAAGTCGCCGATGGCGTTGCCGTTGGCCTCGAGCACGTACTTCCAGTGGCGGCCGGTCCACTTCTCGCCCGCCACGTCGAACTCGAGCACGCGCAGCGCTTCCTTGCCCTCGACCTTCTCGAAGTCCTTGGCCTCGGCGTTCCACACCGGGCCTTCGAGCAGCGCGTAGAGCTTGCTGCCGTCCTTCGAGGCGGCCATGCCCTCGAAGCCCTTGGAGCGCTTGATCTGGAAGTCGACCGCGCCGCCGGGCACGCCGGGCGTGGTCACGGCGGGGTTGTCGGGCGAGCGCACGACCTTGCCGTCGACCTGGGTGTCGAACACGGCGAGCACCTTGCCCTTGAGGTCGGCCTTGATCAGGTAGGGCCCGAACTCCTCGCCGATCCACAGCGCGCCGCCGGCGAACTGGAAGCTCTCGGGATCGAAGTCGGAGCCGGTCAGGTAGCGCTGCTTGCTGCCCTCGTGGACGATGCGGAACGGCACCTTCTTGTCGGGGTCGTGCAGGAACACGGTGGCCAGGCGCTGGAACTTGCCGCTCTTGAAGTCGACCTTGTAGTGGTTGAGGTAGAGCATGAAGTCGGGCGAGTTGGCCTTCGCGCCGGCACCGTTGTCGGTGAGGATCCAAAAGCTGCCGTCGTCCATCTTCTTGATGCCCGAGTGGCCCTGCAGCGGCTGGCCCTTGAAGGGCAGCGACACGCCGGTGCCGCGGCCGCCCGAGAGGCCCTCGACGCTGCCGATGGCTTCCACGCGCTTCGGCGTGGTGAACTTGCCGCTGACCTGCAGGTCGGCCGGTGCGTCCTTGGGCGCGGCGACGAAGCTCTGCGCGGGCAGCACGGCATGGCCGGCGAGGGTGGCGGGGAAGGCGGTCTGGGCCGAGGCACCGGTGGCGGCGAACGCAGCGGCGGCGGCCAGGGCGAGGAGGGAAAGGCGCGTCTTCTTCATGGAGGTCGGGAGTCCGAGTCGAAAACGCGAGACCTTGCCGACCACGCGTGACGCCGCGGTGACATGACTGCCACTAAGGTGCGATATCGACGATCACTTCACGCGACTCGGCCCGCCCCTGGTCGTCGACCACGCGCAGCACGTAGCGCCGCCCCGACTCGGCCAGGTCCGGCATCCAGGCGATGCCCTCGCCGGGCGCGGCACGGCCGACCAACGCGTCGTCGGCGAACCAGTAGAGGGTCTGCGTGCCGGCCGCGGCCTCGGCGCGCAGCACCAGCGGCTCGGGCTTGGCCACGCGCAGCGTGTGGCGCACGCCGCGCAGCGGCGAGCTGATGAGCGGGGCGGCCTCGGGCGCGCCCGCGTCCTTCTGCTCGCAGCCGTCGGCGGGCACGCTGGCGCGCGGCAGGCCAGCCTGGCGGAACAGGCGGCGCATGTCGCTGCCCCATTGCTCGACCACCTGCTGGCGCGCGTTCGGCTGCGGACCGCAGACCACCTTGCCCGTGGTCTCGTCGACCCACACGGCGCGATGCAGGTTGCTGACCTGGATCGGCGACTTGCCGGCGATGAACCAGGTGCGCGTGCGCACCGGGCACAGCGCATCGGGCAGGCCGCCGGTGGCGGCGCAAACCTCGACCTGACGCAGGTTGGCCGGCTGCGTGACGGCAACCTCGCCGGGATCGAGCCGCTCGGCGCGCAGCGCGTCGACCATGCGCAGGAACAGCGGCGCGGCCGCGTCGACGCCCACCAGCGCGGGGTTGCTGCTGCCATCGAAGTTGCCGACCCACACCACCAGCACGTGGCGACCGAACACGCCCGCGGTCCAGGCGTCGCGAAAGCCCCAGGAGGTGCCGGTCTTCCAGGCGATGGCGGGCCGCGCGGGCAGGGTGGTGTCGGGGCGCGGCGTCTGGCGCAGCATGTCGAGCGTGATGAACGAGGCCTCCTCGCTCAGCAGTCGCAGCGGCTGCGCGGGCCGCTCGTCGGGCGCGGGTTCGGTGTAGCGCAGCCGCTGCGCGATACCGCCGTTGGCCAGGGTGCCGTAGAGGCCCGCGAGCTCCTCGGGCGTGACCTCGCCGCCGCCGAGCACCAGCGCGAGGCCGTAGTGCGATTCGCTCTGCAGCTTCTGCACGCCGGCCAGCCGCATGAAGTCGTAGAGGCCCGGCTTCGAGAGCTTCGCGGCCACCGCGACCGCGGGCACGTTGCGGCTGCGGATCAGCGCCTCCTGCGCCGACAGCGGCCCCGCGAAGCGATGGTCGAAGTTCTCGGGCGTGTAGGGACCGAAGGCGGTCGGCGCGTCCTTCAGCATGGTCTTCGGATGCAGCAGCCCCTGGTCGAGCGCGAGCGCGTAGATGAAGGGCTTGAGCGTGGAGCCCGGCGAGCGCTTGGCCTGGGTGCCGTTGACCTGGCCCGCGATGGCATCGTCGTGCCAGTCGGCCGAGCCGATCAGCGCGCGCACCTGCATGGTCGAGGCATCGAGCAGCAGCGCGCTCGCGTTGTTCATGCCGACGTCGGCATGCGTGCGCAGGTACTGGGCCATCACGCGCTCGAGCGTGGACTGCATGCGCAGGTCGAGGGTGGCGCGGATCTCGACCGGCGCCGCGACGCCGGCATCGCTTCGCGGCTGCGCGAGCAGCATGTCGGTGAGGTGCGGCGCCAGGAAGGGCAGGCTGCCGCGCGACTGCGCCGAGAGCACGAGCTGCGCGTCGGGCGCATGCTGACGCGCGGCGGGATCGCGCTCGGCCCACAGCGCCCAGAGGCGTTCGCGCGCGGCCTGCAGCTCGGTGTTGCGGCCGCGCTCGGCGATGCGCTTGACCGGGTTCTGCGGAATCACCGCGAGCGTGAGCGCCTCGGGCAGGCTGAGCCTGGCGGCATCCTTGCGGAAATAGATCAGGCTCGCGGCCTGCACGCCCTCGATGTTGCCGCCGTAGGGCGCGGTGTTGAGGTAGGCCTCGAGGATCTCGCGCTTGCCGTGGCGCGCCTCGATCCACAGCGCGGCGGCGATCTGCGCGACCTTGCCGCCGGCCGTGCGACTGTCGATGCCGTAGAGCCGGCGCGCGAGCTGCATCGTGAGGGTGGAGCCGCCCTGGCGACGCTCGCCGCTCGCGATGCGCCAGGCGCTGCGCACCAGCGCCGCGGGATTGACGCCCGGGTGGGCGTAGAAGCGCCGGTCCTCGTAGAGCAGCACCGCGTCGATCAGGGTGGGCGAGATGCGCTCGAGCGGCACCCAAAGCCGGTACTGCTCGTCGGCCGCGAGCGTGAGCCGCAGCAGCTCGCCGCCGCGCGCGTAGACGGCGCGCGAGCTGCCCACGGTCTCGCTGAGCGGGGCATGAGGCCACAGCCGCAGCAGCGCGAGCAGCAGGGCCAGCAGCACGCCCGCGATCAGGGCTCGACGCGCGAGGGTCCGGGTCATGCCGCGCTCCGCTGTGGCCTCAGTTCGCGACCACCTGGAAGCGCGCACCGGCCGAGCGCGCGTAGATGCGCCGGTCGTACATCGCCTCGCCATAGGCCGCGGGCACCACGAAGTCGCCGACGTTGGTGGCGCGCGCCTTGTAGGTCACTTCGAGCAGGTTCTTGTCGACGCTGCCGTAGAACACCACGCGGTCCTCGCGGATGTCGGCGTACTGCACCTTCCACGAGCCGTTGCCGCCCAGGCGCTTCTTCCAGACCGGTGCGTCGGCGTTCTCGCCCTCGGCATCGTCGCCCACGGCCTGCAGCACGGGCTCGAGGCCGCCGGGCAGCAGGTCGACCAGCGCGACGTCGGCGATCTGCGGCCGCTCGAGGCTGCGCACGCGCACCCGCACGGTGACCTCTTCGCCGAGCTTCACCTTGGTGACGGGATTGCCCTTGGCGTCGAGCACCTCGTGGAACACCTCGAGTCCCTGGTTCACCGCGGTGTCGGGCAGCTTGCGTTCGAAGCCCTGTTCGGTCCAGCTGTAGTAGAGGTTGAAGTCGCTGTCGTTCGCGAGGCCCAGCTTCGCGGTGCCGGCGGGCACCGCGGCGCGCGCCACCGGGTTGACGGCGCCGAGCGCGAGCGCCGCGGCCTTGCCCTGCGCATCGATGGCCGAGGCCGTGAGCTTGCCCTCGGCGTTCTGCGCCACGGCGCCGAAGTAGGCATCGACCGCCATCAGCATCGCGGCCGACGACAGGCTGTTGTACCAGCCGTCGCGTACCATGCCGGCCATGCCTTCCCAGACGGCGGGCTTCAGCGTCTTGAGCCGCGCCGGGAAATGCCGGCCCACCAGGTGCAGCATCATGCTGTCGTGCACCAGCGGGTCGTAGTAGCGGCCCCAGACGTTGCGGCGCTGGTTCTTCTCGCTGCGCGCGAGCAGGTCGGCCCACACGGGGTTGAGCAGCTCGTTGGCCACCTGCTCCTGCTTCACGAGCTGGTAGCTCGCCGCGAGGTAGACGGCGCCGAGGTCGTCGCTCCAGCCCGCGGTCTGCTTGGCCTGCTGGTTGCGCCAGGTCTCGCGCAGGTTGGCCAGCGCGGCCGGCACCACGATGCCCTGGCGCGTCAGCAGGTAGGCGGCCTGCGTGCGCTGGCGCCAGCCGTCGAGCGACGAGTCGCCGCTGCCGAGCCAGCCCTGCAGGTAGGTGTTGGCGCGCTGCAGCAGGTCCTGCGGCACCGGCAGCTTGTGGTCGCGCGCTTCCACCAGCAGATGCACCGCATAGAGCGTCGCGAACGGATCGGCACCTGCCCCGGGCCACAGCGAGAAACCGCCGTCGGCCGTCTGCCGCGCGCGCAGTTGCACGAGGTAGCGCTCGAGCGTCTTGCGCGCCTCGGGCAGCGGGCCCTGGTCGGCCGTGCGGCCCCGCGCCATTTCCTTCAGCAGCTCGGGCCGGCCCGAGAGCAGCACGGCCGGGAAGGTCTGGCTCGTGATCTGCTCGGTGCAGCCATGCGGATAGGCCTCGAGGTACTGCATGAGGCCGGTGGCGAAGGCCCAGGGCGCGGCCGACACCGCGAGGTCGCTGCGGCGGAAGTTCGGATAGAAGTCGCCCTTGCTCGCGATCTCGCCCGAGCGCTGGAAGCTGCCGGCCTGCACCAGCGAGACGAAGGGCGAGGCGGGCCGCACGCTCACCTCGGTGGCGAGCCGCGCGCTGAAGTTCTTGTGCGTGGAGGTGAACACCAGCGCCGACGAACCCAGCACAGCCTGCTCGCCAGGCTTGGCGCGCACGTTGAACTTCGTGCTGGCCTCGCCGCGCTCGTTGACCTTGAGCGTCTGCGTCGCATCGCCGACCACCTCGAGCCCGCCCGAGGCGGTGAGCGTGAGCGCGATGGGCGCTTCCTTGCCCGAGCCCGCGATGTTGTTGGCCAGGCCGACGCCGACCTCGACCGTGTCGCCGGGCGCCATGGCAAGCGGCGCGTTCGGCAGGATCACCATGTCGCCGCGCACCGTGGTGCGGGTGCTCTTCGCGGCCGTGGTCTCGTCGTTCACGGCCACCGCCATCACGCGCAGGCTGCCGTTGAAGCTCTCGGGCACGGTGTAGCTGAACTCGCGGCTGCCGTTCACGTCGACCAGGCCCGACCAGTAGGCCACCGGCTTGTCGCGCTTGCGCTTGAACGGGTTCAGGTGCTTGCCGAGCTCGCCTTCGCCATCGCCGCCGGGCGCGGCGCCCTGCATCAGCTTCTTGAACTCGGGCAGGATCAGGTCGAGCGTCTGCAGCGTGCCGACCTCGAGCGCACGCTTCTGGAAGAAGTGCTTGAGCGGGTCGGGCGTCTTGTAGCGCGCCACCTGCAGGATGCCCTCGTCGATCGCGAACACCACGGCGCGCGTGGGCTGGTCGCTGGTGAGCTTCATCTTCACCGTCTGGCCGGGCTTCACGAGCTCGGTGCTCGTGAGCTGCAGGTTGGCCGTGCGCTTCGACAGGCTGGTGGCGAAGGGCGCGATGCCGTAGGACAGCGGGCTCATGTAGACCTCGTCCGAGGCCGGGTCGCGCACGAAGTGCACGTTGATGTAGCCGGTGCCCTCGAAGTCCTTGGGCAGCACGATCTTCTGCACCGAGGCGGTCTTGTCGGTCTTGAACCAGGCATGCGCATAGACCTTGTCGCGCTCGATGGTGATGAGGCCCGCGCCGACGTAGGGCGCGCGGATGCTGACCTCGATCTCCTGCCCGGGTTCGTAGTCCTTGCGGTCGAGCGTGAGCTGCAGCTCGGCATTGCGGTCGAGCGAGCGGCTGACGTTGGCATTGCCCGCCACGCTGTACTCGACGCGGTTGAGCTCGAGCCCGCCGGCATTGCGCACCACGTAGGCGAAGTTGCCGGGCGTGCCGGTGTCGAGCGCTACGTTGTTGCCGGCCGCGGCGATGGCCAGCGGCTTCTCGTCGAGCACGATCTCCTTGCGGCGCGATTCGTAGCGGTACAGGCCGTTGTCCTGCTTGATCAGCACCGACAGCACCTTGCGCTCCACGCGCTGCAGCACGAGATCGGCCACCGCGGTCTTCTTCGCCTGCGGGTCGATCGCGATCACGTGTGCATTGCGCGCAGCGCCCTTGCTCACGTAGCCGGTGTCACCGTCGACCTTGACGCCCACCAGGTAGGGCAGGTCGCTCACCAGCGTGCGCGCCTCGGCCGACACGCTGCGCCCGCCCTCGGGCTCGAAGGCCTTGGCCAGCACGTGCACCTGGTAGGTGGCGGCCTCGAAGCGCGACAGCCGCAGGTCGAACTCGGCCTTGCCCTCGGCGCTGGTCTGCACGCTGCCGAGGTCGTCCACCTGCTTCTCGGCCGCGCGCTGCGGATCGAAGAAGGCGTAGTCGGCGAAGGCGCGGAACACCGGGAAGGCCGGGCTCAGCGTGAGCGTGCCCTCGACCTTGCGGTCGGGCGCGGGCGTGCCGAAGAGGTTCTGCACGTCGATCAGCGCCTTCATGTCCTTGGGCTTCACCCAGCCTTCGGCGATCTCGCTGCTGAGTTTGGCCGTGACCTTGGTGCGGTCGGGCAGGAACTCCTGCACCTTCACCGTGGTGCTGCCCAGCAGCAACCCCTGCACCTCGGGCGCGCCGGGCGAGGACTCGCGCGGCAGGTAGAGGTTGACGGTGTAGTTGCCGGTGGGCGAGGTGTCCTGCGTGGCGTGCGCGATCTCGGCCGCGCCGCCGGGGCCGAGGCGCAGCTTCTCGCGCCGCACGCTCAGGCCGCGCGCATCGATGATCTCGGCTTCGAGCGGCAGGTCGCGCAGCGAGGTGCCCCAGTTGCCGGCCTTCACCATCATCGCGATGTGCATGGTGTCGCCCGGACGGTAGATGCCGCGGTCGCTGAAGACATAGGCCGTCATCTGGTTCGGCACGCCGGCCGCGCGCAGGCCGCCGACGTCGAAGCGCGAGATGTCGAGCGTGCGGTCGGTCTTGTTGAAGGGCAGGAAGCTCAGGTCGCCGTCCTTGCGCACCACCAGCACCACCGGCTGCTTCTCGCGCTGGAAGCCCGCGAGGTTGGGCAGCTTCGCGCGGCCCGTGGCGTCGGTGGCCTGCGACGCCACGATCATGCCGTTGCGGCCCCACACCTCGACCAGCGCGCCGCCCACGGGCTGGCCGTTGGCGATGCTCTGCACGAACACGTCGCGCGTGCCGTCGAGCGACTTCTTGGCGACGATGCCCAGGTCGGTGACCAGCACCAGCCGCTCGTCCTTCTGGTCCTCGGGGTTGCCGCTCTCGGGGTTGCCCTCGTCCTCGCCGGACGACTGCTGCTCCTCGTCCTCGGACGACGCCTCGGTGGCGTCCGCTTCGCCCTCGGGCTTCTTCTTCGCCTTGGGATCGAAACCCTGCACCTTGAGCAGGAACACGCCGCGCCGGTCGCTGATGTCGCTGCGCAGGTACTCGGCGAAATCGACCGTCTCGTAGTGCGCCTTGCCGGGCGGAATGGCCAGCGGGATCTGCTTCTCGAAGCGGTCGACCAGGTTGTCGGAGCCGAGGCCGCCGTAGAACTTGGGATGCGAGAAATCGCCGTTGCTCTGCGTCACCAGGTGCTGCAGCTGCTGCGGCAGCAGGCGCCCGATCTCGACGCGCACGCCCGGCAGGTCGCGCACCAGGATCGGCAGCTTGCGTTCGCCCGACAGCGCGAGCAGCGAGCCCTGGCTCATGATCGTGAGCTCGGGCGCGAAGGTCTTGAGCAGCTGCACGCTCTGGAAGGCCGTGCCGAGCTGGTAGCCGCCGGGCGTCTTCAGGCCCTTGGCCACGCGCACCAGCAGGTAGCGCCCGCCCTCGGCCTGCGGCAGGCGGAAGCTGACCGTCTCGGTCACCTCGCGCTCGCTGGCGATCGGCTGCAGGCCGATCTTCTTCGCGCGGCGCAGCACCGCGTCGGTGATCTTCGCGGGATCGGCGGACCAGTCGAACTTGTCTTCCGGGTCGCCCTTGGGATCTTCGGTGGCCGGCAGCAGCCAGGCCTGCACCAGGCGCGCCATCTCGCGCTCGTGCACCGGCATCGAGGCGCTGACGTGCATCACGTGCTCGGGCTCGCCGTTCTCGCCGGTGACGATGGTGGGTTCGACGCTCGCGATATCGAGGCTGAAGAGGCCGGGGATGTCGACCGCGCGCGAGACGTCGTTGCGCTGGCCCGGGCCACCCTTCTGCGCCACCGCGCCGGCAGTGAGGCTCAGCAGCACGGGGCGGGTCTTCTCGGGAATGGGCAGGGGCTCGGACTGGACCGTGGCCGTGAGGCGCGGCTTGTCGTAGCTGACCGTGAACTTCTCGCTCGCGCATTTGCCGACGCTGAAGAACGAGCTGCTGCAGGCCTGGTCATAGGTCAGCACCAGCCGCTTCTCGAACTCGGCGGTGTTCACGGGATGCGAGAAGCGCACCTGGAACAGCGCGCGCCGCACGTTGGCCTGCACCGGGTCCTGATAGAACTCGGCGCCGGCGATGCGGGCGCTGAACTCGGCCGAGCTGAAGTCGTACTTGCGCTGCTCGATCTCGATGTGCGGCGCGAGCGCCTCCTTCGAGAGCTGCACCTTGTAGGCCTGGCCCACCGGCCAATCCTGCGCGGGCAGGAACTCCAGCTTCTTGGCATCGGTCCAGGTCCAGCGGCCCGCGATGGCCGGCTCGATGCCGACGCCCGTCGCCTCCTGGCCGACACGCGCGATCGGCGCGACCGAGGCCGAGAAGTTGATGACGACCGGATTGGGCCCCTTGTCGAGCTCGATCTGCGTGCGCGGCGGCGGCACGATCTGCGCGGTCGCCACGATGGGCTCGACGCGATCGGGCGTGAGGCCATGCCACCACTTCAGGAGCTGCGGGCTGGCCATCCATCCCGCGAACGCCAGCAGCACCAGCAGCAGCACCCAGGCGAGCCGTTGCTGCAGCCATTGCAGTCCGAGCAGCAGCAGGGCACCGGCGATGCGCAGCCAGCCCGGGGGTCGCCAGGAACCGATGAGCCCGCGCGCGAGCGGGCGCAGGAAGCCGAGCGCGCGGCCCAGCCCGGTGAAGAGCACGTCGCTGAGCGACGCGAGTTTTCGATTGGCAACTTGAAGCATGGAAGCTCCCCCGGTGTTTTTGTTGGCGCCTGGCAGTCTCCAGGCTGTCTGTGAAGCAATCGCGGCGTGTGTGAAGTCTGCGTGAAAACCGCACGGGCGCGCATCCCGGGACGGTTCAGGCCTGGCGACCCTGCCTGTTCACCGGGACGAGGCTCAGACGCAGCAGGCGCTCGTCATCGGCCGGGCGGCCGACGCGCGCGCCGAAGTTGCCGAAGCCTTCGAGCACCAGCGTCCTCATCCCAGGCTCGCTCCCGCCACATGCCCGCGCGTGAAGGCCTCCTCGAAGATCGAATAGCCCGACCAGTCGGCATGTGCGAACGACAGCCGGCCCGCGATCACGCTGCCGCGGTGCGCGTCGTCGGGCGCGGTGCGCTGCGAACCGATCTGCGCCAGCAGGCCGGGCCGTGGAATGGCCATGGCGTGCCCGTAGCGCGTGATCTCGATGCGCGTGGCCAGCGCGGGCAGGTCGGGGTGCGGCACCGAGAGCTCGGCCAGCAGGTCGTCGCGCCAGCCGGTCCAGGGCCGCTCGAGCAGCAGGCGGCGGCCGTCGCCCTCGTCGTAGCGGCTTGGGCCCAGCGGCCGGTACCAGCTCAGCACGGTGCCGCGCGGCGTGGGGTCGAGCGTCTGGTGGCGCGCATCGACATAGCCGAGGCCGCGCGTGCCGTAGACCACGTTGTCCCAGCTCGGCGCGGCACCGGGGCGATCAAGCAGCGGGCCGCGCAGGTGCACGTTGGCCACCAGCCAGGGCGCATGGCGCACGTGCGCGGCGGCATGCGCGAGCACCGCGGGCGCGTTCTCGACCACGCGCGCGGCGACGAACACCGGCAGCGCGACGATGCAATGCGCGGCCTGCCAGCGCACCAGCGATTGCGAGGCCGCATCCCAGGCATCGACCTCGACGCCGCCGCGCACCTCGGCGATGCGCACGACCACCTGGCCCGTGCGCAGCCGTTCGCCCAGTGGCTTGGCCAGCTGCTTCGTGAGCCAGCCGTTGCCTTCGGGCCAGGTCAGCACGCCGTCGCGCTCGGGGTTGGTGTCGTTGGCGCTGCCCGACGGATCGCCGGGCGCGTGGAAACCGTGCCGGCTCGCGAAGTAGTGGATGCCGGCCCAGGCCGAGACCTGCTCGATGCCCGCTCCGTAGTCGTCGCGACAGCAGTAGTCGAGGTACCAGCGCAGGTGCGGATCGCTCAGGCCCTCGCGGTCGAGCCAGGCCGAGAAGGCCTGCGCATCGAGCGCCAGCAGCTCGGGCGTGACCGCGACCTTGAGCGTGGGAATGGCGAAGTGGGCCGCATGCTGGAGCGCGTCGATGCGCTGCGCGAAGCGGCGGTACTGCGCCTGCGTGCCGGCGTCCACGCCATGCACCGGCAGCAGGCCGTCCTGCCACTCGCCGTGGAAGAACAGCCGCTCCTGCGGGCTGTGGCACAGCGTGCGCTCGTCGTATTCCCAGCGGCCGGCCACGCGCTGGCGCAGGCCCAGTTCCTCGAGCAGGTCCTGCACCTCGCGCGCATCGTCGCCGGGCACCGGCAGGTAGTGCGCGCCGAGCGGGCAGGCGATGCCGTTGACCATGCCGCCGCGCGCATTGCCGCCCGCGCTGTCCTCGAGCTCGAGCAACGCGAAGTCGTCGATGCCCGCGAGGCGCAGCGCGCGCGCCGCCGCGAGCCCGGCGACGCCACCGCCGGCGATCAGCACGCGGGTCTTGCGGGTGCTCGCGGGCGCGCGCGACTTCAGCGTGCCGTCGCGCATCGCGTGGCCGCGCGCCATGTCGATCCCGGTGAAGCCGCCTTCGATGGGTGGCGGCGCATCGCAGCCGGCGAGCGCGAGCGCACCGGCGGCGCCGACCGTGCCGAGGAAGCCGCGCCGCCTCATGCCCATGTCGCCATCACCTCGCCGAGCCAACAACCTGCACCCGGCCTGCGGTCTGCCAAGGGCCCGCGTAGCGCGGCCTGTTCGGGAGACACCGTGGAACCGGCTTTGCCGGGCCACTGGTGTCGCCCCCGGCGAGGGGATTGGCGAAGCGGCACGCAGTGCCGCGCAGCCTGGGGGAGGACCATTTAATGTGCCATGACCTTGCCCCACTCCTGTTCGTAGGTGGTGACGAGGACCTGGTTGGAGAGCCGGTTGACCTCGGCCGGCACGCGCGCCATGTCGAGCGGGAAGTCGAACATCAGCGGCAGCGTAGGCGCGGACAGGAAGCGCAGGCCCGCGGGCAGCGCATCGGGCTTCCGGTAGGGCCGGTGGCTCGCGATGATGAAGCCCCATTCGCCGAAGCTCGGCACGTGCACGTGGTAGGGCGTCGCGGTCAGGCCCACCGACTCCACCGTCTGCGCCACGGTCCAGAAGCTCTTGCGCGCCACCAGCGGCGAGGTGGTCTGGATCACCGCGTAGCCGCTGGCCGCGAGGCGCTTGTCGAGCAGCGCGTAGAAGCTGTTGGTGTAGAGCTTGCCGATCGCGAAGTTGGTGGGATCGGGAAAGTCGACCACGATCACGTCGAACAGGTCGTCGTCACCGCGCTGCTGCAGCCACTGGAAGGCATCGGTGTTGACGATCTTGAGCTTCGGCGACGACAGCGAATGGCCGTTGAGCGCGGCCAGCGTCTCGTGGTCGGTGAACAGCTTCGTCATGTTCGGATCGAGCTCGACCAGCGTGACCGATTCCACCGAGGGGTACTTGAGCACCTCGCGCACCGCCATGCCGTCGCCGCCGCCGAGCACCGCCACTTTCTTGGGCGCGCCGTGCGCGGCCATCACGGGGTGCACCAGCGCCTCGTGGTAGCGGTACTCGTCGCGCTCGGCGAACTGCAGGTTGCCGTTGAGGAACAGCCGGTGCCCGAGCAGCCCGCGCGTGACCACGATGCGCTGGTAGGGCGAGGTGGCGCTGAAGACGATGCGGTCCTGGTAGAACTTGTCCTCGGCCAGCGTGGTGATGTGGTCGGCACCGATGAAGCCGCCCAAGAGCGCCGCCAGCGACAGGAAGCAGGCGAGCGCATGCGCGCCCACGCGCCGCAGTTCGTGGCGGAACAGCCAAAGCGCCCACACCGCCACCGCCGCGTTCATGAAGCCGAACAGCAGGCCGGTGCGGATCATGCCGAGCTGCGGCACCAGGATCAGCGGGAAGGCCACCGACACGGCGAGCGCGCCGAGGTAGTCGAAGGTCAGCACCTGCGACACCAGGTTCTTGAGCGCCACATTGCGCCGCAGGATGCGCATCACCAGCGGGATCTCGAGCCCGACCAGCGTGCCCACCACGATCACCAGCCCGTACAGCAGCAGCCGGAACGCACCCGGCGCGTAGGCGTTGGCGAGGAACAGCACCGCCGGCAGCGCGCCGCCGATCAGCGCCACCATCAGCTCGATACGCAGGAAGTGGGCCGGCAGCTGGCGGTCGAAGTAGCGCGACAGCCACGAGCCCACGCCCATCGCGAACAGGTAGGTGCCGATGATGGTGCTGAACTGCAGCACCGAGTCGCCCAGCAGGTAGGAGCTGAGCGCCGCCGCGCTGAGTTCGTAGACCAGGCCGCAGGCGGCGACCACGAAGACGCTGGCGAGCAGCGCGATCTCGACGGGCTGCGGCCCGCGCGCATCGGCCGGGCGCGCGGACAGGGCCTGCTCTTCGCTCAATGGATGGCGGCGGCGACGATGATGCTGATGCCCAGGCTCATGGCGGCGACCACCAGGCCCAGCGCCACGTTCTGCTTCTCGACGATCTCGCCCCACAGGTCATAGGGCGTGATCTTGTCGATGATCAGGAAGCAGACCCAGAAGATCACCACGCCGATCAGCGCGTACACGAGCGATCCGAGGACCACGCCAGGTTTCAGCCATTCAAATCCCATGGGGACCTCCAGTCGTATCTATCAGTCGATGAATCGGTAGCGGCCATGCGATCTTCGTCATTTGTGGCCGCCGCCGCTCGACGAGCCGCCGTAGGAGCCGCCCGAGCTGCGGTAGCCGCCGCTCGAACCGCTGCTGCTGCAGGTGCTCAGGATGATGAGCAGCACGATGATCACGATCGCGATCACCACGATGGTGCCGCAACCCAGCCCCGAGGCCGCGCTGACCGGCGACGCGTCGGAGCGCTCGAACAGGTCCTTCTTGGCGTCGAGCTTGAAGGCCGTGGCGACCGCGCCGCTGTCGATCTTGCTGCCCGAGGACCAGGTGAGCTCGTTGACCGAGCGCTCCATCGACAGCAGGGCGCCGCCGACCGCGAAGTCGCGGTTGAAGGTCTTCTGCCCGCGCTCGACCTGCCAGTAGAACTCGCCGGCCACGTAGGTGGTCTCGGCGTTGTAGGCGTACTGCTGCTGGTAGCGCTTGCCGAGGTAGGTGGCGGTGCTGCCGTTCTCGGCCATCACCGGCGCGCCGGTGGTGGGACGCACCATGCTCCAGCCGTCCTCGGCATCGACCAGGAAGCTGAAGCCGCGCTTCTTGTTGTAGAGCAGGTACTCGTCCCAGCCGAACTGCTCGTCGTCGCCTGGCTCGCTGCCCATGCGGTGCTGGAAGCCCACCACCTGCCACTGGGCACCCTGCAGCTGGCCGATGCTGCCCAGCGCGATCAGCGGGCGCACCGGCTCGTTCTGCGCCGCGTGCTTGAGCTCGCCGCCGATGCCCTGCGTGAGGTCGATGATGCTGTTGCACGAGCGGCAGGTGACGCTCTTGCTGTCGGCCAGGTTGAGCGTGACCGGCGAGCCGCAGTTGGGGCAGTTGAAGCTGCGGCCCTTCTCGTCCTTGGCCGAATCCTCGCGCAGGCCCGTGAGCTGCAGCGACTCCAGATCGACCGAGCGGCCCAGCGAGGCCGTGGGCGGCTGCGAACCGTAGTCCAGGCTCAGCACCAGGCCCTTGTCGTTGCGCAGCTCGACCACCTGGAACGGCCGGCCGAGCTCGGGCAGGTGCGGCAGTTCGCCCTGCGCCGAGACCAGCGTCACCTCTTCGTTCGAGGCGACAGTGTAGCTCTGGCCGTTGAAGGCGCTGGTGGCGCCCACGCGCAGGTCGGCCGCGGCCGGCGCCGTGCGCTGCAGTTCGAACGGCAGCGAGAAGACGTAGGCGCCGTTGTCCTCGCTGAGCACGCCGGTGCGGTCGCCGTCGAGGGCCGCGATCCACTCGGTCCAGCGGCCGCCGGCGTACTTGTACTGGAGCCGGCCGACGATGGTGAAGGGCTTGTCCTGGATCCGGCCCGCGGCGAACAGCTGCAGCGGGCTGAAGTCGTCGAACAGCTCGGCCATCTTGCCGGTGCGCGCGAGCGTGTCGCCCTGGCGCACGACCGTGCTCTGGCAGTAGGGGCAGACCGCATGGGTCGACTGGGCCGATCGGAACTCGACCGGCGCACCGCAGCCGGGGCAGGGCGCGCGGTAGTAGCGCTGGGTGCCGCCGGCTTCCTCAGCCATGGCGCGCACGCGCGGGCTCGAGGCCCGCAGCATTCTTCCAGCCGATCATGCCTCTCACGCCCGTCGAGCGGGCGTCAGGCGCTATACAGAACATGGCGCCGGGTCAGACCAGCTTCTTGAGCAGTTCGGCCTTCTTGGCGTCGAACTCTTCCTGGGTCAGGATGCCCTTGGTCTTGAGTTCGCCGAGCTTCTCGAGCGTGGTCATCACGTCGTTGGGATTCACCACCGCCACCGCCGGCTGCTGCTGGGTCGCGGCCGCCTGCGCCGCCGCGTTCGGGCTCAGGCCCTGCGCGAGGTTCTGCGCCAGCACCTGGCCGAGCGCCACGCCGGCGCCCAGGCCCATCGCGTCGCCCGCGATGCCGCCGCCGTTCGCGGCACCTTCGGCGAACTTGGGGATCGCCTGCGCCGTCTGGTACTGCATGAACTTGCCCATGTCGTTGCCGACCATGCCCATGCCGATTTTCTGGTCGAGGATCTTCTGCAGTTCCTCGGGCAGCGAGACGTTCTGGACCGTGATGTTCTCGAGCTTGATGCCGATCTTGGCGAACTCGGGCACCAGCTGGGCCGCCAACGCCTGCGCGAACTGGATCTGGTTGGCGGCGAGGTCGAGGAAGGGCACGCCGCTCGAGGCGATGGCGTTGCTGATGTTCTGCAGCACCAGGCCGCGCAGCTGGCCGTCGAGGTCGGCCACGGTGTAGGTGTCGCGCGTGCCCGAGATCTCGGTGTGGAACAGCTTGGCGTCGCCGATGCGGAACGAGTAGTTGCCGAAGGCGCGCAGGCGCACGGCGCCGAAGTCCTTGTCGCGGATGGTGATCGGCTGCGGCGTGCCCCACTTCTGGTCGACCTGCTGGCGCGTGCTGAAGAAATAGACGTCGCTCTTGAAGGGGGACTCGAAGAGCTTGTCCCAGTTCTTCAGGTACGTCAGCACCGGCAGCGTCTGCGTGGTGAGCTTGTACATGCCGGGACCGAACACGTCGGCCACCTGGCCTTCGTTGACGAACACCGCGACCTGCGACTCGCGCACGGTCAGCGAGGCACCGTTCTGGATTTCCATCTCCGCCATCGGGAAGCGCCAGGCCAGCGTGCCATCGCCGGACTCGGTCCACTGGATGATGTCGATGAACTGTTTCTTGATGAAATCCATCAGGGCCATGGCTGCGCTCCTCTAGAGGGTTTTTGTGCGGACTTGGCATATTGCCACAGCGACTTGACCGCAGACCCGTGCTTTTGGTCATTTTGGTCATGGCTGCACCCTGGCCAGGCGTCATAGTCCGTCACCGTCCGAGGTCTACAATCGGCGCCCCCAGAAGAAGCGCCTCAGGAGCTACGGCACATGTCCGACACGACCCCTTCGTCATCCTCGACTCCCTCGCCCGAAGACAAACGCGCCGAACTTCGACGTGCCGCCCTCGAGTACCACGAGCTTCCGGTCCCCGGGAAGATCTCGATCGCCGCGACCAAGCAGATGGTCAACCAGCGCGACCTGTCGCTGGCCTATTCGCCCGGCGTGGCAGCGCCCTGCGAGGAGATCGTCAAGGACCCGGCCAACGCCTTCAAGTACACCGCGCGCGGCAACCTGGTGGCGGTCATCAGCAACGGCACCGCGGTGCTGGGCCTGGGCGACATCGGCCCGCTGGCTTCCAAGCCGGTGATGGAAGGCAAGGGCGTCCTGTTCAAGAAGTTCGCCGGCGTCGACGTGTTCGACATCGAGATCGACGAGAAGGACCCGGCGAAGCTGGTGGACGTGATCGCCGCGCTCGAGCCCACCTTCGGCGCGATCAACCTCGAGGACATCAAGGCGCCCGACTGCTTCTACGTCGAGCGCGAGCTGCGCAAGCGCATGAAGATCCCGGTCTTCCACGACGACCAGCACGGCACGGCGATCACCGTGGCCGCGGCCATGCTCAACGGCCTGAAGGTGGCCGGCAAGAACATCGCCGACGTGAAGCTCGTGACCTCGGGCGCGGGCGCCGCGGCGCTGGCCTGCCTGAACCTGCTGCTCAAGGTCGGCCTCAAGCGCGAGAACGTGTTCGTGACCGACCTGGCCGGCGTGGTCTACGAAGGCCGCACCGAGCTGATGGACGACGACAAGCGCCAATACATGCAGAACACCACGGCGCGCTCGCTGGCCGAGGTGATCGAGGGCGCCGACGTGTTCCTGGGCCTCTCGGCCGGCGGCGTGCTCAAGCCCGCGATGGTCGCCAAGATGGCGACGCGCCCGGTGATCTTCGCGCTGGCCAATCCGAATCCGGAAATCACGCCCGAAGACGCGCGCACGGTGCGCGACGACATCATCATGGCCACCGGCCGCACCGATTACCCGAACCAGGTCAACAACGTCCTGTGCTTCCCGTACATCTTCCGCGGCGCGCTCGACTCGGGCGCGACCACGATCACCGACGAGATGGAGATCGCCGCGGTGCATGCCATCGCCGAGCTGGCCCAGGCCGAACAGAGCGAGCGCGTGGCGGCCGCCTACGTCGGCGAGAAGCTGTCGTTCGGCCCCGAATACCTGATCCCGAAGCCCTTCGACCCGCGCCTGATGATGAAGATCGCGCCGGCCGTGGCCAAGGCGGCCGAGGAAAGTGGCGTGGCGCTGCGTCCGATCAAGGACATGGACGCCTACCGCGACAAGCTGCAGAGCTTCGTCTATGCCTCTGGCACCACCATGAAGCCGATCTTCGACGCCGCCAAGCGCGCGCCGAAGAAGCGCGTGGCCTACTGCGAGGGCGAGGAAGAACGCGTGCTGCGCGCCGCCCAGATCGTGGTCGACGAGGGCATCGCGCGCCCGACGCTGATCGGCCGCCCGGCCATCATCGCCCAGCGCATCGAGAAGTTCGGCCTGCGCCTGAAGGAAGAGCTCGACTACGACGTGGTCAACGTCGAGCAGGACCACCGCTATCGCGACTTCTGGCAGACCTACCACCGCATGACCGAGCGCAAGGGCATCACGGTGCAGGTCGCCAAGATCGAGATGCGCCGCCGCCTCACGCTGATCGGCGCGATGCTGCTGCACAAGGGCGAGGTCGACGGCATGATCTGCGGCACCTGGGGCACCACGCTGATCCACCTGCACTACATCGACCAGGTGATCGGCAAACGGCCCGGCGGCTGCGCCAGCACCCCGCAGGACGTGCCGGTGTACGCCTGCATGAACGGCCTGCTGCTGCCCGAGCGCCAGGTGTTCCTGGTCGACACCCACGTCAACTACGACCCGACGCCCGAGGAACTCGCCGAGATCACGACCATGGCGGCCGAGGAGATGATGCGCTTCGGCCTCAAGCCCAAGGCGGCGCTGCTGTCGCACTCGAATTTCGGCACCAGCAACGAGCCCAGCGCGCTGAAGATGCGCCGCACGCTCGACCTGCTGCGCGTGCAGGCGCCCTGGCTCGAGGTCGACGGCGAAATGCACGGCGACGTGGCGCTCGACAGCAAGCAGCGCGCGGTGGTCATGCCGCACAGCGCGCTGGCCGGCGACGCCAACCTGCTGGTTTTCCCGAACATCGACGCCGCCAACATTTCCTACAACCTGCTCAAGACGGCGGCCGGCGGCAACATCGCGATCGGCCCGGTGCTGCTCGGAGCGGCCAAACCTGTGCACATTCTCACGGCGAGCGCCACGGTGCGGCGCATTGTGAACATGACGGCACTCACAGTGGCCGACGCCAACGCAGAACGTTAAGCTTTAGCAAGCATTTCTTCGAGAGTGGACGCCAACTTATGGCGTCCCTGTCAAGCCCTCGATACTGCTCAAACTTTGGGCAGTCGCTTGCTATTTTCGCCAGCGTGGTGCACACTCGCGGGCTTGGATTTGCGGGTTAACCCCAAGGTTGATCGCTGATCCGAACCCCCCCGCTCTTTTCTTGTGGTGCCTCTTTATGGCGATGGCGTCTTGCGCCTCGATCACGTCCTCTGTCGCTAAGTTTGCGCTCACCGGCTTCATGCTGGCGGCGCTGGCGACGACGGGGGCCGAGGCCCGCGGATGGTTCGGCGCCGGTAATTCCACCGCCCAGGAAACGATTGCGCTGGCCGAACTGCCGGCGCAAGGCCAGCGTACCTACGAAGCCATCCTGAACGGCGGTCCCTTCCGGTACGACAAGGACGGCTCGGTGTTCGGCAATCGCGAACGGCTCCTGCCCCCGGCCCGGCGCGGCCACTATCGCGAGTACACGGTGACCACGCCCGGATCGCGCGATCGCGGCGCCCGGCGCATCGTCTGCGGCGGCGAGCAGCGCACGGCACCCGAGGCCTGCTGGTACACGGCGGACCATTACGCGAGTTTCAGACGGATCAAGCCATGAGCGGCGACGACAACGATTTGAGCGGTGCACCGAAGCGCCCCGAAGAAATGATGATGACTATGGAAAGACCAGCGGAGATGACTTTATCCCTTCGTGGCGTACGCCCGAACATCGTGCAATCGATCCGCGCGTTCCGCGTGAGCGACCTGCAGGACGCCGCCAACGCAGCAGGCCAGCACTTCCTGTATGCCAACCTGGGCAACGCGCAGACGAAGCAGGACGTGCTCGACCTGATCGCCCAGCAGTTCACCTTTCCGGCGCACTTCGGCAAGAACTTCGACGCGCTGTACGACTGCATGACCGACCCGTTGCATAAATCGGGCCCGCAGCCCGGTTTCGTGATCGTGCTCGAGCAGATCCCGGCCAACGGCAAGTTCGACAAGGAAGCGCGCGAGCAGCTGCTCGACATCTTCCGCGACGCGTCGGACTACTGGGGCGACCGCAAGGTGCCCTTCCGGTGCTTCTATTCTTTTCTGTAGCCCGTTCTGCACAAACCAGCCAAGCAGAACGGGCGAACGAGGCCCAGCCGACCGGTGCGGCAACCCTCGATGGCATCCAGATCGACCCGGCCACCGTCACCCCCGCGGTGACCGCCACCGCGACCGACGAGCCGACCGGCGAAAAAATGCCGACCGACAAGCTCGTCGACGTCTCGCCGCTCGCCTTGCGCATGAGCAGCCCGTTCAACGCGGGTTACTGGCTCGCCGCGGCTTAAAGAAAGAGTTCGCCGGACGCGTTCCGGCAGCGCATGAAAAAACCCGTCATCGACGGGTTTTTTCGTTTCCATGCCGCCTGCTCAACCGAGCCCCGGCGTCTGCGCCAGCGCCACGTATGCCTCGACCGGCACTTCCTCGGCCCGCCGCTGCGTGTCGAATTCGCCGGCGAAACCGTGCTCGTCGAGCCACCGGCCCAGCGTATGGCGCAGCAGCTTGCGGCGCTGGCTGAACGCGACCTGCACGATCTCCTCGAGCCGCTTCGCATCGACCGCCGGCGGCGCGGCCAGCGGCACCATGCGCACCACGGCGCTGTCGACGCGCGGCGGCGGATCGAAGCTCTCGGGCGGCACGAACAGCACGTTCTCCATCGCGTAGCGCCACTGCAGCATCACGCTCAGCCGGCCGTAGTCCGAGGTGGCGGGCCGCGCCACCATGCGGTCGATCACTTCCTTTTGCAGCATGAAGTGCTGGTCGGCCACCAGGTGGGCATAGCCCAGCAGGTGGAAGAGGATCGGCGTGGAGATGTTGTAGGGCAGGTTGCCGACCACGCGCAGCGCGGTGGTGGGCACCTTCGCCGCGAGCGCCGCGAAGTCGACCTTGAGCACGTCGGACTCGACCACCTCGAGCTGCGGATGGCTGCGCAGCCGCTTGGCGAGGTCGCGGTCGAGCTCGATGACGGTGAGCCGGCCGAGCCGCTCGACCAGTGGCTGCGTGAGCGCCGCGAGGCCGGGGCCGATCTCGACCATGGGGTCGCCGGGCTGCGGCGCGATCTCGCGCACGATCGCGTCGATGATGCCGCCGTCGGACAGGAAGTGCTGGCCGAAGCGCTTCCTGGGAATGTGCGCCATCGTGTGTCGATCAGGACTGCGGCGGGTCGCGGAACTCGACGTAGGCGCGCGCGCGCACTTCCTGCGCCCAGGTGTTGAAGGCTTCCTCGGTGCGCTGGTCGCGCAGCACGGCACGCGCGGCTTCGCGCTGCTCGTCCTGGCTCGGCTTGACGTTGCGGCGCTCGAGCACCTGGATCAGGTGGACGCCGAAGCGCGACACCACCGGATCGCTGATCTGGCCCGGCGCGAGGCGATTCATGGCCTCCTCGAACTCGGGCACGAACATGCCCGGGCGCGCCCAGCCGAGGTCGCCGCCGTCCTTGGCGCTGCCGTCCTGCGAGTTGTCGCGCGCCAGGCTGGCGAAATCGGCGCCGTTGCCGGCCTGGATGCGCCGCTTGAATTCGGCCAGCTGCGCCACCGCCTGCTCGGTGGTGCGCTTGGGGTCGTTCTGCAGCAGGATGTGGCGCGCATGGGTCTGCGTGACCACGGCGTCGGCCGAGCCGATCTGCTCCTTGGCGATCACCTTGACGACGTGGAAGCCCGCGCCCGAGCGCACCGGGCCGACGATGCCGCCCACGGCCGTGGACTGGACGGCCTCGACGAACAGCGGCGGATAGCGGTCGGCGGTGCGCATCCCGAGCGCGCCGCCATTGGCGCGATCGGGCGCGTCCGAGTTGTCCTGCACCAGCTTGGCGAAGTCCTCGCCGGCGCGCGCGCGCTGCGCGAGGCCCTGGGCCTTCTGCTGCGCCTGCGCCACCTGCGCCTCGGTGGCGTTCTCGGGCACGGCCACCAGCAGTTGCGCGAGGTTGAGGTTCAGCATGGACGGATCGCCCTTGCCGCCGCTGTTGCGCTGGTCCTGCAGGAACTGGTCGGCTTCCGCGTCGCTGACCTTGACCTTCGAATCGACTTCGCGGCCGCGCAGGCGCGTGAGCATGAGCTGGTCGCGCAGGTCGTTGCGGAAGGCCTGCTGGCTGATGCCCTCGGCGGCCACGCGCTGGCGCAGCTCGGGCAGGGTCAGCTGGTTCTGGCGCGCGACGGTCTGCTCGGCCTGGTCGACCGCGATCTCGTCGACCTTGATGCCGGTTTCCTTGGCGAGCTGCAGCTGCGCGCGCTCGGAGATCAGCCGCTCGAGCACCAGGCGCGCGAGTTCGGGACGCGGCACGCGCTCGGCGTCGGGGTTCTCCTGGATCAGCCGCTGCACGCGGGTCAGGACCTCGGTGTTGGTGATCGGCTCGGAATTGACCAGCGCGACGATGAACTCGGCCGCGCGCTGCACCGGCGCGGCCGGCGCGGCGGGCCGGGCGGCCGGCGCTGCCAGGCGCGGGCCGGTGCGCATGATGTCGGTGATGCCGCCGCCGGAACGGAAACCCTGCTGGGCGCCGGCAGTTGCGGCCAGCGCGGCGAGGCAGGCCAGGCTGAGGATGGAACGGATGTGTTTCATGGCGTAGCTCGGTCTCTGGTCTCAGTCGTAATTGGTGAAGCGGCTCGGCCCTTCGACCGGCGTGCGCAGGGGCTGGTAGCGCTGGATGTTGGTGCGCAGGGCCTGCATCGGGCTCGAGCCGATGGCCGCGAAGCCGACGAATTCGAGCTGGAACATGATGCGGGTGTTGGCCGTCACCTGGCCGGTGGTGATGCGCTGCAGCACCACGCGCCCGATCCAGCAGCAGCCGTCGTACTCGACGCCGAGAACGCCGTCGGTGAGCTTGCGGTCCTGCAGGTCGTAGTTGAGCCGGCCCACGGCGTACCAGCGTCCGCCGCCCTGGCCCTTGCCGGGGCCGAGGTCCTTGCCCTTGTCGCCCCAGAAGTCGTTGAGCGGCCACTGCCAGCCGACGTCGATCGACTTGCTGCCGTCGTTGACGGCGGTGGTGTTCGGGTTGAGTGCCTTGGCCGCGAGGTAGGCATCGCTGGGCGCCTGGTAGCGCAGCGCGATGTTCACGTTGTGATAGGGCGCGGGGTTGTAGCGCGCGCTGATGGCGCTGCGCGTGGACTTGCGGGTGTCGGGGTTGTACTGGATGACCGTGTCCAGGCTCCACTTTGGCGTCCAGTTGATCTGGCCGCCCAGCAGCAGGTCGCTCGCGCGGTCCGTGACCGGATTCGCGCCCGGCAGCGTGACACGCTGGTCCGAGAAGCGCAGGCGCTGCGCGACGCCGAAGCGCGCGGCCTCGGCACCGGTGTCGGGATCGATCAGCCGCGAGGTCACGCCCATGGTGAGCGTGTTGGTGTCCGAGATGCGGTCGTTGCCCGAGAACGCGTTCTCGGTGTAGATGGTCGCGAAGCTGAAGTCGTTGGCCGCCGTGTCGTAGTTGGGCAGCTTGCTCTGGTCGCGGTAGGGCGTGTAGACGTAGTAGGCGCGCGGCTCCAGCGTCTGGCGGAAGGCACGGCCGAAGAAGCTGGCGTCGCGCTCGAAGATCAGGCCGCTGTCGAGGCTGAAGGTCGGCACCGTGCGGTTGGCCGAGGTAGACCAGAACACCGGCGAGCTCGGGTCGTACGGAATGCCGTTCACGTACTGCACGCCGTTGACCGTGAGCTTCGGAATGTCGGCCTGCGGCACGTAGTAGCTGTAGCTGGTGGCGTGCAGCTGCACCTTCGGAATGACGAAGGTGCTCGGCGTGATGAAGGGCCGGCTCAGCGCCGCCACGGCGTACAGGCGGTCGCCGTCGGGCTGCGACTGCTGGATCGCGTCGTAGCCGGGCTGTCCGGCGGCGATGCGGTTCACGCGAAAGCGCGTGTAGTCCGTGGTGAACGAGAAGTCGAAGCCGCCCCAGTCGTACTTGTTGTAGTTGGCCGTGATCTGCGGCATGCGATCGTACGAGGGCACGACCGGCGCCAGGCTGTACTGCAGCGTCTGGTAGCGCAGCGCGCGCACCACGCCGTTCCAGTCGCCCTTGCTCCAGTTGAGCGTGGCGTCGTTGGGCAGCAGGCGCTGCGACAGCGTGGGCGTGCGCGTGAAGTCGCGCCAGTAGTCGTCGTCGCTGACGCGGTTGATGTTGATGCTGCCCGAGAGCGAATCGAGGCCGAGCGCCTTGGCGTCGAAATCCTGGCGGTGGTTGGCCCAGATGCCCCAGCGCCGGGAATTGGGCTGCCGCAGGTCGAGGTCCTTGGCCTGGATCTGGCCGCTGGCCAGCTGCTGCAGCTGCGTGGCGCGCGACTCGTTGAAGCGCTGGCCCACCAGGCGGTCGCTGCCCATCAGGTCGAGCCGGATGGTGCCGTTGTAGCCCTTCTCGAGATAGCGGAACTCCGAACCCAGGTTGATGCCGCGCTTGGACATCAGCGTTGGCGTGAAAGTGGCATCGCGGTTCGGCGCGATGTTCCAGTAGTACGGCTGCGCGTACTCGATGCCGTTGGTGTTGTCGATGCCGATGGTGGGCGGCAGCAGGCCGCTCTTGCGCTCGTTCGACAGCGGGAAGCTCATGCTGGGCAGCGCCGGCGTGGTGATGCCCATGAAGCTCAGCCGCGCGTCCTTGGCGACGCCCACGTTCTCCTCGGTGTCGGTGGTGATCGACGCCGCGCTCAGGATCCAGGCGGGCATCCAGCCCGGGAAGTCCTCGCGCCGGCAGGTGGTGTAGGTGGCCTCGCGCGCGACCGACACGTTGGCGTCGACGAAGTCGATGCGCTGCGCGTCGCCGTGCCCGCCGTTGGCGAGGAAGGTGTAGCGCACGTTGTTGAAGAAGCCCTCGAAGGTCTCGAGCTTGAGCTCGAGCTCGGGGCCCTCGTAGACGTTGCCGGCCTGGTTGACGCGCACGTTGCCCGTGGCGCGCGCGCGGTCGTCGGGCTGGTAGTACTCGAGGCGGTCGGCGGTGATGGCGGTCTCGCCGCGCCGCAGGCTGGCATTGCCTTCCACCACGGTCTCGAGGTCGGGCCGGCCCGAGATGCGGTCGCCGGTGACGAGGCTGGGCAGCTGGCTGCGCAGCAGCGGCGGAATGGTCTCCGCGAGCTGGGGCGTGCGCTTGAGCGTGAGCGGGCCGTCGAGGCCCGTTCCCTGGGCCGATGCGCCATGCGCGTGCAGCAGCGCCAGCGTGAGGATGGCCAGCGGCAGCGGCGGGCCGGAACGGCGCACGTCGACTCGTCGGCTCATCAGACCTCCCGCCGATCCGTTCCGAGGAGAGCCCGGCGTCCTCCCGAGGAAGGCAGCGAGCGCACAAGGTGCCAGGCGTCGGGGCATGGATTCGTAGGCATCGGTTCGGACAAAGGAAACGTCGGGGGAGGCGGCGCGGCAGGCCGGCCGGTTGCGGGAGCCGACGGCGAACCGGTCCGATCGGGCTTCGATCGCAGAGGTTGCCGCGCCGGGCGGTTTGTAGAATCGATTATCCATGACAGCACCCCTGCCCCCGGCCCCGACGGCCCCGGCCCTCCCTGGGGCCATTTCCTGGACTGATCCTCAACGGGCCGAAGCGTTCCGGACCTGGCTTGCCGGCATCGCCGACGCACACGCGCTGCGCCCGGACACCGTGCGGCTCGCCTCGGCCGATGCGAGCTTCCGCCGCTACTTCCGCCTCGACAGCAGCGGCCCCGAGGGCACGCGCATCGTGATGGACGCGCCACCCGACAAGGAGAACAGCGCCCCCTTCGTCCAGGTGGCACGGCTCATGGCCGAGGCCGGCGTGCATGCGCCGCGGGTGCTCGAATGGGACCAGGCCCACGGCTTCCTGCTGCTCGACGACCTCGGCCGCCAGACCATGCTCGAGGTGCTCGACCCCGCGCGCCCCGACACCAGCCGCCCGCTCTACGACCAGGCGATCGACGCGCTGATCCGCTGGCAGCTCTCGTCGAAGCCCGGCGTGCTGCCGCCCTACGACCGGGCGCTGCTCGAGCGCGAGCTGTCGCTGTTTCCCGAGTGGTACCTGGGCCGCCACCGCGGCGTCGCCATCGAGGGCAAGCTCAAGGAACGGCTGGAGCGCAGCTTCAAGCTGATCGTCGACAGCAACCTCGCCGCGCCCAGCGTCTACGTGCACCGCGACTTCATGCCGCGCAACCTCATGGTGGCGCCGGGCGACACGCTCGCCGAACGCGCCAAGACGCCGCTGGGCGTGCTCGACTTCCAGGACGCCGTGCACGGTCCGATCACCTACGACATCGCCTGCCTGATGCGCGATGCCTTCCTGAGCTGGGACGAGGAGTTCGTGCTCGACATCACCGTGCGCTACTGGCAGAAAGCCCGCAAGGCCGGCCTGCCGGTCGACGAGGACTTTGGCGCCTTCTACCGCGCGGTCGAGTGGATGGGCCTGCAGCGCCACCTCAAGGTCGCGGGCATCTTCGCGCGGCTCACGCTGCGCGACGGCAAGCCGCGCTACCTCGCCGACACGCCGCGCTTCATCGCCTACATCCGCGCCACCGCCAGCCGCTACAGCGAACTCACGCCGCTGCTGCGGGTGATCGACGAGGTCGAGGGCACGACCGCGGTCACGGGCTTCGCCTATGGCCGGGTCTGAGCGCTGAAGAAGCACTGAACGGAATCTGAAGAAAACAATGCCGTATCGCCCATGTCCCATGGGGATGCAGCTACGAATCTCATAGCAATGCCGCGTTTTCACTGCGCCGTCCCGCTGCACGCCGGCACCACGCTGGCGCTGCCCGCGGGTGCCGCGCGCCACGTCCAGGTGCTGCGGCTGCAGCCCGGCGACACCATCACGCTGTTCGACGGCAGCGGCGGCGAGTACGCGGCCACGGTCGAGCGCATGGGCCGCAGCGAGGTCAGCGTGACGGTCGGCGCGCACACGGCGCGCGAGAGCGAGGCCGCGCGCGCCGTGCACCTGGCGGTCGGCATGCCGGCCAACGAGCGCATGGACTGGCTGGTCGAGAAGGCCACCGAGCTCGGCGTGGCGAGCATCCAGCCGCTGGTCACGGCGCACGGCGTGCTGCGGCTGGCCGGCGAGCGCGCCGAGAAGAAGCGCGCGCACTGGGAGGCCATCGCGATCGCCGCCTGCGAACAGTGCGGGCGCAACCGGGTGCCGGCGATCCATCCGGTGCGGCCGTTCGCGGGCTGGCTCGAGGCGGCGCCGGAGGCCGATGGGCCCGGCCCGGTGCTGCGCCTCGTGCTGAGCCTGGCCGAGGGCACGCGCGCGCTCGGCGAGGCGCTCGCGCAGGCCGGCGGCGACCCGGCCGCGGTGCGGGTGCTCAGCGGCCCCGAGGGCGGCCTGAGCGGCACCGAGGAGGCCGAGGCCCTCGCGCGCGGCTTCGCCCCCGTGACCCTGGGCCCGCGCGTGCTGCGCGCCGAGACGGCCGCGCTCGCGGCGCTCGTGCGCCTCGCCTGAACCGACCCCGCATCCTCCTGGGTGTTTTCCGCGACGCACGTCCGCGGGCCTTTCGGAACAATGGGGCTTCACGTTCCATTGCATCGTTTCCAAAGGATCTCCCGCCCATGCATCGACCGCTTCGCGTGCCCCGGCTCGCCCCGCTGACCGTCGCCCTGGCCCTGGCGGCCTTCGCCGCCGTCCCCCTCGCCCATGCGCAGAGCGCGCCGGTGGCGCCCACGCCGGCGCAGGTGAGCCCCGACGTCGACAAGGTCTACGCGCAGCTGATGGCCGCGCCCGCGATCCAGAAGCTGCTCGAGGCAGTGAAGGCCGATCACGAGCGCACGGTGGAGGAGCTCCGGACGCTGACCGAGATCGAGGCGCCGCCTTTCAAGGAACAGAAGCGCGCCGAGGCCTTCCTCGCGCGCATGAAGGCGCTGGGCCTGACAGATGCGCGCATCGACGCCGAAGGCAACGTGGTCGGCCTGCGCAAGGGCACGGGCCACGGCCCGAAGCTGCTGGTCTCGGCGCATCTCGACACCGTGTTCCCGGCCGGCACCGACGTGAAGGTCAAGGAGCGCGACGGCAAGCTGTTCGCACCGGGCATCGCCGACGACACGCGCGGCCTGTCGGTGCTGCTGTCCTGGCTCAAGGTGCTCAACGACAACAAGGTGCAGACGCAGGGCGACCTGCTGTTCGTCGGCAATGTCGGCGAGGAGGAACTCGGCAACCTGCGCGGCATGAAAGCGATCTTCCGCGACCACCTCGACATCGACGGCATGGTCGGCCTCGAGCCTTCGCCCGAGGGCCACGTGCTGGTGCTGGGCACCGCGAGCCACCGCTACGAGGTGAACTTCAAGGGCCCGGGCGGCCACAGCTTCGGCGCCTTCGGCCAGGTGCCGAGCGCGATCCACGGCATGGGCCGCGCGATCGCGAAGATCGCCGAGGTGCGCACGCCGAGCTTCCCCAAGACCACCTTCACGGTCGGCACGGTCGGCGGCGGCACCTCGGTCAACACCATCGCGCCCGATGCGCGCATGGCGATCGACATCCGCTCGGACGACATGGGCTCGCTGCTCGAGACCGAGAAGAAGATCCTCGCCACGCTCGACGAAGCGGTGGCCGAGGAGAACAAGCGCTGGAACGTGAACACGCTGAGCGTGAGCACCAGGCTGATCGGCGACCGGCCCGGCGGCCGCACGCCGACCGACTCGGTGATCGTGGAGGCCGCGGTGCGCTCGAACAGCGCCTTCGGCCACAAGACGCTGCTGCGCGGCGGCAGCACCGACGCCAACGTGCCGATCTCGCTGGGCATCCCGGCGATCATCATCGGCGGCGGCGGCAAGTCGGGCGGATCCCATTCGCTCAACGAGTGGATCGACGTGACAGACGGCTGGAAAGGCGCGCAGAATTCGCTGGTCACCGTGCTGGGGCTGGTGGGCGTTCAGGGCCTGAGCCCGGCCTTGCTGCCCAAACGCGCGGCGCGTACCAAGTAATTTGTCACGTCGTAAGCCGAAAGTCAGCAAGCAAGATTTCGGCAACATTCCACCGCCTGGGAAAATCCCGCGGTTCTGTCACACACCAAGGAAAAAGCCATGGGATTGCTCGACTCGGTACTCGGTCAGGTGCTCGGAGGCGCTGCGCAACAGCAGCCCCAGGGCGGGGGGCTCGGCGGCTTGGGCGACCTGGGAGGCCTGGCCGGCGCGCTGGGCGGCCTGCTCGCCAACAACGGAAGCACGGGCGGCCTCGGCGGCCTGGTTTCGAAGTTCGAGCAGGCGGGCCTGGGCGAGGTGATCGGCTCGTGGGTCGGCAAGGGGGAGAACCTGCCGGTCTCGGGCGGTCAGCTGCAGGATGCGCTGGGCAGCGACACGATCGCCAGCATCGCCTCGAAGCTCGGCATCAATGCGCAAACCCTGCTGCCGATGCTCGCCACCATGCTGCCGGCCCTGATCGACCAGCTCACGCCGCACGGCAAGGTGCCCGAGCAGGGGCTCGGCAACCACGAGGATCTGCTGGGCTCGCTCAGCGGCCTGCTGCAAGGCCGCCAGTCCTGAGCCGCGAAGAACAACGCAATGATTCGGCGCCCGCGAGGGCGCTTTTTTTTGCTCCGCTGGCGCGGCACGGCGAGTTCGCGTAGAACCGCGGGCTCGCCCATCGTCCGCAACCCCCGTGCCGCTTCCTCCATGAATCGCAACCTCTGGCTGCTCGCCATCTGCCAGGGCCTGTTCCTGACCAACAACGTCACCTTCATCGCGATCAACGGGCTGGTCGGCCTCGCCATCGCGCCGCGCGGCTGGATGGCGACGCTGCCCGTGATGGGCTACGTGGTCGGCAGCGCGCTCGCCACCGGGCTGGTGGTGCGCAGCCAGCGCCGTTTCGGCCGCCGCGGCGCGTTCCAGATCGGCCTGGCCGTGGCGCTGGGCTCGGCGCTGCTGTGCGCCTACGCGGCCTTCTCGAAGAACTTCTGGCTGCTGTGCTTCGCGACCGTGGTCGCGGGTTACTACAACGCCAACGCGGGGCTCTACCGCTTCGCGGCGGCCGAGCTCGCGGCGCCCGACTGGCGCGAGAAGGCGGTCTCGCTGGTGATGGCCGGCGGGCTGATCGGCGCGGTGGCCGGCCCGAACCTCGCGGCCGCCACGCGCCAGATGTTCGCCGTGCCCTTCGCGGGCGCCTACCTCGCGCTCGCGCTGGTGGCGCTGCTGTCGATGGCGCTCATGCGCTTCATCGACTTCCCGGCGCCGCCCGCGCGCGCGCAGGGCGGCGGACGGCCGCTGGCCGAGATCGCGCGGCAGCCGGTGTTCATCGTGGCCGCCGCCGCGGGCGCGCTCGGCTACGGCGTGATGAACCTGCTGATGGCCGCGACGCCGATCGCGATGCAGATCTGCAGCCTGCCGTTCGAGGACGCAGCGCTGGTACTCGAATGGCATGTGATCGGCATGTTCGCGCCGGGCTTCTTCACCGGCCACCTGATCCGCCGCTTCGGCGCGCTGCCGGTGATGGGCGCGGGGCTGCTGCTGAATCTGGCCTGCATCGCGGTCGCGCTGTCGGGCGTGGAGCTGCGGCACTTCGCGATCGCTCTGTGCCTGCTCGGCGTGGGCTGGAATTTCCTCTTCACCGGCAGCACCACGCTGTCGCTGACCGCCTACACGGCCGAGGAGCGCGACCGGGCCCAGGGCGCGCTCAACGTCTGCGTGTTCGCGACGCTGGCACTGACCTCCTTCGCCTCGGGCGTGCTGGTGACGACCCAGGGCTGGCAGCTGCTGAACCTCGGCTCGCTGGTGCCGGTGGCGCTGACCGGCGCCGCGCTGCTGTGGCTCGCGCACACGCGCCGCCGCGCGCGCGGCATGGCCTGAGCCACGACGGGGACCGACGATGGCGACCGGCCGCGCGAAGAAGCAGCGCGACGATCCAGGCGGCTTGCCCGATGGCACGGTCCGCTGGACGGCGGCGATGCGCGGCGCGCTCGCCGAATTCCGCAACGCGCCCTGCCGCCAGTGCGGCGCCACGCTGTCCGACAACCAGCCGCTGCACGAGCAGCTCGACCACCTCGGCCGTCATCCGCAGCCCGCCTGGCAGCAGCGGCCGGCGCGGCTGCGCGTGCTCGAGCTGCATGGCGCCGACGCGTTGCCGCTGTTCCTCGAGCCCGCGCCGCGCAAGGAGGCGCTGGCCGACCTGCTCGCGATCCATCACGTCGACGCGGTGCGCTTCCTCGCGGGCCAGGTTCGGCATCCCGAATGCAAGACGGCGCTCGCGAAGCAGGCCGAGCGCTGGCCGCTGCTGGTACTGCGCGAACTGCTGGCCGCCAACCCGTCGCGCCACCAGGCCGGCGCCGCGCTGGTGCTCGAGCTGCTGGCCGCGCATCCCGAATGGCAGGCGCCGCTCGAAGCCGCCTGCGACGAGCCCCGGCGCAAGGCGCTCGCGCGGCTGCAGGCCGACGACGGCGGCGGACTGGCCGATGCCGAAGCCGCGCAGTGGCCGGCCTTCCTGCGCGCACCGCCCTGGAAGGACAGGCAGGCGCTGCCCGAGATCCCGGTGCTGGCGCTCGATGCCGTCGAACAGACCGCGCGGCTGCACTGGCAGCACGCGGTGCCGCGGCGCCATCCCCCGGTCAGCGGCGAACCCGCGCAGTGGCTGGCCGATGAAGTGCGCGAGGCTCGGCAGCGCGGCGAACGCCAGTTGGCCGAGTACCCACGTCCGCACCACACGACGCAGCCGCCGCCCGAGGCCCGGGCCTGGGACCGCCCGCGCAAGGCGCTGTGGATGCTGGGCCTGAAGGCCGAGCGCATCGAGGACGCGATCCGCGACCACGGCACCAGCCTGTCGGCGGACGACTTCGGCAAGCCGCCCGGCGACTCGTGGAGCTGCGGCGACCAGCTCTGGCAATTGCCCGAGCCGCTGGCGATGGCGGTGTTCGCGCGGCTGCCACCCGCCAGCCACTCCATGGGCGACGCGGGCTATCTGCGGCCGCTGCTGCATCGCTTCGGCACCGCCGCGCTGCCGGGCCTGCCGCCCTATCTGAAGCAGGGCTCGCGCGCCATGTTCGAGCTGGCCGCGGTGATCGAATGGGACCGGCTCGCGCCCTTGATCGCCAAGGGCTTCCACGGCAACCGCTGGGTGCGGCAGGAAGCCTGCGCCTGGCTCGGCCGCTATCCCGCGACCGCCGCGCGCGGCCTCGTGCCCGACGCGCTCGGCGCACCGGGCATCGCACGCGATGCGGCGCAGGCCGCGCTGCGCTGGCTGCACGAAGCCGGCCATGCCGATGCGGTCCATGCGCAAGCCATGGCCTACGGCCCGGCCGCGGCCGAGGCCGTGTCGCAACTGCTCGCCATCGCACCCGAACACCTGCTGCCCGAGACGCTGCCGGTGCTGCCGAAGTCACTGCCGCTGTCGACCCTGCCGCGCCTGGTGCTCGCCGAGGACGCCACGCGGGCGCTGCCCCTGTCGCTGCTGCCCGACGTGCTGATGACGATGGCGCTCGGCCAGCCCGAGACGCCGTACCCCGGCCTCGCGGCGCTGCAGGCCGCGGTCGCGCCCGAGGCGCTGGCGCGTTTCGCACGCGCGCTGCTGGCCTGGTGGATCGGCAATGGCCGGCCAAGCAAGGAGCGCTGGATGTTCGCGCTGCAGGGCCGCCTCGGCGACGACGAGACCGCGCGCCAGCTCGCGAGCCTGCTGCGCCAGTGGCGCGCGGCGCTCGACCGCGTGCGCGCCTACGACGCGCTCGCGATGCTCGGCGAGATCGGCAGCGACGCCGCGCTGATGCACCTGGGAGAACTCGCGCGCCAGACGCGCTACGCCGACCTCAACGCGCGGGCCTTGGCGCTGCTCGACGAGGTGGCGGCGCAGCGCGGCCTGAGCCTGGCGCAGCTGGCCGACCGCACGGTGCCCGAGCTCGGGCTCGATGCGCGCGCGGGCCTGGCGCTGGACTTCGGCCCGCGGCGCTTTGCGCTGCGGATGGACGACCGCCTGCAGCCGCTGCTGCGCGACGCCGCGGGCAAGCCGCTGAAGGCGCTGCCCAAGCCCAATGCCGCCGACGATGCGGCGCTGGCCGCCGCCGCGACCGAGCAGCTCAAGGAACTGCGCAAGCTGGCGAAGACCGTCGCGGCCACGCAGTTGCGCCGGCTCGAGACCGCGATGTGCGAGCAGCGGCGCTGGACGCACGGCGAGTTCATGGCCTTCCTGGTGCGGCATCCGGTGATGCGCGTGTTCGTCCGGCAGCTGGTGTGGGGGCTGTTCGATGAGAGCGGTGAACTCGCAGCGAGCTTCCGCGTGAGCGCCGAGGGCGAGCTGGTCGATCCGCACGACGATCCCTTCGCGCTGCCCGACGACGAGGGCGCGCGCATCGGCATCGCGCACCCGCTCGAGTTCGCGGCGCGCGACCCCGCGCTGGCCACCGCCTGGGCCTCGGTGCTGGCCGACTACGAGATCGTGCAGCCCTTCGAGCAGCTCGCGCGGGCGCACTTCGCGCTCGACCCGGCGCTGCGCGCGCAACGCGCGCTGCCGCAGTGGACCGGCCGCACGGTGACGAATGCCGGCCTGCTCGGCCTGGAAGCGCGTGGCTGGCAGCGCGCGGTCGGCGACGGCGGAATGGTCCATCGCTTCGGCAAGCCGGTGGGCGAGGGCCTGGCGATCTGGCTGCAGGTCGAGGAGGGCTGGTACGTGCAGGGCGCGGTCGATCCGAAAACGCAGCAGACGGTGGCGAGCGTCGCGCTCGAGGGCGCCGAGGGCCGCTGCCTCGGCGACGTGGCGCCGATCGCGTGGAGCGAGGTCGAGCGCGACCTGCAGCGCGCGGTGTGGGCGCCGGCGCCCTGAACGCCCGCGCTCAGGCCGCGGCGGGAAAGCGCCGCTCCAGCCAGCGCTCGAGCGCATCGAACACCGGCTGCGCCTCGAGTTCGTTGAAGAGCTCGTGATAGAGCGTCTCGAAGCCATGCGCCTCGACCTGCCCGCTGGCCGCGGCGGCCTGCGCGAAGGCCCGGCTCGCGGCCGGCTTCACGAGCCGGTCGTCGCCCGCGTACAGCAGCAGCGTGGGCACCGGCCAGCGCGGCGCCACGCGCAGCACGGTCTCGCCTTCGTAGGCCAGGAAGCGCGCGAGCCGGCTGCCGATACGGTCGTGGGTCAGCGGATCGTCGCGGTAGGCCTGGACCACGGCGCGGTCGTGTGAGAGGAAGTTGTCGTCGAGCCCGTTGCCCACGCGCAGGTTGGGCGCGATGCGCGGCAGCACCGCGAGCAGCAGCTTCTGGACGCCGCTCAAGCCCGGGTCGAACCCCGGCGACGAGAGCACCAGCCCATCGACCGGCCGCACGCCGCGCGCCACCAGGCTCGCCGCGACCAGTCCGCCCAGGCTATGCCCGAGCAGCACCAGCGGCAGGCCCGGGTTGGCGGCGCGCGCATCGTCGATCACCAGCGCGAGGTCGTCGACCAGCCGCAGCTCGCTCGGCAGGCCGCCGCGCGCGCCGCTCGAGGCGCCGTGGCCATGGTGGTCGTGAGCCCAGACGGCGAAGCCCCAGCCATGCAACCGCTCGGCCAGCGCGTGGTAGCGGCCGGCATGCTCGCCGAGACCGTGCACCAGCACCACCACGGCGCGTGCCGGGCCCGGCGCGGGCAGGCGGCGCAGCACCAGCGTTTCGCCGCCGGGCGCGGCGAGCGACACGCGCTGCGGCTCGGGCAACGCGGCCCGCGGGCTCACGCGGCCGCCGGTGCTTCCTGCGCGGCGCGGTGCGCGGCCGGCAGCGCCGCGATCACCTCGGCCACGGCGGCCGTGAGCTTCTTGGCGTAGGGCACGTGCAGGAACTCGTTCGGGCCGTGGGCATTGCTCTTCGGGCCGAGCACGCCGCAGACCATCATCTGCGCGGTCGGGAAACCGGCGCTCAGCATGTTCATCAGCGGGATCGTGCCGCCCTGGCCGATGTAGCCGCAGGAGGCGCCGAAGTGCGCGCGCGAGGCCTTGTTGAGCGCGTCTTCGAACCAGGGCGTGATGGTGGGCGCGTTCCAGCCGGTGGCGCCGCCGTGGCTTTCGAAGGTGACGCGCGCCTGGTAGGGCGCGTTGTCCTCGAGCAGCGTCTTGAGGCTGGCGACCGCCTCGGTCGCGTCGACCAGCGGCGGCAGCCGCAGCGAGAGCTTGAAGGCGGTGTAGGGACGCAGCACGTTACCGGCATCCTTCAGCGCCGGGAAACCCTCGGCGCCGGTCACCGACAGCGTGGGCTTCCAGGTGCGGTTGAGCAGCGCCTCGACCGGGTCGGTGGTGGTCGGCAGCGCGAACATGGTGGAGCCGCCACAGTCGTAGTGCGCCCACGGGAAGCGCTTGTAGACCTCCTCGCCGAGGATCGCGGCCGTGGCCTTGGCCTGCGCCAGCCGGTCGGGCGGCACCTCGCAATGGAAGCTCGCGGGCAGCAGGCGGCCGGTGGCGCTGTCCTCGAGGCGGTCGAGCACCTGGCGCATGATGCGGAAGCTCGAGGGCACGAGCCCCGAGGCATCGCCCGAGTGGATGCCCTCGGTCAGCACCTCGACCTTGAGCGTGCCGCTGGCCATGCCGCGCAGCGAGGTGGTGAGCCACAGCTGGTCGTAGTTGCCGGCGCCCGAATCAAGGCAGATCACCAGTTCGACCTCGCCCAGGCGCGGACGCAGCGCGTCGACGTAGGGCAGCAGGTCGTAGGAGCCGCTCTCCTCGCAGGTCTCGATCAGGCCGACGATGCGCGGATGGGCCGTGCCCTGGCGCTTGATGGCCTGCAGCGCCGCGATGCTGGCGTAGACCGCGTAGCCGTCGTCGGCGCCGCCGCGGCCGTAGAGCAGGCCGTTCTCGTACTTGGGCGTCCAGGGGCCGAGGTCGTTGCGCCAGCCGGTGAACTCGGGCTGCTTGTCGAGGTGGCCGTACATCAGCACGGTCTCGCGCATGTCGGTGCCGGTGGCGGGCACCTCGAAGAACAGCACCGGCGTGCGGCCCTCGAGGCGCACGATCTCCAGCTTCAGGCCCTCGACCTTCTGCGCCTCGACCCAGGCGGCGGCATTGCGCAGCACGGTCTCGAGGTGGCCGTGGGCCGACCAGTCCTTGTCGAAGCCCGGCGACTTGGCCGGAATGGCGATGTAGTCGGTGAGCTGGCGCACGATGTCGCCGTCCCACTGGGCGGTGACGTCGGACAGGGCCCGCTCGGCGTCGAGCAGGCCGGCGGGAATTTCGCGGTGCAGGGGAGCGTTCATCGGGGTTCTCCGCGGTGGGGTGGCGAGACAAAAGCCGCATTTTGCGCCCATGGCCGCGGGCGCGTAGAGTGCGGTCGATCAACCTGGAGGGCGACGTGAGCAAGGCATCGACGACTCGGATCAAGGTGGGCATCGGCGGCTGGACCTACGAGCCCTGGCGCGACAACTTCTACCCCAAGGGGCTCGCGCACGCGAAGGAACTGAACTACGCGAGCCGCCACGTCAGCGCGATCGAGATCAACGGCACCTACTACAGCACGTTCAAACCCGACAACTTCCGCAAGTGGCGCGACGACACGCCCGAGGGCTTCGTGTTCTCGATGAAGGCCTCGCGCTTCGCGACCAACCGCAAGCTGCTTTCCACCGCGGGCGAATCGATCCGGCGCTTCATCGACAGCGGCGTGACCGAGCTCGGCCCCAAGCTCGGGCCGATCGTCTGGCAGTTCATGCCGACCAAGCAGTTCGATGCCGAGGATTTCGAGGCCTTCCTCGAGCTGCTGCCGAAGAAGGAGGGCAGCACGCCGCTGCGCCACGTGATGGACGTGCGCCACGAGAGCTTCATCGTGCCGGCCTACAAGGCGCTCGCGAAGAAGCACAAGGTGTCGACCGTCTTCACCGACGCGGACAAGTTCCCGTCCTTCGAGGAGCCCGAGGGCGAGTTCGCCTATGCGCGGCTCATGATGGCCGACGCGAAGCAGAAGACCGGCTATGCGCCGAAGGCGCTCGACGACTGGGCCGAGCGCGCGCAGGGCTGGGCCGGAACGGCCGCGAAGCCGCGCGAGGTGTTCGTCTACTTCATCAACGGCGCGAAGGAGCGCGCACCGGCGGCGGCGGCGGAATTGCTCAAGCGCCTGGGCTGGGAACCGCCGGCGCCGGCGGAAGAACCGGCAGCGGCACCGAAGACGCCCAGAACGCCGAAGCCGCCGGCTGCCGCGAAGAAGGCGGCTGGCACGGCGGCCAGGAAAGCGAAGACCGGAGCGGCTTCGAAGAAAGCCTGATCAGGCCGCGGCTTGCCCCGCCGGCTTCGCGCCGAAGCTGATCTCGCCCGAGATCTGGCCGCCTTCCTCGATCACGATCTTGCCGTAGCGGATCTTGCCCGTGACCTTGCCGGTCGAATGGATCACGAGCTTCTCGCGCACCGTGAGGTTGCCGTCGAACACGCCGCGGATTTCGGCGATGTCGATCTCGGCCGAGCCCTTGAACTCGCCCTGCTCGGCGATCTGCATCAGGCGCGAATCCATCGTGGCCTCGACCAGGCCTTCGACCACGAGCGTGTCGCAGTCGGTGATCTCGACGCCCTTGAGCTTGATGTTGGGACCGACGGTGAGCTTGCTGCCGCCTTCCTTGGCTGCGGGTGCGGCGGCCGAGGCGGCATTGAGGCCGGCCTGGGCGGTCAACGAGGAGGGATTGACGGGGGAGCCCGAGAGGTTGGTGCCCGAGCCCACGAGCGGCGCGGGCCTGGAGGTCAATGCATCGTTTTCGCGGTCGCGCTTGCCGAAGAAAGGGGAGGAAGAAGTGGCCAAAAGAGAGCTCCTCATGAAAACGACTATCGTAAGAATGCACCCGGTACCTCTTGCACTTCATTGCGCAAGAGGCGTAACCGAATAAATCGATCGCCCGCCATCATCGCCCGATTCGGCGACGGTGCCAACCATGGGCGCGTCGGACAATCCGCCACCATGACGACCTTCCTCTCGAGAGACACCATCGCTTCCCTCACGGCCGAGGCCGCGGCCGGCGACGCGCGCTTCGGCAAGCCCGAGCATGGCTGGCGCCGCTCGCTGTTCTCGGTGATCTTCGAATCCGAGTCGCGCGCGGGCCGGCTGTTCGACCTGGTGCTGATCGCGGTGATCGTGACCAGCGTGGCGGTGGTGATCCTCGACAGCGTGCAGGCCATCCACCTGCGCTGGGGCTCGGTCTTCGGCGTGCTCGAATGGTGCTTCACCGCGCTCTTCACGCTCGAGTACCTGGGCCGCCTGGCCTGCGTGAAGCGGCCGCTGCGCTATGCGCTGAGCTTCTACGGCGTGATCGACCTGCTGGCGCTGCTGCCGACCTTCCTGGCCGTGCTCACGCCCGAACTCGCCTACCTGATCGACGTGCGCATCCTGCGGCTTTTGCGCGTGTTCCGCATCTTCAAGCTCTCGCGCTATTCGGCCGAGTACCGCGCGCTGGTCTCGGCGGTGGCGGCCAGCCGCCGCAAGATCATCGTGTTCGTCGGCTTCGTGATGCTGGTGGTGCTGGTGATGGGCACACTGATGTACGTGGTCGAGGGCCCGCAGCACGGCTTCACCAGCATCCCGGTGGCGGTGTACTGGGCGATCTCGACCATGGCCACGGTGGGCTTCGGCGACCTGGTGCCCAAGACCGACCTGGGCCGCGCGATCGCCTCGGTGATGATGCTGCTGGGCTGGGGCGTGCTCGCGGTGCCCACCGGCATCGTGACGGCCGAGATGGCGCGCCGCCCCTACGACGACGAAGGCACTGCGGCGGCCTTGCCGCTGGCGCCGCGCGGCGTGCTCGCGATGACGGCGCTGGCGCCCGACGAAGCAGCCGCGCCCGCCGTGCCGCGCAAGCGGCTCACGCCCGCGGCCAGGCGACGCGCCCTTGGGCAGCATCGTCGAGGCGCGCGATGAAGGCCTCGGCCGCGGTCTCGGGCAGCGCGAAGACGAAGGCCACCGTGCTGGCGTGCGCCACCGACTCGAGCACCGCGCCGGCCGCGGCCAGTTCGCGCCGCACCAGGCCCTCTAGCGCATAGGGCACCTCGCAGCGCAGGGTGCGCTGGCGCACCAGCGGCACCAGGGTCGCGCCGGCCAGCGCCTGCGCGATGCTGTCGGTGTAGGCGCGCACCAGGCCGCCCGCGCCCAGCTTCACGCCGCCGAAATAGCGCACCACGGTCGCGAGCGCGCCCTCGATCTGCTGGTGGCGCAGCACCTCGAGCATCGGCCGGCCCGCGGTGCCGCCCGGCTCGCCGTCGTCGTTGGCCGCCGACTGCCCGCCGGCCATCAGCGCCCAGCACACGTGGGCCGCGCCCGGGTGCGCGGCGCGCAGCGCGGCGACCACGGCCAGCGCCGCCTCGCGGTCGGGCACGGACTGCACGCAGCCGATGAAGCGGCTCTTCTTGATCAGCAGTTCGCTGTGGACCGGCTGGGCGAGCGTGAACGCCATGGGCGGCGGGGCGCCTTCAGCCCCCGTGCTCGAACTTGAACACGGCGGTGCTGGCGCGCGCATTGGGCAGCCAGCGCACGTCGCGGCCGTCCTGCAGGCCGAAGGCATCGAGCACGCGCAGGTTGTTCTTGCGCGCGAGCACCTCGAAGTCCTTGAAGGTGCCCACGCGGATGTTGGGCGTGTCGTACCACTGGTAGGGCAGCCGCCGCGTGACCGGCATGCGGCCGCGCGCCACGCTGATGCGGTTGGGCCAGTGCGCGAAGTTGGGGAAGGCCACGATGCCGAAGCGGCCCACGCGCGCGGTCTCGCGCAGCATCACCTCGGCATTGCGCAGGTGCTGCAGGGTGTCGATCTGCAGCACCACGTCGAAGGTGGCGTCGTCGAACATCGCCAGGCCCTCGTCGAGGTTGAGCTGGATCACGTCGACGCCGCGGCGGATGCACTGCAGCACGTTGCCGTCGGCGATCTCGACGCCGTAGCCGGTGCAGCCGCGCTCGCGCTGCAGCAGCGCGAGCAGGGCGCCGTCGCCGCAGCCGAGGTCGAGCACGCGCGAGCCCTCGGGCACGAGCGCGGCGATGTGGCGCTGGATGTCGTTGTCGCTCACGATGCTGTCTCCTGGGCCACGCGCTCGAAATAGGAACGCACCACGCCCATGTAGCGCACGTCGTCGAGCAGGAAGGCGTCGTGGCCGTGCGGGGCGTCGATCTCGGCGTAGCTCACGTTGCGGCGGTTGTCGAGCAGCGCCTTCACCAGCTCGCGGCTGCGCGCGGGCGAGAAGCGCCAGTCGGTCTTGAAGCTCACGAGCAGGAACTTGGCGCTGGCGCGCGCGAACGCGGCCGTGAGGTTGCCGCCGTGTTCGCGCGCGGGGTCGAAGTAGTCGAGCGCGCGCGTGATCAGCAGGTAGGTGTTGGCGTCGAAGTACTCGCTGAACTTGTCGCCCTGGTAGCGCAGGTAGCTCTCGATCTGGAACTCGATCTCCTGCGTGGAGTAGCGATAGGCCGCGTCGTCGCGAGCCGCCTCGCCCTCGACCGCGTTGCGCAGCAGGCGCCCGAACTTCGCGTTCATGACGTCGTCGCTGAGGTAGGTGATGTGGCCGATCATGCGGGCGATGCGCAGGCCGCGCTTGGGGATCACGCCGTGCTCGTAGAAGTGGCCGCCGTGGAAATCGGGGTCGGTCACGATGGCGCGGCGCGCCACCTCGTTGAAGGCGATGTTCTCGGCCGTGAGGTTGGGCGCGCTCGCAACCACCACCGCGTGGCGCACGCGCTCGGGGTACTGCAGCGTCCACGACAGCGCCTGCATGCCGCCGAGGCTGCCGCCCATCACCGCCGCGAGCGTGCGGATGCCGAGCGCGTCGAGCAGCGCGGCCTGGGCGTCGACCCAGTCCTCGACCGTGACCACCGGGAAGTCGGCGCCATAGACGCGGCCGGTCGCGGGGTTCACGTGCATCGGCCCGGTGGAGCCGAAGCAGGAGCCGAGGTTGTTGACGCCGATGACGAAGAAGCGGTCGGTGTCCAGCGGCTTGCCGGGCCCGACCATGTTGTCCCACCAGCCCGCGGAGCGGGCCTGGCCCTCGTAGACGCCCGCGACGTGGTGCGAGGCATTGAGGGCGTGGCACACGAGCACCGCATTGCTGCGCTCGGCATTGAGCGTGCCGTAGGTCTCGTAGGCGAGCGTGTAGCTGCCGATGGTCGCGCCGCTGCGCAGGGCCAGCGGGCCCGCGAACTGCATCGACTGGGGAGTGACGACCAACGAGGACATGAAATGAAAAACCCGGCCTCGCCAAAAACGAGCCGGGTCACGGCATCCGTCTTTAGCTGTATTTATCAAGCGCCCGCAAGCTGGAGCAAATCGGCGCGAGCGGCAGTATATCGCCGCGGGCCCGGGACGGCAGGCCCCGGGCTTTGGACGGCGGCGCTACCAGCCGATCAGCGCGACCACGCCCAGCACCAGGAAGATGACGGCCGAGATCGAGTGCACGAGCTTGATCGGCACGCGCTTGACGATGCGGTCGCCGAGCCAGACCACGGGCGCGTTGGCCAGCATCATCCCGAAGGTGGTGCCGACCACGACCCAGAAATAGGCCTCGGTGAAGCGCGCCGCGAGCATCACGGTGGCGATCTGCGTCTTGTCGCCCATCTCGGCGAGGAAGAAGGCGACCACCGTGGTGCCGAAGACGCCGAAGTGCGAGGAGCGCGGGGCATCGTCGTCGTCGAGCTTGTCGGGGATCAGCATCCAGATCGCCATCGCGATGAAGGAGCCGCCGAGGATCCAGCGCAGGATGTCGGGGCCGAGCCAGTGGGTGATCCAGTTGCCGACCGCGCCCGCGAGCGCATGGTTGATGACGGTGGCGGCGAAGATGCCCGCCACGATCGGCCAGGGTTTTCTGAAACGGGCTGCCAGCAGGAGGGCGAGCAACTGGGTCTTGTCGCCCATTTCGGCGAGCGCGACGACACCGGTCGCGACGAGAAAAGCTTCCATGAAAAAACGGTTCCTTGGCCGAAGGGACGCAATTGACCGTGCAACACCTTCGGCCAAATTTCCCGAAGTTGCACGGTCAATGGTCTCGCCAGGTGTTGTTCTTCACTGCCCGCGCCATGTCCTGTGTGGGGCAGGACAAGTCTGTTGACGCGGGCCCTTCTCGTAGACGGAAGGCGGCTACTCCCCAATGACGGACGAATTCTAACCCTTAAGTGTCAAAGGCCCGGTGCGGGGCTTGGTTAGTAAGCGTGCGCTAACTCCAATAGGCAAAATCCGTGCTACCGCAAGAAGCAAATTCCTGCTTGCATTTCTTGTATTTCACCCATAATGCACGAGCCTCCCTTTTCATTTCGGGCTGGAGGCACTGGGTGATCGGACAGTTTCGCGCGACTCGGCGGCTCTCGTTTGAGTGATGCTAATCGGGACTCCATCGCTTTTCTTGATGTGTTTATAGGAGTCCCTTGATGGGCAACAAACTGTACGTCGGCAACCTGCCTTACTCGGTGCGCGACGGTGATCTGGAGCAGGCATTCGGTCAGTTCGGTGCTGTGACCAGCGCCAAGGTCATGATGGAACGCGATACCGGCCGCTCGAAGGGCTTCGGCTTCGTCGAGATGGGCAGTGAAGCGGAAGCACAGGCCGCCATCAACGGCATGAACGGCCAACCCCTGGGCGGCCGCAGCGTGGTCGTCAACGAAGCCCGTCCGATGGAAGCACGTCCCCCGCGCAGCGGTGGCGGCGGCTACGGCGGCGGCGGCGGTGGTTATGGCGGCGGTGGTGGCGGTGGCTACGGTGGCGGCGGTGGTGGCGGCTACGGCGGTGGTGGCGGCGGTCGCAGCGGCGGCGGTGGTGGCTACGGCGGCGGTGGCCGCAGTGGTGGCGGCGGCGGTGGTGGCGATGGCGGTTTCCGCAGCCCCTACGGCGCCGGCCCGCGTGGCGGCGGCGGCGGTGGTCGCGGCGGCTACGGTGGCGGCGGCAACAGCGGCTACTGATCGCTTTCCAACAAAGACAAAAGGCTCCTTCGGGAGCCTTTTTCGTTGCCGCGGCCGACGCGGCCCGGGTTCAGCCTTCGCCGCGCCGCTTCTTCCGTCCGCGTCCCTGCACCGCGCGGTCGAGCAGCGCATTGGGCAGCATGCGCATGATCTTGGCGATCACGCCCATCTGCCAGGGAATCACGCGATAGCTGGCGCCGCTCTCGATCGCGCCCAGCGCCCGGTCGGCGAAGGCCTCGGGCTTCATCAGGAACGGCATGCCGTAGCGGTTGCCCTGCGTGAGCGGGGTGTCGATGTAGCCGGGCAGCAGGGTCACGACCTTGACGCCGCTGCCGTGCAGCTCGCCGCGCAGGCTCTCGCAGTAGGCGACCACGCCGGCCTTGCTCGCGCAGTAGGCGCCGTGCCCCGGCAGTCCGCGGATGGCCGCGACGCTCGCGATGCCGACCAGCCGCCCGCTGCCGCGCTGTCTCATCGCGCGCACGAACGGGTGAAAGGTGGCGGCCAGCCCGACGTTGTTGGTGGCGAAGGTCTGCGTCAGCACGTCGAGGTCCTCGCGCTCCGCGGTGTCGATGCCCACGCTGATGCCTGCATTGGCGATCACCACGTCGGGCAGGCCCTGGCGCTCGATGCAGGCGACGCCGGCCGCCACGATGCTGTCGGTGCGCGCCACGTCGGCGCTGTAGATCAGGTAGCGGCCGCGGTCGAGGCCGCGCGCGGTGGCCCAGGCTTCGATCTCGCCGGTGCGGCGCGCGACCAGCGCCAGCCGGTAGCCCGCGTCGTAGAAGCGCGCGGCCAGCGCCTGGCCGATGCCGCTGGAGGCGCCGGTGATGAAGACGAGGGGCGACGGCGCGGCGGTCATGGCGCGGCGCTCAGCGCTTGCCCGCGGTGCCGGCCGCCTTGGCCGAGGGCACCATCGTGCCGCGCACGCGGCCGTTGAGGTTGGCGATACCGGTCAGGTTGTCGTAGTCCATCGTGTCGGCGGTGAACTGGTCGGTGCCGCGGATCAGCGTGACGGGCTTGTTCGACTGCACGCGCTCGGTGTCGAGGAAGGCATGCAGGAAGTCGCCACGGAACTCCAGGCGCGGCGAGGTCTTGCCGTTGGCGCCGACGGCGGCGTCGCGGATGACGACCGCGTTGCCGAACAGCTGGATCTCGCTGCCGTCGGAGTTCGACAGCCCGCGGTTGGCGGTGGCGTGGGTGGTGAAGCCCTGCGGCGACACCGAGCGCATGCGCACCTCGTCGACCTCGATGGTGTCGGTGTCGGGGTAGTGCCGGCCTTCCTTGCCGAACAGCTCGCTGCGCAGGTCGCCGCTGGGCAGGAAGTTCTTGATGACGAAGCCGCGCATGAAGTAGTCGGGCTCGTGGGTGGGCGCGACCTTGGCGGTCGGCTCGAGCAGCTTGGGCGCATTGCGCACCAGCCAGTAGGTGCCGAGCGCGACCGCGGCCGTCAGGATGATCGGCAGGTAGATGGTGACGCGATCGAGGACGTCGCGCAGGAGGTTCCAGGCCTGCTTCATAGGGCGGTGTTCCGTGCGACGTCGAGCAGGCGCCGGTACTGTCCGCTGGCCGTGACCAGCAGATCGCAGAATTCGCGCGCCGCGCCTTCGCCGCCGCGCGCGCGGGTCACGTAGCGCACGGCGTCGCGCACCTCGACGTGCGCATTGGCCGGCGCCGCCGCGAAGCCCACGCGCCCCAGCACCGGCAGGTCGGGCCAGTCGTCGCCGATGGCCGCGGCCTGCGGCCAGCCGAAGCCCAGCGACTGCAGCATGGCCTCGGCGGCCGGCAGCTTGTCCTCGGTACCGTAGCGCACGTGCTCGATGCCGAGCGCCTCGAGCCGCACGCGCAGCGGCTTGGAATCGCGCCCGGTGATCACCGCGGGCAGGATGCCGGCCTTGCGCAGCAGCTTCAGGCCGTAGCCGTCGAGGATGCTGAAGCGCTTGAGGGTCTCGCCGTGCTCGGTGAAGTAGACGCCGCCGTCGGTCAGCACGCCATCGATGTCGAAGAAGGCGATGCGGATGTCCTGCGCGGCGAGCAATGTCTCTGGCTGGAATTCGAAGGGCATCAGATGACCTTCGCGCGCATCAGGTCGTTGATGCTGAGGGCGCCGATCAGCAGGCCCCCGGCATCGACCACCAGCACGCTGGTGATGCGGTGCTGTTCCATCAGTTCGGCCGCCTCGACGCCCAGCGCGTCGGCGCGCAGCGTGCGCGGGCCACGGTGCATGACCTCGGCCGCGGTGAGGCCGCGCAGGTCCCCGCCGGTCTCGACCCTCCGGCGCAGGTCGCCGTCGGTGAAGATGCCGATGGCGCGGCCCTCGGCATCGACCACCGCGGTGGCACCGAGACCCTTGGAACTCATCTCGCGCATCAGCTCGCTGAAGCTGGCCTCGGGCGCCACGCGCGGCACGTCGGCGCCGGTACGCATGAGGTCGCTCACATGCGTGAGCAGCTTGCGCCCCAGGGCCCCGCCCGGATGCGAGCGTGCGAAATCCTCCGAGCCGAAGCCGCGCGCATCGAGCAGCGCCACGGCCAGTGCGTCGCCCATCGCCATCTGGGCGGTGGTGCTCGCGGTGGGGGCGAGGTTCAACGGGCAGGCTTCCTTGGCGACGCCCGCGTCGAGCACGATGTCGGCGTGCCGGGCGAGCGTGGAATCGGCGCGGCCCGTGATCGCGATCAGCGGCACGCCCTGGCGCTTGACCACCGGCAGGATCACCGTGAGCTCCTCGACCTCGCCGCTGTTGGAGATGGCGAGCACGAGGTCGACCGCCTTGATCATGCCGAGGTCGCCATGGCTGGCCTCGGCCGGGTGCACGAACATCGCGGGCGTGCCGGTCGATGCCAGGGTGGCGGCGATCTTGCGGCCGACGTGGCCGCTCTTGCCCATGCCCATCACGACCACGCGGCCGCGCACCTCGAGGATCTTGCGCACGGCATCGACGAAGCTGTCGCCCACGCGCGCCTTGAGGCCGAGCACGGCTTCGGCTTCGATGTCGAAGGTGGCGCGCGCCCGCGCGAGCATCGCGGCGGGGTCGACCACGGGGGGCGTGGGGGGGCTGGAGGGCATCGGCGGATTTTACGGGCCGCGCCCCGCCGCCCCGCGGTTCCCGGCGAGCCCCTACGCCATGACCCGGAATGGCCCCGGAAGCCGCGCCACGCGCGCACGGCTCTTGCTCTAGCATCGCCCACCATGTCTTCGTTCGATCTCACGCTCTTGTATCTGGTGGCCGCGGTGATCGGCGTGGTGGCATGCCGCTTCCTCAAGCTGCCGCCGATGCTCGGCTACCTGACGGCCGGCGTGCTGATCGGCCCGCATGCGCTGGCGCTGGCGCAGAACTCCGAAGGCATCCGGCACCTGGGCGAATTCGGCGTGGTGTTCCTGATGTTCGTGATCGGGCTCGAATTCAGCCTGCCCAAGCTGCGCGCGATGCGCAAGCACGTGTTCGGGCTCGGGCTGCTGCAGGTGCTGCTGACGATGGCGATCGCCACCGTGGGCGCGCTGCTGATCGCCTCCTTCCTGCCGCCCGACTGGCGCCTGGGCTGGCAGACCGCGCTCGCGCTCTCGGGCGCGCTCACCATGAGCAGCACCGCCATCGTGGTCAAGCTGATGGCCGAGCGGCTCGAGCTCGAGAGCGAGCACGGCAAGCGCGTGATGGGCGTGCTGCTGTTCCAGGATCTGGCGGTGGTGCCGCTGCTGGTGCTGATCCCCGCGCTGGGCGCGCCGCCCGAGGCGCTGGCCAAGGCGCTGGGCTTCGCGCTGCTCAAGGCCTGCCTGCTGATCGGCGTGCTGCTGTATGGCGGGCCGCGCGTGATGCGCTGGTGGCTCACGCTGGTGGCGCGGCGGCGCAGCGAGGAGCTGTTCATCCTCAACGTGCTGCTGGTCACGCTGGGCCTGGCCTGGCTCACCGAACTCGCGGGCCTGAGCCTGGCGCTGGGCGCCTTCATCGCGGGCATGCTGGTGTCGGAGACCGAATACAAGCACCAGGTCGAGACCGACATCCGCCCCTTCCACGACGTGCTGCTGGGCCTGTTCTTCATCACCGTGGGCATGTCGCTCGACTGGCACATCGTGGTCGAGCGCTGGCTGCTGGTGGCGGTGCTGCTGCTGGTGCCGCTGCTGTTCAAGCTGGGCCTCGTGACCTTGCTCGCGCGCGGGTTGGGCGCGACCTCGGGCGTGTCGCTGCGCACCGGCCTCTACCTCGCGCAGGCCGGCGAGTTCGGCTTCGTGCTGCTGACGCTGGCCCAGGAACGCAGCCTGCTGCCGCCCTGGCTGGCCAACCCGGTGCTGGCCTCGATGGTGCTGTCGATGCTGGCGACGCCCTTCATCGTGATGTACAGCAACGCGATCGTGCGCAAGCTGGTGGCCAGCGACTGGCTGCAGCAGTCGCTGCAGATGACGACCATCGCGCGCAAGACCATCAACACGGCGCGCCACGTGATCATCTGCGGCTATGGCCGCTGCGGCCAGAACCTCGCGCGCATCCTCGAGCGCGAAGGCATTCCCTACATGGCGCTCGACCTCGACCCCGACCGCGTGCGGCAGGCCGCCGCGGCCGGCGACTCGGTGGTGTTCGGCGACGCTGCGCGGCTGCAGGCGCTGATGGCCGCGGGCCTGGCGCGCGCCAGCGCGGTGGTCGTGACCTACCTCGACGTGCCCGGCGCGATGAAGGTGCTGGCCAACACCCGCGCCCATGCGCCGCAGGTGCCGGTGATCGTGCGCACCCAGGACGACCATGACCTCGAGAAGCTGCAGGCGGCCGGTGCGACCGAGGTGGTGCCCGAGGCGATCGAGGGCTCGCTGATGCTCGCCAGCCATGCGCTGGCGCTGGTCGGCGTGCCGATGCGGCGCGTGATCCGCGTGGTGCAGGACCAGCGCGACGCGCGCTACAACCTGCTGCGCGGCTACTTCCACGGCGCCGACGACGACAACGCCGACGAACTCGACCATGAACGCCTGAACACCTTCACGCTCACGGAAGGCGCGCGCGCCATCGGCCAGACGCTGGAACGGCTGTCGCTGCAGGGCCTGGGCGTGCGGGTGGCGAGCCTGCGGCGCCAGGACGGCCAGGCGCGCGTGCCGGCCGATGACACGGTGCTCTCGGACGGCGACACGCTGGTGCTGTCGGGCAAGCCGGCCGCGCTGGCGATGGCGATCGACCGGCTGCAGAAAGGCTGAGCCCGGCCAGGCTCAGTTCGCCAGCGTCGGGTTGCGCTTCTCTTCCTCGAGCTGCTGCTGGCGCCGCACCGCCTCGCACTGCGCGTGGCCGCGGAACTCGGGCTTGGCACATTGCGCGGCCATGCACTGGGCCCTGGCGATGAAGTTGCGGTCGCCGCACTGCGATTGCGGATCGGCCGGCGCGGCCGCCGGTGCCGGCGCGGGGGCCGCGGGGGGTGGGGCTGCCGCGGGTGCCTCGGCCACGGCCGGCGCTGCGGCGGGAGTCGCCGCCTTGCGCGCGGCCTTCGGCGGAGCGGCCGCGACGGGCCTGGCCGCGGGTGCGGGGGGTTCCTCCACGGCCGGCGCGGCGGGCTCCACTGGGGCCGGGGGCGCTTCCGCCGCCGGAGCCGGCTCGACGGGCGCGGGCGGCGGTGCCGGCACCGGTTGCGGCGCGGGCGCCACGACAGCCGGCGTGGGTGCCGCAGGCGCGGCACCGCGGCTGCCGAAGCCATACCAGCCCGCCGCGATCATCGCCACGCCCAGCACCAGCAGGCCAACCCAGAGCCACATGCCGCGCCGGCCGACCGCCGGTTGCGCCGCCTGGGCCTGCGCGCGCTCGCGGCGGCGGGCCCGCCGGGCCTCGGCGGATTCGTCGGACGAGGACTCCGGCTTCGGCGCGCGGGTCGGCTTGCCCGCGCCGAGCAGCACGGTCCGCTCGGCATCGCCATCGCCCGGCTGCTCCTTACTGCGCGGCCCGAGGGCGGCCGCGTCGTGGAGCTCGCCGGGAATGGTCGGAGCGCGCAGCTGCGCGGGCGCGGTCGCGGCCCATTCGCGCTCGAAGCGCGTGCTCGGGTTGGGCGTGGGCGCGGCCGGGATCGGCGGCGCGGAAGCGGGCGTCAGCCGCTCGCCGCAGCGCATGCAGAAATTCGCGCCCTCGCGGTTCTCCGCGCTGCAGACGGGACAGGTCAGGGCCATGGCGAAGTGGAGCAATCCAGGAAATGCACGCCGGCTGGCAGGGGCCGCATGGGGCTCGTCGTCTGGTGGTGCCGCCTCAGGTCACCGCCACGCGCTTCGAGCGGTGCGCCATGCGCTTGGCGATGACGGCACCGAGCGCCATCGTGAGCTCGAGCGCGAGGTTGGGCTGCCGGTTCGACATCTCGGAAAAGCGCGTGGTGGTGAGCCGCCAGACCCGGCCGGCACCGGTGACCACCACGTTGGCCGCATGCGGCTGGCGCGAGAAGAACGAACCTTCGCCGACCACCGCACCCGCGGTGAGCACCGCGAGGCGCATCTGCTCCTTGCTGCTCACGCGGTGCACGCTGAGCGCGCCGCTCTCGAGGAAGAAGACCGAACGGTCCTGCGCGCCCTGGGCGATCAGCACGTCGCCGACGTTGACGTCCTGCGGCTGCAGATACCCGGCCAGCGTGTCCCACTGCTGGACGTTGAGGATCAGCGCAAAGGCATCGTTGCTGGTGTTGTCCGCGATCGCGCGGCTCAGGTTCTGGATGGACATGCTGCTCTCACTCGCCCCCGGGCAGTTCAGCCGGAGTATCCGCGAACGGCCCACATTTCGGCTACAAATGTTTACGCGATGACGGCGCCGGCCGCGTGGAGTGTCGCTATTTGCCGATACAGAAACGCGAAAAGATCACACCCAGCAGGTCGTCGGCGCCGAATTCGCCGGTGATCTCGTTGAGCGCGTTCTGCGCCAGCCGCAGTTCCTCCGCCAGCAGGTCGAGCGACTGGGCATGGGCCGCCAGGTGCTCGGCCGCCAGCGCCAGGTGCATCTCGACCTGCCCCAGCGCCTGCACATGGCGCGCGCGCGCCAGGTACACGCCCTCGGGCACGGCCTGCCAGCCGGCCATGGCCAGCAGCTGCTCGCGCAACGCCTCGATGCCGGCGCCGGTCTTGGCCGACAGCGCGATGCCTTCGGCCGGCGCGGACGCCGAGCCGGCCGCGTCGAGCTTGTTCCACACGTCGAGCACCGGCACGCCCGCGGGCAGCTTCTCGCGCAGGCCGCGCAGGATTTCGGCGTCGGCCGCGGCATAGTCGGGCGCGGCGGCGCGCGTCAGGTCGTGCAGGAACAGCACCGCGTCGGCGCTCTCGATCTGGCCCCAGGCGCGCGCCACGCCGATCTGCTCCACCTCGTCGCTGCTCTCGCGCAGGCCCGCGGTATCGGCCACGTGCAGCGGCACGCCGTGGATCTGGATGGTCTGCGACACCACGTCGCGCGTGGTGCCGGCCACCGCGCTCACGATCGCGAGCTCGGCACCGGCCAGCGCGTTGAGCAGCGAGCTCTTGCCGGCATTGGGCTGGCCCGCGATCACCACCTTGATGCCCTCGCGCAGCAGGGCGCCCTGGCGCGCGCGCTGCTGCACCGCCGCGAGCTGGCCCTGCAGCCGCGCCAGCTGGCCCGTGGCATCGGCCTTCTGCAGAAAATCGATCTCCTCCTCGGGAAAGTCGAGCGTGGCCTCGACCAGCATGCGCAGGTGGATCAGCGCGTCGCGCAGCGTGTGGATCTCGCGCGAGAAGGCGCCCGACAGCGAGCGCCCCGCGCTGCGCGCGGCGGCCTCGGTGCTGGCATCGATCAGGTCGGCGATCGCCTCGGCCTGGGCCAGGTCGATCTTGCCGTTGAGGAAGGCGCGCTGGCTGAACTCGCCGGGCTCGGCCACGCGCAGGCCCGGCAGCCGGGGACGGCCGGTGACGGCATCGAGCTCGCCCGCGGCCTCGAGGCAGCGCGCCAGCAGCAGTTGCAGCACGACCGCGCCGCCATGGGCCTGGAGCTCGAGCACGTCCTCGCCCGTGAACGAATGGGGCGCGGGGAAATGGATCGCCAGCCCGTGGTCGACCGCCTCGCCCGCCGCATCGCGAAAGGGCAGGTAGGTGGCCTCGCGCGGCTTGAGCGGCCGCGCGCACAGCGCCTCGATCAGCGGCGCGAGCCGAACGCCCGACACCCGCACGATGCCGACCGCGCCGCGGCCGGAAGCGGTGGCGATGGCGACGATGGGATCGGAGGCGCGGGCGAGCATGGGCGGATTCTTTCAGCAAAAACGACAAAGGGCCGCTCGCGCGGCCCCTCGGGGAAAACGGTGACGTCGCGCCGGCCTACTTGCCGAGCACGCCGAGCCGCTTGTTGATCACCCACTGCTGGGCGATCGACAGGATGTTGTTCGTGATCCAGTACAGCACCAGGCCGGCCGGGAAGAAGATGAACATCACGCTGAAGGCCAGCGGCATGATCCACATCAGCTTGGCCTGCATCGGATCGGGCGGCGTCGGGTTCAGCCAGGTCTGCAGCAGCGAGGTGGCCGTCATCACGATCGGCAGGATGTACCAGGGATCGGGTGCCGACAGGTCGGTGATCCAGCCGATCCAGGGCGCGTGGCGCATCTCGACCGACGACAGCAGCACCCAGTACAGCGCGATGAACACCGGGATCTGGATCAGGATCGGGAAGCAGCCGCCCATCGGATTGACCTTCTCGGTCTTGTAGATCCGCATCATCTCCTGCTGCATTTCCTGCGGCTTGTCCTTGAGCCGCTCGCGCATCTCCATGATCTTCGGGTTGATGGCCTTCATCTTGGCCATGCTCGCGTAGGCCTTGGCGTTGAGCCAGTAGAAGGCGGCCTTGAGCAGCACCACCAGCGCCACGATCGACCAGCCCCAGTTGCCGATCAGGCCGTGCAGCTGGTTGAGCAGCCAGTACAGCGGCTTCGAGATGATCGCGAAGATGCCGTAGTCCTTGACCAGGTCGAGGCCCGGCGCGATGGCTTCGAGCTTCTTCTCTTCCTCGGGACCGGCGAACAGCGTGCTGTTGACCGTCTGCGTCGCGCCCGGGGCGATCTTCGGCAGCGTGGCCACCATGGCGATGGTGTAGAGGTTGTCGCCCAGGTCCTTCACGCGGAATTCGCGCTTCAGGCCTTCGCTCGCCGGGTCGCCGCGCAGCAGCCAGGCCGACACGAAGTAGTGCTGGACCATGGCGATCCAGCCGTCGTTGGCGGCCGGCGGGGGCTCGACCTTGCCCTTGGTGATGTCCGTGAACGCGAGCTTGTGGAACTTCTTTTCGTTCGTGTACGCGGCCGGGCCGGTGAAGGTGTTGGTGCCGAACATGGTGCTCGAGGCCACGGTGCCGTGGCGCAGCAGCTGCATGTAGAGCTGCGCGTCGCGCGGCTGGTCGCTCACGTTGACGACTTCATGGCGCACGCCGATGGCGTAGTCGCCGCGGTGGAACACATAGGTCTTGACGTACTTGAGGCCGCCGACGGGGGCGCTCTCGAAGCCGACCTCGAGGGTGTTCTGGCCGGCGGCCATTTCGCGCGGACCGGCCTTGGGCGCCATCGGCGTCAGGTGGTTCGGGAAGCGCTCGCCGGTATCGACCTGGTTCAGCAGGCCGGTCTGCGCGAGGTAGCGCGTGGCGGGCGAGCCGTTCTCGAACAGCACCACGTGCTTGGTGCGGTCGTTCTCGTCGTACTTCAGCAGCTCGAGGTAGTTGACCGTGCCGCCTTCGCTGTCGATCGTCGCCTTGAACAGGTCGGTGGTGACCGTGACCTGTTCCTTCGGCGCGGCGGCCGCGGCCTGGGTGGGCACGGCACCGGCGCTGGCGCCCGGTGCGGCACTGGCGCTGGGCACGCTGCTGCCGGCGGCGGCGCCGGTGGTGGGCGCGGGCGCCGTGGCGGCGGGCTTGGTCGAGGGCAGGAAGGTCGGCTTGTTGCCGTTGAAGACCTGCCATTGGTCCCACAGCAGCACCAGCGAGAACCCAAAAATCACCCACAGGATCGTGCGGCGTATATCGTTCATGACGAAGACTTCTTGTCGGAGGAGAGAAGAGACGAAAACAGCGAGCCTGACCGGTCCGTGCGACGCTGTGATTTCGGTGGGACCGGATCGTGCCCGCCCTGGCACCAGGGCTGGCAGCGCGCGATGCGGTGCAGCGTGAGGTAGCTGCCCTTGAGGGCGCCGTGCACCTCGAGCGCCTCGATCGAATAGACCGAGCAGGTCGGCTCGAAACGGCACGACTGGCCGAGCCAGGGGCTCAGCAGCAGGCGGTAGCCTTTGACGAGGCCGATCAGCAGGCGTTTCATGGCGAAGACCGTGCGGGTGGCGCGGCGGGCGCGCGCGCCGGTGCCGGGCGCGCGGCGCGCTCCAGCAACAGTTCGAGCTCGGCCCGCACGGCTCGCTTGAGCCGCTCGGACGAGGCGCTCACGAATTCCTTGCGGTCGAAGGCCGACTTCAGGCGAACCACGTGCGCCGCGCGCGGCAGACCCGCGTGGGGCAGGGCGCTCACGCTGTAGATCTGGCGCTTGATCGCATTGCGCGTGACCGCGCGGCGCGCCCAGCGCTTGGGCACCATCGCGCCCAGCCAGACATCGTCGGACGCAAAAAGCTGCGCGCTCGATTCGGAATCGAGCGCGCAGCGATGCAATGCGAAATGGGCAGTGCGGGCCACGGTGGCACCTGCGAGAACGGCCTGGAATTGCGCGCGGGTCTTGAGCCGCTGCATGGGAGCCGGACTGGACACGCCGCTGGCGCGAGCCGTCGAAGCTGGCCCGGGCGTTCCTGCTGCTGGCAACTGCCGTGGGTCGGGCGTCAGACGGCCAGGCGCTTGCGGCCCTTGGCGCGGCGTGCGTTGATGACGGCACGGCCGCCACGGGTCTTCATGCGGACCAGGAAGCCGTGGGTACGGGCGCGGCGGACTTTGGATGCTTGGTAGGTGCGTTTCATGATGAGATTTCCTGATTCCCCTGTTTCTTCGGCAGTTCCGCGGTCGTCGGACCATGGGGAATCCATGGGCTCGACAGGCGAGGAATGCGCGAAAGGCGCTGGGTGCGGTTGGTTCCGGCCTCGCTGGGCTCAGCCGGTGGTTTCGGTCGGACCCCGAAAGACGCAAAGAGGTTTTCAGGGAAACCCGCAATTATCGCAAACATTCGGCCCCACAACAATCTTCGAGCGACTTTGCGGGCCTTTCCCCAGCCGTCCAGGGTATGTGGATAAGGTTTTGACAAGTTAGAATGCGCGGCGCCTTCCAGCAGAGAATATCCACAATACAAATAGCAAAAAATGGCAGAGGGAACCATCCAAAATCCGAGCGCCCATGTCGACTGACGGCATCGGCGAAAGCCTCTGGCAGGCCTGCGTCGACCAGCTCGCGCAGGAGCTGTCCGAGCAACAGTTCAACACCTGGATCAAGCCCCTCACCGCCGAGGTCGCCGACGACCTCTCGCGCATGACGGTGTTCGTCGCCAACCGTTTCAAGCTCGACTGGATCCGGGCCCAGTACGCCGGCAAGATCGCCGGCATGGCCGAGAAGATCTACGGCCAGCCCGTCGCCATCGAGTTAGCGCTTGCTCCTCGGGAAATCCCCGTGCGCGCTGCACCCGTGGCGGTCATGACCGAAACCGACGTGCCGCGCGACGTGGCCGGCCCGGGCGAGGAACCGCCGGCAGCCGGCTTCAAGAACCGCCTCAATTCGGGCCTCACCTTCGACACCCTCGTCGAGGGCACGGCCAACCGCATGGCGCGCGCCGCGGCGATGCACGTGGCGGGCATGCCCGGACACCTGTACAACCCGCTTTTCATCTACGGCGGCGTGGGCCTGGGCAAGACCCACCTCATGCACGCCGTGGGCAACCGGCTGCTGGCCGACCGGGTCGACTCCAAAGTTCTCTACATCCACGCCGAACAGTTCGTCTCGGATGTGGTCAAGGCCTATCAGCGCAAGACCTTCGACGAATTCAAGGAGCGTTACCACTCGCTCGATCTGCTCCTGATCGACGACGTGCAGTTCTTCGCCAACAAGGACCGCACGCAGGAAGAATTCTTCAACGCCTTCGAAGCCCTGCTGGCCAAGAAGTCGCACATCGTGATGACCAGCGACACCTATCCCAAGGGCCTCGCGGACATTCACGAGCGGCTGGTCTCGCGCTTCGACTCGGGCCTCACGGTGGCGATCGAGCCGCCCGAGCTCGAGATGCGCGTGGCGATCCTGATCAACAAGGCCCGCGTCGAGGGCGCCGAGATGCCCGAGGAAGTCGCCTTCTTCGTGGCCAAGAACGTGCGCTCCAACGTGCGCGAGCTCGAGGGCGCGCTGCGCAAGATCCTGGCCTATTCGCGCTTCAACCAGAAGGAGATCTCGATCGCCCTGGCGCGCGAGGCGCTGCGCGACCTGCTGTCGATCCAGAACCGGCAGATCTCGGTGGAAAACATCCAGAAGACGGTGGCCGACTACTACAAGATCAAGGTCGCCGACATGTACAGCAAGAAGCGCCCGGCCTCGATCGCGCGGCCGCGGCAGATCGCGATGTACCTGGCCAAGGAGCTGACGCAGAAGAGCCTGCCCGAGATCGGCGAGCTGTTCGGCGGCCGCGACCACACGACCGTGCTGCACGCGGTGCGCAAGATTTCGGGCGAGCGCCAGCAGCTCACCGAGCTCAACCAGCAGCTTCACGTGCTCGAGCAGACGCTCAAGGGTTGAAACTGAAAACCAAAGTCAACCAGGCCGGACGCCGCGACAGCGGAGAATGGCGGTCTGCGCGGGGCGGTGGGGCCCTGATCGACCAAGCTGATTCAAAGAGATAAGAGAAGAGGTAGAAGACATGATCGTCCTGAAGGCAACACAAGACAAAGTCCTCGCCGCGCTGCAGTCGGTGGCGGGCATCGTGGAGCGGCGCCACACCCTGCCGATCCTCGCCAACGTGCTGATCCGCAAGACCGGTGGCCAGATCCAGCTGACCACCAGCGACCTCGAGATCCAGATCCGCACCACCGCCGAGCTCGGCGGCGACGAAGGCAACTTCACCACCACCATCGGCGCGCGCAAGCTGATCGACATCCTGCGCACCATGCCGGCCGACCAGACCGTGAGCCTCGAATCGAGCGCGAGCAAGCTGGTGCTCAAGGGCGGCAAGAGCCGCTTCACGCTGCAATCGCTGCCCGCGGAAGACTTCCCGCTGGTGCAGGAAGCCGCCAACTTCGGCCCGGTGTTCAGCGTGCCGCAGAAGACGCTGAAGGACCTGCTCTCGCAGGTCTCGTTCGCGATGGCCGTGCACGACATCCGCTACTACCTCAACGGCATCCTGTTCGTCGCCGAGGGCAAGCAGCTGAGCCTGGTGGCCACCGACGGCCACCGCCTGGCCTTCTCCTCGGCCACGCTCGACGTGGAAGTGCCGCGCCAGGAAGTGATCCTGCCGCGCAAGACCGTGCTCGAGATGCAGCGCCTCCTGTCCGACGCCGAGGGCGCGATCGAGATGCAGTTCGCCAACAACCAGGCCAAGTTCAGCTTCGGCGGCATGGAGTTCGTCACCAAGCTGGTCGAGGGCAAGTTCCCCGACTACAACCGCGTGATCCCGAAGAACCACAAGAACTCGGTCACGCTGGGCCGCGCGCCGCTCCTGGCCAGCCTGCAGCGCACCGCGATCCTGACCAGCGAGAAGTTCAAGGGCGTGCGCCTGAACATCGAGCCCGGCACCTTGCGCATCGCCTCGAACAACGCCGAGCAGGAAGAAGCCCAGGACGAGCTCGACATCGACTACGGCGGCGACACCATCGAGATCGGCTTCAACGTCACCTACCTGATCGACGCGCTGGCCAACATGGGCCAGGACATGGTGAAGCTGGACCTGGCCGATTCCAACAGCTCCGCGCTGTTGACCATCCCCGACAACGCTTCCTTCAAGTACGTCGTGATGCCGATGCGGATCTAGTCACCCCGCATCACCACAGCGCCTTGCGCAGACAGCCCGCGGCAGCCCCGCGGGTTTGCTCTTTCAAGAGGCCTGAAAAACCGGGTGCCCCAGAGCCGGTGCGACCCCGTGAATCCCGTGAGAGATAGAGGAATATCCGAATGAGCGCAGAAGAGAACAAGCCGGAAGTGCCGCACACCGAACCGGTCTACACACCCGAGATCGACAACGCGGTGCCGATCGAGATCACGCCCGACAACTCCTACGGCGAAGGTTCGATCACGATCCTCGAAGGCCTCGAGGCCGTGCGCAAGCGCCCCGGCATGTACATCGGCGACACCTCCGACGGCACCGGTCTGCACCACCTGGTGTTCGAGGTGGTCGACAACTCCATCGACGAAGCGCTCGCCGGCCACTGCGACGACATCGTCGTGACCATCCATTCCGACAACTCGATCTCGGTGACCGACAACGGCCGCGGCATCCCGACCGGCGTGAAGATGGACGACAAGCACGAGCCCAAGCGCTCGGCCGCCGAGATCGCGCTGACCGAGCTGCACGCGGGCGGCAAGTTCAACCAGAACAGCTACAAGGTCTCGGGCGGCCTGCACGGCGTGGGCGTTTCCTGCGTGAACGCGCTGAGCGTGATGCTGCGCCTGGTGGTGCGGCGCGAAGGCAAGATCCACGAGCTCGAGTTCAGCCGCGGCTTCGTGCAGGACCGCCTGCTCGAGACGGTCAACGGCGTCGAGGTCTCGCCGATGAAGATCATCGGCGACACCGACAAGCGTGGCACCGAGGTGCACTTCCTGCCCGACACCGAGATCTTCAAGGAGAACAACGATTTCCACTACGAGATCCTCTCCAAGCGCCTGCGCGAGCTGAGCTTCCTCAACAACGGCGTGCGCATCCGCCTGAAGGACGAGCGCAGCGGCAAGGAAGACGACTTCTCGGGCGCCGGCGGCGTGCGCGGCTTCGTCGAGTTCATCAACAAGGGCAAGACCGTCCTGCATCCGAACTCGTTCTATGCCGAGGGCGAGAAGCCGGCCGACACCTACGGCGGCATCCCCGGCACGCACATCGGCGTCGAAGTGGCGATGCAGTGGAACAGCGGCTACAACGAGCAGGTGCTGTGCTTCACCAACAACATCCCGCAGCGCGACGGCGGCACCCACCTCACGGGCTTGCGCGCCGCGATGACGCGCGTGATCAACAAGTACATCGAGGAGAACGAGCTCGCCAAGAAGGCGAAGGTCGAGGTCTCGGGCGACGACATGCGCGAGGGCCTGTGCTGCGTGCTCAGCGTGAAGGTGCCCGAGCCCAAGTTCTCGAGCCAGACCAAGGACAAGCTGGTCTCCAGCGAAGTGCGCGCGCCGGTGGAGGACATCGTCGGCCGCCTGCTGACCGACTACCTGCAGGAGCGTCCGAACGACGCCAAGATCATCTGCGGCAAGATCATCGAAGCCGCGCGTGCCCGTGAAGCGGCGCGCAAGGCGCGCGAGATGACCCGGCGCAAGGGCGTGCTCGACGGCATGGGCCTGCCGGGCAAGCTGGCCGACTGCCAGGAGAAGGACCCGGCGCTGTGCGAGGTCTACCTGGTGGAGGGCGACTCCGCCGGCGGCTCCGCCAAGCAGGGCCGCGACCGGAAGTTCCAGGCCATCCTGCCGCTGCGCGGCAAGATCCTCAACGTCGAGAAGGCGCGCTACGAGAAGCTGCTGACCAGCAACGAAATCCTCACGATGATCACCGCGCTGGGTACCGGCATCGGCCGCGCGGGCGCGAGCACGCCGGGCGGCGGCGCGGACGACTTCAACGTCGCCAAGCTGCGCTACCACCGCATCATCATCATGACCGACGCCGACGTGGACGGCGCGCACATCCGCACGCTGCTGCTGACCTTCTTCTACCGCCAGATGCCCGAGCTGGTCGAGCGCGGCCACATCTACATCGCGCAGCCGCCGCTGTACAAGGTCAAGGTCGGCAAGGAAGAGCAGTACCTGAAGGACGGCAATGCGCTCGACGCCTTCCTGCTCAAGGTCGCGCTGAAGGACGCCAGCATCCAGACCGGCGGCGCCAACTCCACCACGCTCGGCGGCGACACGCTGGCCGAACTGGCGCGCAAGCACCAGGTGGCCGAGGCCGTGATCCACCGGCTGCGCAACTTCATGGACGCCGAGGCCCTGCGCGCCATCGCCGACGGCGTGGCGCTCGACCTCGACACCACGCCCGCGGCCGAGGCCTCGGCCGTGGCGCTGCAGGCCAAGCTGCGCGAGCTCAACACCACCGGCGTGCCGGCCGAGGTCAGCAACGAGTTCGACGCGCGCACCGACAAGCCGCTGTTGCGCATCAGCCGCCGCCACCACGGCAACATCAAGAGCAGCGTGATCACGCAGGACTTCGTGCACGGCGCCGACTACGCCGCGCTGGCCGGCGCCGCCGACACCTTCCGCAACCTGCTGAGCCCCGAGGGCGCGGTGGTGCGCCGCGGCGAGGGCGAGCGCGCCAAGGAAGAAAAGGTGCTCGATTTCCGCCAGGCCATGCTGTGGCTGATCGGCGAAGCCGAGCGCGCCACCGCGCGCCAGCGCTACAAGGGCCTGGGCGAGATGAACCCCGAGCAGCTGTGGGAAACCACCATGGACCCGAACGTGCGCCGCCTGCTCAAGGTGCAGATCGACGACGCGATCGAGGCCGACCGCGTGTTCACGATGCTGATGGGCGACGAGGTGGAGCCGCGCCGCGAGTTCATCGAGCAGAACGCGCTGCGGGCGGCGAACATCGACGTCTGAGTCGATTCCGCCCTCGCCGTCACGCCGCCGTGGTTCGCACCCGGCGGCGTTTTTCATGGGCGCCCGAAGTCCGCGCACCATTCCCATGCCGCTTCCAGGCGGAGTGCGCACACGCAACGCGGGCGGTTCGCGCGGGCGACCAAGGGTTTGTCTGAGGGTGAATGACCACAGACTCTGTAAACGCTTGTCACAAGCCCGTCACCAGCTATTAAAACAATAGCGTTCAAAGCCTCGGCGAGGATCGTTCCTCGTAAACGCTATATCTAGCCCGAGTCTTGCTAAGCAAAATCCTCGACGAATTCCGCGTCACCCCTGATCGAGGACACCGAAGCAATGAAATCCATGCGTCTCAGCCGGTCCCTGGCCGCCCTCGCAACGTGCGGCACGGCCGCCTTCCTCGGCGCGACCCTTCCGGCCCACGCTGCCCCGAATCCGCCCATCCAGACCGCTCAGGGCGTCGAATACATGTGCGGCGGCAGCAACAAGGACGAAGCCGCGTTCATGCAGATGGTGTCGCCGCGCTGGGCCGCCACCATTGAACTGGGCATCAACGGCAGCCCCGCGCAGCGCGCGAGCTTCCCGGCCCGCGCCAAGGTCGAGGTGCGCGAGCGCTACACCGGCCGAGCGATCATGGAAGCGCTGTCGCAGGGCCCGTACATGCTCGCGCGACTCGATCCGGGCGCCTACGAGGTCAACGTCACGCTCGGCGGCCTCACGCTGACGCAGCCGCTGGTGGTGTTCGCGGGCATCCCGTCGAAGGCGACCTTCATGTGGCCGTCGAATTTCGACATGGCCTCGGTGCTGCCGCCGCAGCCCGAAACCCAGGCGATGGCGCAGACCAGCGCCGCGCGCTGAGTCGCCACCGAGCCGCGTCCACGGCCGGCGGCCACCCGCCGCGCCGTTCCCGTTAAGTCCTGTCTAAGCCGTGCGCCGCACAGTGGCGCCGTGGTTTTTCGCCACGAGAGCAAGGAAAGAAAGGACTCACCATGACCCCCCTGATTTCACCGCGCGCGCGGCCCCTGGCCGCCGCCCTGCTGTGCGGCGCCCTCGCGTTCGGCGCGCTCGCTTCCTCGGCCCAGGCTGCGTTCAACCCGCCGATCCGCATGTCGCATGGCATCGAGTACATGAGCGGCGGCATCGGCAGCGACGAGGCGAAGCTGATGGAAACTGTCCTGCCGCGCTGGCCGGCGAGCTTCGAATTCGCGATCAAGGATCACCAGGGCGCGGACTTCGCGGCCGACGTCCACGTCACGGTGCGCGATGGCCGTGGCGTGGCCCTGCTCGACAACGTGGTGGCCGGCGGACCGTTCATGGTGGCGCGCCTCGAGCCCGGCAGCTACCAGGTCGAGGCCACGCTGCGCGGCCAGACGCTCAAGCAGCCGTTGCACGTGGTCTTCGGCGAACCCACCAAGGCCACTTTCCTCTGGCCGGCGGGCACCGACATGGCCGCGGCCGGCACGCGCGCGGTGCAGTAAGCGCACGCAGCCACGGCGGCTCGGGCACCGCATGCATGCGCTCACCTCGCCGCGGGCGGCACGGCACCCGCTATCCGGGCATGCTGCGCTATTGAAAAAATAGCGTTACGTCGACTTGAATGCACGGCATGCGCCTTGCAGATGGCGTGTCCCGGGCAGTGCCCGAACCCATTGCCCCGATGCCGATCCGTCCCCTGAGCGTGCTGACCGCGCTCCTGCATGCCTATATCGCCCTGCGTCTGCTGCCCGCGGCCGCGGGGCTCACGCCGGCCTGGCCGATCGGCCTGCTGGCGCTGGCGGTGTCGGCGCTGACCATCCCGCTGCCCTTCCTGTCGCGGCACGCGCCGCGCAAGAAGCCGCTGCACGCCGCGCTGCAATGGACCGGCCTGCTGAGCATGGGCTGGTTCTCCTCGCTGTTCGTTCTGACGCTGGCGCGCGACGCCGGCCTGCTGCTGGCCTGGATCGCGCAGCGCGTGGCCGGCCTCGCGGTGCCGTGGGACACGCTGCGGCCCTGGAGCGCGCTGGCCGTGTTCGGGCTGGCCACGCTGGTCTCGCTGATCGGCTTCGTCAATGCGCGCCGCACCGCGGACGTGAAGCACGTCGACGTGCCGATCCGCGGGCTGCCGGCCGCGCTCAAGGGCTTCACGATCGTGCAGCTCAGCGACATCCACGTCGGCCCGACCATCCGCAACAGCTACATCCAGCGCATCGTCGACGCGGTGAACCGGCTCGGCGCCGACGCGATCGCGATCACCGGCGATCTCGTCGACGGCACCGTGCCCGAGTTGCGCGAGCACATCGCGCCGCTGGCGGGGCTGCGCGCGCGCCACGGCACCTTCGTGGTGACCGGCAACCACGAGTACTACGCGGGCGCCCATGCCTGGATCGACGAGCTGCGCCGCCTCGGGCTGCAGGTGCTGCTCAACGAGCACGTGGTGCTGCAGACGCGCAACGTGCGCGGCGCGCAGAACGACGAGGAAACCTTCGAGAGCCAGCTGGTGCTGGCCGGCGTGACCGACTACACGGCGGGCCACTTCGACGCCTCGCACGAGAGCGATCCGCAGCGCGCGCTCGACGACGCGCCGCCGCTGGTGCACACGCGCGTGCTGCTCGCGCACCAGCCGCGCAGCGCGCCGAAGGCGGCCGCGGCCGGCTTCCAGCTGCAGCTCTCGGGCCACACGCACGGCGGCCAGTTCTTCCCGTGGAACCTGTTCGTGCCGATGCAGCAGCCCTTCACGGCGGGCCTGCACCGGCTGCAGGACATGTGGATCTACGTGAGCCGCGGCACCGGCTACTGGGGCCCGCCCAAGCGCTTCGGCGCGCCGTCCGAGATCACGCTGCTGACGCTGATGCCCGCGCGCGGCTGAGCGGAGCGCTCAGCCCTCGGCCTGCTGCGCGCCGAGCCGCCGCGCGTTGGCGGTGGCCACCGCGTGGATCGGCTTCAATCCCTCGCTCGCGATGCGCGCCGTGCTGTTCGGCCAGCGCTGGGCCGCGTGCGCGGCGCGCGAGGCGGCGCGGATCAGCGCATCGCCATGCTCGGCCGCCTGCGCCGGCGTCACGCTGCCGGCCAGCGAAAGAAAGGCCGCGGCGCCATGCAGGCACTGCTGGCAGATGCGGCTCGCGAGGCCGATCTGGCTGCTGTGCCATTGCCGCGCCATCGCGAAACCCGAGGCATGCGCCGCCTCGAGCTTCTCGTCGCCCATGCGCCGGAATTCGGCCAGGTCGTCGGCACTCGGCGCGAGCCCCGCCTGCGCGATGCGCTCGGTGCGCAGGCGGATCACGGTGCCCGACGACAGCAGCATCTCCTGCGTCTTGAGCGCGAGCTCGGTCCATTCGCGCAGCGGCCACAGCGGCCACGACGAAACGCTGAAGGAGGGAAGGGAAGAAGTGGACGACATCGTGGAGAGCGGCGTAATGCCTGCGAGGGAGATCGGCCCACTATAGGCTTGGCGCGTTGCGAATGCTGCAGTGCAACAAGAACCTGAGCGCATTCCGTGGCGTTTCGCACGTGTTGTTGGCGAAGTCCTACTCCTCGAGGTGGAAATCGCGCATCGGCACGACACAAAACTGAACGCAAAGTGAATATGGCCTCTCGGTTTTCATCATTCGCTTTTGCGATCCGGATCATGAGATTCAACACACCCGCCCCGCTCCGTGCCGCCGCGCTGGCCGGACTGCTGGGCTTGCTGGGCGCCAGCGCCCACGCCTTCGAGGACAGCCAGCGCGGCTTCTACGTGGAAGGCGGACGCGCCCCCCACAGCCAGATGGGCAGCACCAATTCCTTCACCGTCGGGATGACGCTGCCGTGGTCACCGCGACAGCCGGTGCAGGAAGGCGCGCTCACCACCTACTGGGACGTCTTCCTCAGCGATTGGCACGCGCCCGCACTCGACGACGGCCGGCGCGACTACGTGCAGATCGGCGCCATCTACACCTGGCGTTGGCGCTTCGCCCAGGGCACTTCGCCCTGGTACGTCGAAGGCGGCGTGGGCGGCAGCGTGATGGACCATGTCTACCGGACGCCCGACCGCAGCTTCAGCACCGCCTTCCAGTTCACCGAAGTGCTCGGCGTGGGCCGCAGCTTCGGTGAGCATGGGGAACACGACCTGTCGCTGCGCGTGCAGCACTTCTCCAACGGCGGCATCAAGAAGCCCAACCCCGGCGAGAACTTCGTGCGGGTGCGCTACACCTATCACTTCTGATGCGCGATGCGGGCCCGGCGCCCGCGCCGCGCGCGCCACTCGGTCGCGAAATAGGCCAGCGTTGCCACCACCAGCGGCAGCAGGTAGTAGAGGCCGCGGTAGGCGAGCAGGGCGGCCAGCAGCTGCGCCTCGGCCACCTGGTGCGCGAGCAGCGCGACGAACACCGCCTCCAGCACGCCGAGCCCCGCCGGCACGTGGGTGATCACGCCGGCCACGGCGGCCACCAACAGCACGGCCAGCACCTGCGGATAAGCCACCTGGCCCTGCAGCAGCAGCCAGATCACGCCACCGATCAGCGACCAGTTGGCGCACGACAGCAGGAACTGCAGCAGCGCCATGCGCAGGGTCGGCGTGCGCAGCACGTGCCCGCGCACATGCCAGCGCTTCTCGTGCGCGAAGGCGCACACCAGCAGATAGACCGCGGCCAGCACCAGCAGCGCCGCGCCCAGCAGCCGCAACTCCTCGCCATCCACCTTCCATGCCGGCGGCAGGCCCAGCGGCCAGAAGAAGAAGGCGGCACCGGCCATCACGAGGTAGCCGATCCAGTTGGTGAGCATGCTGAAGCCCAGCACGCGCGTGATGGTGTCGTTGCGCAAGCCCAGCCGCGAATAGAGCCGGTAGCGGAAGGCCACGCCGCCCACCAGCGAACCGAGGTTGAGGTTGAAGGCGTAGCTGATGAAGGTCACGCCCATCACGGTGCCGGCACGCAAGGGGTGGCCCGTGAGGTGGCGCCCCAACAGGTCGTAGGTGCTGTAGAGCGCGAAGCTGCAGGCCGCGAGCAGACCGGCGCCGAGCAGCGTCGGCAAAGGCAGCGCGGCGATCGCGTCGCCGACCTCGTGCCAGTCGATGGAACGCGCCTGGTTCACCAGCAGCCAGGCCACGAGCCCGAAGAAGCCCCACACCAGCGTTCGCTTGGCCCAGGGCCAGGCGCGGCGCCAGCCGCTGGCGGGCAACGCATGCAGGCGGCCGCCAGCCGCCGCCGTCATGCGGCCTCCGTCGACGCGGGCGCGCCCTCGACCCCGTCGCCGTGGTCACGGCGCCGCCGGTCGCCCATGTCGGTGACTTCCACCGGCTTGAGCCGCGGCACGTGGCGCGGCAGCCAGCCGAGCAGCGAGGGATACCAGCGCATCAGGTGGAAGATGAAGAAGCTGCGCACCAGCCGCCAGCCGCTCCATTCGCTCGCGAGGTCGGCCGTGTCGATCTGCTTGCAACTGTGCTGCATCAGGTGGTCGAGCCGTTCGTGCAGCAGCGCGTTGAAGGCCGTGTCGCGCACCACCACGTTGGCTTCGAGGTTGAGCGACAGGCTCAGCGGGTCGAGGTTGCTCGAGCCCACGGTGCTCCAGCGGTCGTCCATCAGCGCGACCTTGCCGTGCAGCGGCCGCTCGCAGTATTCGTAGATGCGCACGCCCGCGTGCAGCAGGTGGTGGTAGAGCATGCTCGCGGCCGTCTTCACGATCGGCATGTCGGGCTCGCCCTGCAGGATCAGCCGCACGTCGACGCCGCGCCGCGCGGCGCGCCGCAACTCCTTGATCAGGCGATAGCCCGGGAAGAAGTAGGCGTTGGCGATCACGATGCGCTCGCGCGCGCTGCGGATCGCGGCGCGGTAGTGGCGCTCGATGTCGTTGGTGTGGTGACGGTTGTCGCGCGTGACGAACATCGCTTCGACATCGCCGGCCACCGTGTCGCCCACGGGCGGTGCCTGCCTGAGCCGGCGCCGGAACCAGCCCGGTCCCTTGCCGCCGACCGCGATCGCGCGCAGCGCGAAATGGTGGATCTGCGCCACGATCGGTCCGGTGAGCTCGACCGCGTAGTCCTGCTTGGCCTTGGGGCCGAAGTCCATCAAGTGGTCGGCCGAGTAGTTGATGCCGCCGACGAAGGCGCGCTCGCCGTCGATCACCACGATCTTGCGGTGCATGCGGCGGAACACGTTCAGGCGCTGGCCGAGGAAGCGATGACCCGGATCGAACACGCGCACCTTCACGCCGGCCTGGCTCAGTTCCTCGAGGAACTCGCGCGAGAGATCGGGCGAGCCGAAGCCGTCGATCATCAGGTCGACCTTCACGCCGCGCCGTGCCGCCTCGCGCATCGCGGCGTGCAGGTCCAGACCCACCTTGTCCTCGAACAGGATGAAGGTCTCGATGACCACCTCGCGTTGCGCGGCGCGGATCGCCTCGAACACGCGCGGAAAGAACTGCTCGCCGTTCTCCAGCAGCTCGATGCGGTTGCCCGCGACCCAGGGATTGCCGTTGCTCATGGATGGATGCGCCTTCAGAGATCGATCTCGGCCACCAGCGGCGCGTGGTCGGACAGGTGCGACCAGGGCCGGCGCGGCAGCACCACCGGCGCGTGCACGCCGGCATTGCGCACGTAGATGCGGTCCAGCGGCAGCACCGGGAAGCGCGAGGGGAAGGTCTTGGCCGCATGGCCGTGCGCATGCACGAACACCTCGCGCAACGACGCGCCCTCGGCCAGCGTCGCATGCGCGCGGCCGCGCCAGTCGTTGAAATCGCCCGCCACGATCAGCGGCGCATCGGCCGGCACCTCGTCGCGCACGATATGGCACAGCAACTCGAGCTGCTGCTGCCTATGCGCCTCGGCCAGGCCGAGGTGGGCGCAGATCGCATGCACGTCGACCGTCCGGCCCGGCAGGCGCAGCACGCAGTGCAGCAGCCCGCGCTTCTCGGGCCCGGCCACCGACACGTCGTGGTTGCGGTGATGCACGATCGGAAACTTCGACAGCAGCGCATTGCCGTGGTGGCCCTTGGGATAGACCGCGTTGCGCCCGTAGGCGAACTGCGGCCACATGGTGTCGGCCAGGAATTCGTAGTGCGGCGCCTCGGGCCAGTTGCTCACGCGGCGCGAATGGCGCGAGTGGGTGCCCAGCACCTCCTGCAGGAACACCACGTCGGCGCCCACGGTGCGTACCGCGTCGCGCAGCTCGGGCAGGATGAACTTGCGGTTGAGCGCGGTGAAGCCCTTGTGCGTGTTCACCGTCATCACCTTCAGCGACACCGGCGCGGCGGCATTGCCGGCGGCCGCCACGGGGGCAGGCGGGTTCGCCGCCGCGGCCGCGGGGTCGGTTTCGGTCGAAAAGATCGTCGGTGGAGAGGACATCGATGATGTTTGTACGTGGCCGCATCCACCCCGCCTGTAGGAACGCGCCACCTTCTCTTGGCGCCGTCCGGCCATCCGACGCGCAGGGCCCGCGACACCTGCGCACCCCGACGGCCGGTTCCTACAGGCAGGCCTGCCCCATCCCCACACGGGCCGCGCGGGGCCACTCCTACGGTGACCTCAGGGCGTCGCGAAAGACGCCCGGGATTTCTCACCTACTCACTACCAGAGACAGAAAAGGACCCGACCATGAAACACGCACAGCAACGACTTCTTCGAGCGACCCTGCTGGCCGGCCTGATGGGCGCGGGCGGCTTCGCGATGGCGCAGACCTCCTCGATGCCCGCAGCGCCCGATCCGGCGGTGGGCGGCCAGGCCAGCACGCAGTCCGCCACGGGCGTGGCCAACCCCACCCAGCGCCCCGACGGCTTCGAGCCGGTGTCGCGCGAGGCCGTGAAGGCCGAGGCGCGCGCCCACAACCGCAACAACACCAACACGCTGGTGCCCAAGGGCGAGGCCAGCACCACGATGAACGGCCAGCCGAACATGGTGATGGCACCGACCGGCGAGCAGTCGCGCTGGGAAGTGAGCCAGCAGACGCGCAAGGTGAAGCCGCACTTCGGCCAGCCGGGCGAACGCCCGGCGGTGCCGACCAACCCGACCGAGAAGACCGGCACGCCCAAGTAAACGGGGTCGCCAACGACAAAGGCCCGCGAAGCGTTGCGGGCCTTTTTCGTTCACGACCGGCCGCCAGGACCGGTCATGACGGCGGGAGCGGCTCAACCCTTGGCGGGTTGCGCGTCGTGGCCGCCGCGATGGAAACGGTGGCCGTGGCCGCCGAAGTGCATCGTCTCGGCGTCGAAGGTCTTCTGCTGCTCGGGCGTCAGCGCGGCGTAGAAGGACTTCGTGGCGTCGGCGCGCTTGGCGAACATCGCGCTGCGTTCGGCCTGCCGGGCCTGCATGCGTTCGATGCGCTGCGGCGTGGTCAGCTTGGCGAAGTCGGCGCGGGTCATGCGCTGGCCATCGGGACGCGGGCCGGCCGGCTGGGTCGCGCTGGTGTAGCTGGACCAGGCGCTTTCCTGCGAGGCATTGAGCTTCAGCTTGTCCTTGAGGGCCGCGAGGCGCTTGGCACGGTGCTCCTGCATGCGCTCGAAGCGCTTGGCCGGGTCCATGCGCTTGTGCTCGGCGCGGGCCTTGCCTTGCGGTGCCGCGCCGTCCGCCTGCGCCACGGCGGCGGTGGGAGCCGCGGCCGTGGGCGCCGGCGTCTGGGCGAAGGCGCCCGACGATGCGAGGGCGGCCGAGCCCAGCAGGCCGGCCCAGAGGATGCGTTGGCGAAGAGAAATCATGAGAGTGCTTCCTTTCGAAGAACCGCCGCCGATGGGCAGCTGGTGAGACGAAGTGTGGAAGCCTTCTGTAACCCGTCGGTGAGCCCTGCGTGAGCCTGCGTAAAGAATGGTGAATGGGCGGCCGCGGGGCTCGCCGATTTCTTCCGCCGGCTACTTCGGGCGCGGCTTCTTCAGGCCCCGGTCAGGCGACTTGAGCTTGCCGGTACGCAGCTGCCGCACCGCCTGCGCCACCGCGCGCGCGACGTTGCGCACCTCCTCCTGCACGTCGGCATCGGCATCGAGCGTGTCGTGGCTGGTGGCATAGGGCTCGTAGTAGCCGATGTAGCGGTCGAGCTGCGCTGCGTTGCCCGCATCGATCAATCCCATCCAGTCGAGCCAGTCGCAGAGGTTGCGCCGCACGCTCTCGATGCCGGCCACGTCGCCGTGCACCACCACGCCGTAGGCCCGGCCATCGAGGTGCTTGGGATAGCCCCAGCCCTCGAGCTCGAGCGCCTTGGCCTCCTCGGGCTTCTTGCCGTGCGTGCTGGTGGGGTCGGGGTTGCCGCCGTCGGCGCACACCAGCCGGTCGATCATCAGCTTGAGCGGGCTCGTGGCCTGGTACCAGTGGGCCGGCGTGAGCACGATCACGCCATGCGCGGCGGTCCAGCGCTCGTAGATCTCGTTCATCCAGTCGCCGGTCTGGCGCAGCGAATGGTTGGGATAGCAGCTGCAGGGCCAGTGGCACAGCGGCATCGCGGTCGAGACGCAACCCTTGCACGGATGGATCTCGCGGCCGTAGTCGGAGGTCAGGAGGCTCAGGTCGAGCAGGTCGGTCTTCACGCCGCTGCCCTCGAGCACCTCGCGCGCGATCTGCGTCAGCCGCCAGGTCTTGGAGATCTCGCCGGGGCAGGTGCCGTCGTTGCGCGGCGAGCCGTTGACCAGCAGCACGCGCGAATGACTCTGCGGATCGGCCCATTTCGCGTGCGCCGCGTCGATGCGCGCCTTGGCCTCGAGCCAGTCGACCGAGAGCTCGTAGTCGGGGTCGGCATAGCCGGGCCCGGCCTTGCGCGTGACGGGCGCCTTGCGGCCCTCTTGATAGGCCTCCCAGGCGATCAGCTCGATGCGCCGCAGCGATTCGGACTCGGCCTGGAAGGCCGGGTCCTGGAAGTCCTGCATGAAGCGTTCGTGGAACTCGGCGCGCTGCAGCGTGGCGGGCGCCTGTCCTTTTCGGATCGTGGGGGGCATGCGGGCAAGGTAGAAGCCCCAACCGGCCCCGCGCGCCGCCTTCCATGCCGACACGCGGTAGGCGCAGGCCGCACCGCCGCGTCGGCGCCGGCTCAGCCGAAGCGGCCCTGGCGGAAGTCGTCGACCGCCTGCTTGATCTGCTCGGGCGTGTTCATCACGAACGGGCCGTACTGCACGATGGGTTCGTTCAACGGGTGGCCCGCGATCAGCAGCGCGCGCGCCGGGCTGTGGTTGGTCGAGCCGGCGCGCAGCAGCACGCCGTCGCTGCCGGCCTCGTTCGCGAGGATGGCCATGCGCCGCGTCGGCACCTCGCTGCCCGCGATCCACAGCGATTCGCGGAACACGTAGACCAGCGCGTTGTGCGACGGCGGCAGCGGCTGGGCGAACTCGGCGCCCGGCGGCAGCGTGATGTCGAGGTACAGCGGCTCGGTGCGCTCGCGCCGCACGGCGCCCTCGATGCCGTGGCTCGCGCCGGCGATCACGCGCACGTGCACGCCCTCGGCGGTGGTGAACTCGGGAATCTCGGCACTCTGGATGTCGCGGTACCAGGGCTCGCGCAGCTTCTCGTCGGCCGGCAGGTTGAGCCAGAGCTGGAAGCCTTCCATCAGGCCCTCCTGCTGCTCGGGCAGCTCGCTGTGCACCAGGCCACGGCCCGCGGTCATCCATTGCACGCCGCCGTTCTCGAGCAGGCCCTCGTGGCCCGCGCTGTCGCGGTGCCGCATGCGGCCGGCGATCATGTAGGTGACCGTCTCGAAGCCGCGGTGCGGATGGTTCGGAAAGCCGCCGACGTAGTCGCCGGGGTTGTCGCTGCCGAAGGCATCGAGCATGAGGTAGGGATCGAGCCGCTTCTGCAGCGGCTGCCCGAGCACGCGCGTGAGCTTCACGCCGTCGCCATCGCTGGCCGACACACCGGCCACGATGTGGTCGATGCCGCGCGGCGCGGCCACGGGCTCGGTGGGATGGTGGAGATGATGGTGGTTCGTGTGGGTCATCCGGCCATGGTGGCACCAATGGCCCGACCGCGCCACCCGTGGGGGCGGGCGCTCAGCCTCCGGCCGCGGCCTCGAAGCGCGCGCGCATGTGCTCGGGGTACCACTGCGTGAAGCGGATCGCGCCGACGATGGCCGCGACCGTGACCGCGATGCCCACCCACAGCGGCAGCGAGGGCACGTAGACCATCGCCACGTCGGCCAGCACCATCAGCGCGAAGGCCACGGCCCAGGCGGCGGTGATGACCATGTTGATCAGCTTGAAACCCGGCAGCACCCAGATCTCGGGGGGCGTCTGCTCCTTCGCGTACTGCAGGGTGAAGGGCTGGCCGATGGCCATCGAGGCCAGCACCACCAGCAGCAGTCCCGCGTCGACGCGCAGCCGCACGCCGAGCAGCGACCATTCGGTGTGGGTGGCGAGCGCGAACACGGCCAGGCCGCCGAACAGCAGCACGGTGCCGATCTCGAGCACCTTGACCGTGCGCTTGGGCGTGAGCCAGTCGCGCAGCAGCAGCACCGCCGACAGCGCCGCCGCGGCCGAGAGCGCTGGCACCACGCCGAGCAGGCGGTCGCACAGCGCGAAGACGATGAAGGGCGCGAAGGCCAGCAGCATGCTCATGACGACGCTCCGAAGCGGACGGTGGGTTGGGCGTCGGCCAGCGCGCCGGCGCCGGGCACGCTGCCCGCGGCATCGAACCAGTTGCCATGGAAGCCCGCGGGCACGCGGTGCGGCAGCGCGGCGGTGCACAGCGGGCCGTTGGCCACGGCGCGCGCATCGAAGACGGCGAGCTCGCTGGTGTTGGTGGCGCCGCGCCAGATCGTGGCGAGCAGCCAGCCATCGCCTTCCTCGGCCTGCGCCGAGCGCGGCACGAACACGGCCTCCGACATCGTGTCGGGAACGGGCAGCTTGTAGATGCCGCGCTCGCCGTTGGCATGGTCGACGTGCGCGAGGCCCGCGAAGTTGCGCCGCGCCTCGGCCGGTCCCTCGTCCTCGCGCAGCACGTACCAGCCGTGGCGGTAGGGCAGGCCGGCGAAGCGCTCGTCGATGCGCGGGAATTCGCCGGGGCGCGGATCGAGCACGGTGCGCGTGAACTCGCGCGCCGGGTTCGCGAGCTCGAACTGCCAGCGCACCAGGCGCGCGGGCGGATCGCCCGCGCCGATCGGCGAGCCGTCGGGCCGCGGGAACAGCGGCGGGGTGTCGAACTGCATCACGTCGGCGTACAGGCTGCCGTCGGCCTCCCAGGCATTCATCACATGGAACACGTAGCAGGCCGGGCCGCGCCACCAGACGATGTCGGCGCTGCCGCCACCGCGCGGCATCAGGCCGACGCGGGTGCCGAACTCGGGCTCCCAGGCATAGGGCGGGCGGCCCTGCTGCGCGCGCTCGAGGCTGGCGGTGATCGGCATGATCGGGAACATCACGTGGCCCTCGGTCACCATGAAGTCGTGGACCATGCTGGCATAGGGCGCCTCGAAGCTCTCGAAGCGCGTGACGCGGCCGTCGGCCGCGATGCTGCCGAAGCTCATGCCCGCCGACAGCGGCGCGGGCGTGCCGTAGCCGAAGAACAGCAGCTCGCCGGTGCGCGGATCGGTCTTGGGATGGGCCGTGAAGCTGCCGTGCAGGCGGCCGTCGAGGTCGGTGGCGCCGAGCGTGTCGAGCCCGGGCAGCGTCATCGCGATCGGCAGGTGCGCTTCCTCGAGCGCGAGCATGCGGCCGGCATGGCCGATCACGTTGGTGTTGCCGGTCCCGTCGTCCTCGCGCTTGGGTGCCTCGCCCTCGGTGCTCTGGAAGCCGACGCGGCGCCGTTCCTGCCCTTCAACCGTGGCCTGCCAGCGCTGGGTGCGCACCCAGCGGTTGCGGTAATGCACCGCGCCGTCGGCGACGTGGAAGGCATGCAGCATGCCGTCGCCGGCGAACCAGTGGGCGCGCGGGTCGGGCGCCACCGGGTTCGGGCCGTTGCGCACCAGCGTGCCGCGCAGGCCGGCGGGCAGCGTGCCCTGGAGCGGCAGCGGGCCGACGTCGGTCTCGAAGTCGATCGGGCCCAGGTTGGAAGGCGGGGCGCTGCGGGTGACGGCATCGTTCATCGGGGTTCCTTCGGATCGTCGGCCGGGGCCGGTGTAGGGGTGGAAAAGCTGGGAGGGCTTATCTTTCCAGTGGAAATATCGTCGAGCCATCCGGTGAAGTCAAGACATTTTTCCAGTGGTAAGATTTTTGGATGCCTGCTGCTTCCCGTTCGCGCCGTTCCCGTTCCACGGAATCGGCCACCGCCGAATCTTCGCCAGCCGCGCCGGCCCGTCGCTACCACCACGGCGCCCTGCCCGATGCCTTGCTGGCCGCGGCCGAGACCGTGCTGCGGCGCGACGGCATCGCCGGGCTCGGCCTGCGCGCGATCGCGCGCGAAGCGGGCGTGTCGCACACAGCGCCCAAGCACCACTTCGGCGACACCACCGGCCTGTTGAGTTCGCTCGCCGCCGTGGGGTTCCATCGCCTGGCCGACGCGATGCGCACCTCGGCGCCCGAGGGTGCCGACGCCAGCGCGCGGCGCAACGCGATCGGCCGCGCCTACGTGCATTTCGCGCACGGGAACCCGGCGCTGTTCGGGCTGATGTTCCGCACCGAGAAGATCGACATGCTGCATCCCGTGCTGGGCGCCGCGGCCGCCGAGGCGATGCGCGTGATGGCCTCGATCATCGGCGGCGCGCCGCGGCTGCCCGACAGCCCGCCCACCTCGCTGAGCAATGCCGAAGCCATGCAGATGACCTCGGCCTGGGGCTATGTGCACGGGCTCGCGGTGCTGCTGATCGATCACCGGCTGCGCGGCATCCTCAAGCTCGCGCCGGGCTTCGACGATCCGCTGGCGCTGGTCGACGCGGCGCTGGACGAGGTGCGTTTCGGGCTGGAGCTCGAGCCGCGCGACTGAGCCTGCCGCTTCAGGTCGAAGGCTGCCAGTAGCGGTACTGCCAGCGTGTCTCGAAACCGGCGCGCCGGTACAACGCCAGCGCGGGATCGTTCTGCGCCTCGACCTGCAGGAACACTTTGTCGAACCCTCGCTCGAGCGCCACCCGCGCCAGCCCCGCGAGCACGCGCCCGGCCAGGCCGCGGCCGCGCTGGGCGGCGTCGGTGCGCATGCCGTGCACGCTGGCCCAGCCATGGCCGAAGGCCATCGCGCCCGCGGCCACGGTGCGGCCGCCCTCGCGCACGCTCGCATAGAGCGAACCCTGGGCACGCGCCAGCACGCGCACGCGGTGGGCGCCGTCCACGGGATCGAAACCCTCGCCGAGGAACAGCGCCGCCCAGGCCTCGTCGGGCGCGGTGTCGACCTCGGCCGGCAGCGCGCCGGCCGGTGCCACGGCCTGCATCCGGCGCAAGGTGGTGGTCTGCACCAGCGTGGGCCTGGCGCCGCGATAGCGCCGGGCTTCGAGCTCGGCGCGCAGGCCGTCGAAGCAGGCGAGATCGGCCAGCCGCAACATGGGCGGAAGCCCCTGCGCGGCATAGCGCTGCTCGATCCGCTCGAGCGTGCCTTCGGCCGCCGGCGCATGGCGCAGCGGCACGGCCGAGCGGGCACGCGAGACCGTGCCGTGGTCGAAGGGCAGCAGCCAGCCCTCGATGTCGCCGAGCGCATCGGGCGACACGGCCGCGACCGTGGCACGCTCGATCGCTTCGACCTCGGCGCTCATGGATTGGGCTCCGGCGGCGCGAACTTCGCACTGGCCACGCTCTTGAGCAATGCCTCGCGCTGGTTGCGGCTGATGCCGCGCACGCCTTCGGCCACCCACTTCACGCGGTCGGGATCGATGGCGCCGTCGCGTCGCCACTGCTCGAGCACCGCCTGTGGCTTGTGCAGCATGGCCGCGAGCCAGACCGCCTGTGCGGGCTCAAGGCTGCGCGCGCTGCGCTTGAAATAGCGCTTGGCCGCGGCTTCCGCGCCGCAGAGGTTGCCGCCCCAGGGCGCGTTGTCGAGGTAGAGCTGCAGAATGCGCGCCTTGCCCAGCGTCTGCTCCATCTCGACCGCGTAGAGCAGCTCGCGCAGCTTGCGTTCGGCCGTGCGTTCGCTGCCGGTCGCCAGCAGCTTCGCGAGCTGCTGCGTGAGCGTGCTGCCGCCGCGCTTCTGCGCGCCTTCCTTCTGGTTGTTGTCGATCGAGGCCAGGATCTCGGTCAGGTCGTAGCCGGCGTGGGTGAAGAAGCGCTGGTCCTCCGCGGCGATGACCGCGCGCGCGAGCCAGCTGTCGTTGGTCAGCCTGGCCGAGGGGCCGCAGCTGGTGCGCGCGCCCAGCATGGCCTCGGTGCCCAGGCCTTCGACCGTGAACTGGCTGATGGTGGGCAGCACCGAGAAGGTGGCTTCGGGCAGCACGACGTGGCCGCGCAGCGCCAGCGTGCCGCCGATGCGCGCGCGCTGCAGCTCGGGCAGGCCGGGCACCAGCACCGCGTACCAGCGCGCGATCGGCGCGTCCTGGATGTCGACGCTGAGCTGCAGGTTCTTCGGCGCCAGGCGGCCTTCCCACTTGCCGTGCAGCGTGGCGGCGGGATCGCCCGCGGGCGATCCCTGCGGCGTGGCGCCGAGCGTGCCGTTGAGCGTGTTGCCGTCGCGGCGCACCGTGGCCACCAGCTGCTGCACGCGGATCGGCTGCGCGCCCAGCGCCGGCAGCTCGACGCTGCATGGCGCGCAATGCAGCTCGAGCAGTTCGTCGGCCGCCTTCCAGGCGAAGCGCACGGTGCCGTGGCCGGTGTCGAGCGAGCGGCCGTCGAGCCAGGGCGCGAACCAGGGCGAGGTGGCGATGCGCACCGCGGTCGGCACGCCAGTCTCGAAGGCGAACGGGCCGGCCTTCACCGTGGTGCGCCATTCGCCGGGCGCGGGGGCCAGCGCCAGCTTGACGATCAGGAAGATCGCCACGCCGGCCGTGATCACCAGGGCCAGCAGGCCGAAGAGGAAGAATCGAAGGGTCTTTTTCAGCAACGGGTTCACATCGGTCTCGCCACGGTGACGGCTTGCCACGGTCCGTTCGACCGGCCGCTGGCTGCCGCCCAGTACCAGGCTGAAGTGTCGGTGAAAGCGGCGCCATCGGCGTCGACGATGCGCTCGCAGACGCGTAACTTTTGCCCACCGTGCCGTTGCGCAACAAAACAGCGCCACAAATTCGGCTCGCCGGCCTGCACCTGGTGCTCCAGCCGCTCCTGCGCGATGCGGTAGCCGAGCGCGCGGTAGCAGTCGGCCGCCGGATGCAGCATGCGCGTGGGCTGGCGCACCTCGCGCATCACCAGGGTCTGGCGGCCGTCGGTCATGCGGCCGATGGCGCCCGGAAAGCGGTCGGCGAAGCGCTGCTCCACCTCGCTGAGCGCGAGCGGACGCAGCGCGGCGCCCTCCCATTCGCGCGGCCATTCGATCGTGGCCGCCACCGGCTCGGCTTCCCTCGGCGTGCGCAGCGCGGCGGCGGTCGACCACAGGATGCACAGCAGCATGGCGGCGGCGAACAGCGTCTTGTGGCCCATGCGGTTGATGAAATGGTTCGCGAACAAGCGCTCGAACATGCGCTCAATGGGCAGTGTCGACACGGCGGCCTCCCTGGGTGGTGATCAGGCCCGGAACGGGCCGCATGACGAAGTCGAGGCCCGCGCGGCTTCGCTCGCGCGCCATCAGCCGCGCGATGGCACTGCACACCAGCGCCAGCACCGCCAGGCCCAGCGCGTTGTGCGCCCACGGCGCCAGCGGATGGCCGGCGCCCTCGCAGGCGATCAGCACGCTGTTGCGCACGATGTTGCCGGCCAGCACCGCGAGGCCGACCAGCGGCAGCCGGGCCAGGAAGCCACGGTCGGCGCGCCGCGCCCACAGCGCGACGGCGCAGGCCGTGAAGTAGCCGAGCCAGACCATCTGCACGCCCGAGCACGGCGCGTCGACGATCACCATCCGGCCATCGATCAGCAGGGTGCTGCCTTCGCGCACCACCTCGAAGCCCGGAGCCAGCAGCCAGCGGCTGGCCTCGGCCGTCACCACGCGCAGCGGATAGCCGGCGTAGAACTGCAGCGAGGACAGCAGCGGCAGCGCCAGCACCGCGAGACCCGCGACCGGCACGGCCGCCACGCGGCGCGGCAGGAAGGCCATGAGGCCCGCCGCCAGCGACAGCACCGCCAGCAAACCGGCCGCGAGCGGCGGCAGCGCGGGCAGACCACCGAGGCCGGTGCGCAGCACGGTCGCCGCGAGCGTGCCGGTGCCGGCCAATGCGAGCCAGCCCAGCCGCGGCGCGGCACGCAACTCGCCGCGGCATTGCCAGGCCAATGCCGCGAGCGCGACCAGCGCCAGCAGCCCGAGCGGATCGTCCGACCCGTCGACCATGCGCCGCAGCATCCAGGCCCAGGTGGGCGCGAGCGCGGCGAACTGCAGGGCCAGCCAGCCGGCGGCCGGAAAACGGTCGATGCGGATGCCCCAATCCACGACGCGTGGATGGCGATGGGCCAGCGTAGCCAGTGACATGGTGTCGTGCCCCCGCTCAAGCCGTGAAGCGGCGCGCATCGTGGCGGCGCGCGCGGCGGCGCAGCATCGCCAGCACCGAGAGCACGACCGCGATCGCGCCCAGCGTCTCGGGCTCGGGGGTGCTCGGCACCTCGGCGCCGAGCGCGCCGCCGTCCACCGCGCTGTCGCTCACGCCCTGTGGCATCGGCAGCGGCTGGTTCACGCTGGCGCTGTCCTGCGGCGCGGCATTGCGCACCACCTTGTCGACCGCGATGAAGCTGGTGTACTGGGTCAGCAGGCTGTACTTGAGGCCGAGCTCGGTGATGCGGTCCTTGAAGGCGGCGCTGCCTTCGAGCGCTTCCTGGTCGCTGAGGCTCTGGATGCGATGGCGCGCCCACAGCGTGCGCAGCGCAGCCGTGTCCTGGCGCGTGCGCGCATCGATGCGCACTTCCTGGCGGTATGGGCCCTCGGCACCCTGGCCCTCGACGATCACGCGTCCCCGCGCTTCACCGCGCCACTTGCCGAACACGATCACCGGACGTTCGCCCAGCACATCAGGCAGCGCCTGCGGCTCCACGTCGTACACGTCGAGCCCGCCGAAGGTGGCCTTCACGCTGGTCAGCACCGGCGACTCGACCATGCGGCGAAAGCGCGCGGCCTGCTCGGGCGCCTGCACCGGGTCGGTGATGATGAAGGGCTCGCCCATGCCGGCGCGCGCGATGCCTTCCATCAGGCTGCGGTTGACCGAGGAGCCGATGCCGAAGGCGAACACGTTGGCCTTCGAGAGGTTGTTGCGCACCAGTTCGAAGGCCTCGCGCTCCACCGTCACGTAGCCATCGGTCACTACCACCACGGTGCGCGAGACCTTCTCGTCCTTCGGTTCCGCATACACGCGCTTCAGTGCCGGGATCAACTCGGTGCTGCCGCTGCCGTTGAAGTTCTTGATGGTGGCCAGCGCCTGTTCGATGTTGGCGCGGGTCGCGGGCACCGAGGCCGGCGACAGCATCCTGTTGCTGCCCGAGAACAGCAGCACGTTGAAGGTGTCGCTGGGACGCAGGCCGCCGATCAGGCGCTCGAGCACCACCTTCGCGGTGTCGAGCGGGAAGCCATGCATCGAGCCCGAGATGTCGACCACGAAGATGTAGTCGCGCGGCGAGATGGCGCTGGCGGCCACGGCCTTGGGCGGCTCGACCATCGCGAGGAAGAAGTTCTCGGCGTTCTCGCCCTGGCCCTTGTAGAGCATCAGCCCCGATTCGATCTTCTCGCCCGCGAGCCGGTAGTCGAGCACGAAGTCGCGGTTGTCCGCCGGGCGGCCGTCGGCCGCCAGCACGATCTCGGCATGGCGGTCCTCGTCGCTCTTCTTCACCTCGATGGCATGCGTCGCCGAGCGGATCTCCTTCAGGCCCATCGGCGTGTCGATGCTGGCCTTGAGCTGGAAGGCGGTGCCGGCCGCCACGCCCGCGCGCAGCGTGGGCTGGCCGACCCAGGGCGCCTGCGCATTCGAGGACTGTGGGCTGTTGTAGCGCGGGCCCACCACGGTGGGGAACACGAAGGCGTAGTTGCCTGACTGCGGCACCAGCAGCTCGCTGTAGCGCAGTTCCACCTTCACGTCGTCGCCCGGCAGGATGTTGGCGACGTTCATCTGGAACACGTTCGGCAGGTGCTGCTCGAGCAGCGCGGCGGTCTTGCCCTCGCGCTTGGCGGTGTCGTATTCGATCTTCGCCTGCTGCTTCTCGCGGATCTGCGCGGTGATCAGGCGGTCGGCCAGGCGCACGTTGAGGCCGCTCACGGCCGCCTGGGTCGAGCCCGGAAACACGTACCTGGCCTCGATGGGGCGCTGGCCCTCGTTGCGGTAGGTCTGGGTCACCGTCACGTCGGCGATCACGCCCGAAATCTTGACCGAGACCTCGGTGCCCTTGAGCGGCAGCCGGTCGATCGAGGGGTCGTCGCTCTTCACGAAGAAATAGGGGCTCTCGGTCTTCAGGCGCGGCGCGGCAGCTTCCTGCGCATGCACGGGATTCAGGCTCAGCGCGACGAAGCCCGCCATCGCGAGGCTCAGTGTCGCCAGCCAGAGCCAGCGGCCGGGTCGATGGGCTAGGGGGGTGTGCATGTCGGGTCCTCTTGTCGGTTGTCGGATGGCCCGCACTGTCGCCAGCCCGCGAGAAGGCAATGGGAAGGCTTCTTGAAGTCCGCCGCGTTGTGTGAAGTCTGCGTGAAGTCGCCGCGCCGCCCCGCTTCACACGGGCTTCGGATCGCGCGGCGAGCATCCGGTCCGTCGTCAACGAGGAGAGAAAAACATGCTGCAACTTCTGAAGGATTCGATGCTGGCCAAGGTGGGAGGGCTGCTGCTCCTGGTGCTGCTGCTGTGCATTCCGCTGGCCGAGATCGACCGCATCAACAACGAGCGCGGCGACAGCCAGCGCGAGGCCGCCGCCGAGCTGGCCGCCACCTACGCGGGCCCGCAGACCGTGGTCGGTCCGCTGCTGCTGGTGCCCTATGTCGAGCGCTGGATGGAGCCGCTGCGCGACGCGCAGGGCAAGGTGATCGGCCAGGAGGCGCGCAGCAAGGAGATGGCGCACGTGGTCTTCCCCGACAAGCTGCACATCGAGGGCTCGATGACGCCGCAGCAGCGCTACCGCGGCATCTTCAAGATCCCGTTCTACACGCTCGACGCCACCCTGTCGGGCGGCTTCGCGGCCTTCGACCCCGAGGCGGTCGCGCACAGCGAGCCCGATTCGAAGATCGAATTCAAGACGCCGCTCGTGGCCTTCAACGTGAGCGATCTGCGCGGCCTCGACGGATCGCCCGCGCTGACGGTGAACGGCGCCGAACTGCGGCTGCGCCAGCGCGTGCCCGGCCTGCCCGACGATTCCTGGTTCGCCAACGGCATCCACGCACCGCTCGGTGCCGCGGCGCTGGCCGCCTGGCAGACGCGCGCACCCTTGCCCTTCGAGATGAAGCTGTCGCTGGTCGGCCAGGACACCCTGTCGATGGTGCCGATCGCCGAGGAAACCAGCGCGCACCTGAAGTCGCCCTGGGCCCATCCGAGCTTCGGCGGCCGCTTCCTCGCGGCCCAGCGCGAGGTCACGCCGCAGGGCTTCGATGCGCACTGGCGCGTGTCCTCGCTCGTGAGCTCGGCGCGCGAACAGGTGCGCGCCGACCTCGCGGGCCGCGGCGAGGTGGCGGCGGCCTCGGCCAACGGCAACGTGCGCGCCGGCCCGCAGCCCTTCCATCCGCAGAGCTTCGACGTCTCGCTCGCGCAGCCGATCAATGTCTATTCGATGAGCACCCGCGCGGGCAAGTACGGCGCGCTCTTCATCGGCCTGGTGCTGATGGCGGCCTTCATGTTCGAGCTGTTCCGCAAGCTGCGGCTGCATCCGGTGCAGTACGGCCTGGTGGGCCTGTCGATCGCGATCTTCTTCCTGCTGCTGCTCGCGCTCTCGGAGAAGCTGGCCTTCTGGCTCGCCTATGCGGGCGCGGCCGGCGCGAGCGTGCTGCTGCTGGGCATCTACTTCTCCGCCGTGCTCGGCAGCTGGAAGCGCGGCGCCGGTTTCGCGGCCTTCGTCGCGGTGCTGTACGGTGCGCTCTATGGACTGCTGGCCTCCGAGAGCAATGCGCTGCTGCTCGGTGCGCTGCTGATCTTCGGCATGCTCTCGGCGCTGATGCTGATGACGCGCAAGGTCGACTGGTATGCGCTGTCGCGCCGGCCCGAGGCCGCGCCGGCGGCCCTCGTCGATCCCACATGAAAGCGCTGCGCGTCGCGCTCGGTGCCCTGGGCTGGCTGGCACTCGCCTTCCTCTGCTTCTGGGCCTGGCACCTGAAGGATCCGCACCTGCGCTTCATGCGCTCCTGGGAAGTACCGCTGCTGCTCGCGCTCGCGGGCAGCGGCGTGGCGATCGTCTGGCGCTTCGCGCGCCGTTCGCTGCGCCCGATGCTGCTCGGGCTGCTGTGCGCGGTGATGCTCTGCAGCGGAGCCGACGAGCTCTCGAGCCGCCAGCGCCGCGCGGAAGTGCTCGCCGCATCGGACGCGCAGGCACGCAGGCTCGGCGCGCACTTCATCGTCGGCTACGAGAACGCCGAGATGCCGATGCTGCGCGAGCTCGCGCGCCACGGCACGATCGGCGGCATCTTCGTGACCGGCCGCAACGTCAAGGGCCGCGGCGCGACGCAGCTGCGCGAGGAGATCTCGAGCCTTCAAGACTTGCGCACGGAAGCCGGCCTGCCGCCGCTGATCGTCGCGACCGACCAGGAAGGCGGCGCCGTGTCGCGGCTCTCGCCGCTGATCGAACGCCAGCCTTCGCTCGCCACCCTGATCGATGCCGACGTGCCCGAGAACGAACTCGCGCAACGCGCCCGTGCCTATGGCGAGCAGCAGGGCAGGGCGCTCGCCGCGCTGGGCATCACGCTCAACTTCAGCCCCGTGGTCGACCTGCGCACCGGCCGCGCGCCGGGCCGCTGGGACCTGCACACCCGCATCGACGAACGCGCGATCTCGGCCGACCCGGCCCTCGTCGCCGAGGTGGCGCGGGCCTACGAGCAGGGCCTCGAAGCGGCCGGCGTGCAAGGCACGCTCAAGCACTTTCCGGGACTGGCCGGCGTGGCCGAGGACACGCACCACGAAGCCGGCTTCCTGCGCACACCCACGGCCCGACTTGCAACACATGACTGGAAACCGTTTCAAGAGGTGTCGGCTTCGACACAAGCGGCTGTCATGCTCGCCCATGTGACCGTTCCATAACTCCACCCCGACCATCCGGCATCGTTCTCGCGCAAAATCGTGCAGTCCGTGATTCGCGGCGCGTGGGGGCACGACGGCCTGCTCGTCACCGACGATCTCACGATGGGTGCAGCCTACGACCGGGGCCTGTGCAACGCCACGGTGCGTGCGCTGAACGCCGGCGTGGACCTGCTGCTGGTCGCCTACGACCACGACAAGTACTTCGACGCGATGCACTGCGCGCGGCAGGCCGAACGCCGCGGCGCCATCGACGCCGCCATGCTGGCCGCGAGCGCATCGCGGCTGGCCCGGAACCCGCGCCTGCGCGGACTCTCTCAATAGCAGGACCTCCCTCATGTTCAATCCCTTCAAGCCCCGCTCACCCGACGCCCCCGAACCACCGCGCTGGCAGCGCATCGCCGTCTGGAGCGCCATCGTCGCCGGCTCGGGCGTGCTGGTGCTCGCGGTCGCGGGCGCCGTCGCCATCGCCCTGATCTCGCCGCGCCTGCCCGACAGCTCCGAACTCGCCGACTACCGGCCCAAGCAACCGCTGCGCGTGTTCTCGTCCGACGGCGAGCTGCTCGGCGAATTCGGCGAGGAGCGCCGCAACCTCACGCCCTTCGCGGCGATCCCCAAGGTCATGAAGGACGCGGTGCTCGCCGTCGAGGACGCGCGCTTCTACGACCACGGCGGCGTCGATTACAAGGGCTTCCTGCGCGCGGCGGTGGCCAGCCTCAAGGGCGGACGCAAGCAGGGCGCCTCCACCATCACGATGCAGGTGGCGCGCAACGTCTACCTGAGCTCCGAGCGCACGCTGAGCCGCAAGGCCTACGAGATCCTGCTGTCGCTGCGGCTCGAGCAGCAGTTGAGCAAGGACCAGATCCTCGAGATCTACATGAACCAGATCTACCTCGGCAACCGTGCCTACGGTTTCGCCGCGGCATCGGATGCCTACTTCGGCAAGCCGCTGGCCAACATCACGATCGCCGAGGCCGCGATGCTCGCGGGCCTGCCGAAGGCACCGGGCACCAACAACCCGGTGGCCAATCCGCGCCGCGCCCGCGCGCGCCAGCTCTACGTGATCGACCGCATGCAGGAGACCGGCTTCATCACCGCCGAGCAGGCGGCCGAGGCCAAGAAGGAAGAACTGCACCTGCGCGATGCCGCCGACCCGAACCGGCTGCATGCCGAATTCGTGGCCGAGACGGTGCGCCAGATGATGCATTCGCAGTACGGCGACAGCATCTACACCAGCGGCATGAAGGTCTACACCTCGCTGGTGGCGGCCGACCAGTCGGCGGCCTACCGCTCGCTGCGCCGCGGCATCATGGACTACGAGCGCCGCCAGCCCTACCGCGGTCCCGAGAAGTTCGTCGACCTGCCCGACGATCCGAAGGAAGTCGACGAGGCGGTCGACGACGCGCTGGCCGAGCATCCCGACAACGGCGACGTGATCGCGGCCGTGGTGCTCGATGCCTCGTCCAAGCAGGTCAGCGCGGTGCGCGCGAACGGCGAGGCGATCGAGATCAGCGGCGAAGGCCTGCGCCCCGCGCAGTCGGGCCTGGCGGCCAAGGCGCAGCCCAACATCAAGATCCGCCGCGGCGCGGTGATCCGCGTGGCGCGCACGGCCAAGAACAGCTGGGAGATCACGCAGCTGCCCGAGGTCGAGGGCGCCTTCATCGGCATGGACCCGCGCACCGGCGCGATCAAGGCGCTGGTCGGCGGCTTCGACTACAGCAAGAACAAGTTCAACCACGTGACGCAGGCCTGGCGCCAGCCCGGTTCGAGCTTCAAGCCCTTCATCTACTCGGCCGCGCTCGAGAAGGGCTTCACGCCCGCCACCGTGGTGAACGACGCGCCGCTGTACTTCGAGCCCGGCGCCAACGGCGGCCAGCCCTGGGAACCGAAGAACTTCGACGGCGGCTTCGAAGGCCCGATGCCGCTGCGCACCGCGCTGATGAAATCGAAGAACCTGGTGACGATCCGCGTGCTGCAGTCGATCGGCACCGACTACGCACAGGACTGGATCACGCGCTTCGGCTTCGACAAGGACAAGCATCCGGCCAACCTGCCGATGGCGCTCGGCGCGGGCTCGGTCACGCCGCTGCAGATGGCCGCGGGCTATTCGGTGTTCGCCAACGGCGGTTACCGCGTCAATCCCTACCTCGTGACGCGCGTGACCGATGCCAAGGACAAGGTCCTGATGGAAACCGAGCCGCCGGCGCTCGACGAAAGCAACCGCGCGATCCCCGCGCGCAACGCCTACCTGATGGACTCGCTGCTGCAGAGCGTGGTGCGCAACGGCACCGGCTTCAAGGCCTACCAGGCGCTCAAGCGCGACGACCTGTTCGGCAAGACCGGCACCACCAACGATTCCTTCGACACCTGGTTCGCGGGCTTCCAGCCCACCATGGTCGGCGTGACCTGGATCGGCTACGACACGCCGCGCCAGCTCGGCGTGCGCGGCGAGACCGGTGGCAGCCTGAGCCTGCCGATCTGGACCGGCTACATGCAGACCGCGCTGCGCGGCGTGCCGGTGGCGCAGTTGCCCGAGCCGCCCGGCCTGGTGCACGTGGACGGCGAACTCTACTTCGACGACTACGCGCCGGGCCGCGGCGTCGCGAGCCTGGGCCTCGAGCCCGAGGTGGCGCCGCAGCCGGTCGAGGTGCTGACCGGCGTGCCGATCGGCGCGCCGCCGCAGCCCGAGGAGCGCAACCGCATCCTGGACTTCTTCCGCTAGGACGGCGGGCGACAGGGGCCGCGCCGGGGTCTCTACACTCGGCGCACTCCCTTCCTTCCCGTTCGCCCGTTCCCAAGTCCATGGAAATCCTCACCCTGGTGGCACTGATCGCCATCGGCGCCTACTTCCTCAAGTCCCACGACCAGCGCCGGCGCATCGCGCTGCTGGCGCGCCACCTGGGCAACTACCAGATCGAGAAGCTGATGGAGAACCTCACCGAGGGCTACCTGCGCTGCCTCGGCGAGGACGATCCCGAGCGGCGCCAGCAGATCTGGGGCGTGCTCGACGCGACCGAGGCACGGCTCGCGGCCCAGTTCTCCAATTTCGCGGCCGAGTTCGCGCGCGTCGATGCCGCGCAGGCGCGCGTGAGCACCTCGCCGCTGGCGACCCTGCCCTATGCGCACCTGCTGTTTCCGCGCGAGACCTTCGACCTGCGCGCGGCCTTCGCGATCCATGCGCGCGGCATCAACGAGGTGATGCACAACCGCGCCGGCCGCAGTCCCAAGGACAAGGCCTACATGCTCTCGGCCGAACTGTTCCTGATGCAGCACACCTGCCACTGGTTCTGCAAGTCGAAGATGGTGGCCTCGGCGCGCATGCTGGCGCGCCACAAGACCCCGTACGAACAGCTGATCGCCTCGGTCAGCGAAGGCACGCGCCGCGACTACCTCGCGCTGATCGGGCGCCAGTAGCTCAGGCCGGCAGCAGCGGCAGCGTGAGCGTGGCCACCGCGCCGCCGCGCGTCGCGTTGCCGAGCTCGATGCGGCCGTGGTGCAGCGCGGCTATCTCCTTGACGAAGGCCAGGCCCAGCCCGGTGCTCTTCTTCTGGCTATGCGGCCGCGCCAGCGAATAGAACTTCTGGAAGACCTTCTCCTGCGCGTAGTCGGGAATGCCCGGCCCGCGGTCGCGCACGCTCACGCGCGCGAGCCGCGAGGTGGTTTCCAGGTTGATCAGCACCTCGCTGCCGGTGGGCGAGAAATCGATGGCGTTGTCCAGCAGGTTGCTGATCGCGCGGCGCAGCAGGAAAGGATCGCCCTCGACCGAAGCGTTCGCGCCCGTGCCTTCGCGCACGTTCACCTGCACCCGGATGTTGCGCTGGGCCGCCGCGCTCTGCGCGCCGGTCGCGATGTCCTCGATCAGCGGCGCCAGCGCCACCGGCTGGGTGCGCTCGAGCGCGCGCCGGGTCTCGAGCGCGGTCAGCTCCATCATGCGGTCGACGATCTCCTGGATGCGCTGGGTCTCGCGCGCGATGTTGGCGAGGAAGCGCTCGCGCTCCTCGTGCGGCATCGAGGGTTCCTGCAGCAGCTCGGCCGCGCCGCGGATCGCCGACAGCGGGCTCTTCACCTCGTGGGTGAAGGTCTGCACGTAGTCGGCGACGTAGTTGCGGCCGGTCAGCGTGTCGCGCATCTCGCTGAAGCCGCTGCGCACCGCGTCGACCGCGCGCCGCGCCATGCGCCGCAGGCTCAGGCTGCGTTGCGCGCGCACCCAGCCCCAGTAGTCGCGGATCAGCCCGAAGGGCCGCACCAGCCAGACCGAGACGATCACCGCGAGCAGCAGCAGCGCCAGCGCCGAACCCACGCCGACCCAGATCGTGCGCGCCCGCGCATCCTCCACGAACTGGCCGAAGCTCTGCACCGGCTTGCCCACGCTGACCATGCCGACGATCTCGTTGTTCCAGCGGATCGGCGCCCCCACGTACATCACCGAAGTGCGCGGATCCACGTCGACGTCGCGCGAGGTGCGCGCGCCGTAGAGCCCGGCCAGCGTACGGCTCACGTCGCTCCATTTCGAATAGTCGGCGCCCAGGTGCCGGCCGAGCGAATCGAACATCACGCGCCCGCCCCGGTCGGTCACGTAGACGCGCAACTCGACCCGGTTCTTGTGCAGGTTGTAGATCTGAGCCGAGAACTCGCGCGCATAGAGCGTGCGGAACAGCGGCTCGAGCCGCGCCGTGTTGATGGCGCCCGCGATCACGTCCTGCTCGACCAGGCTGGCCACCAGCTGCGAGGTCTCGACCAGCGATTCCTCGGCCGACTCGCGGTAGCGCGGATCGATGTCGGAGACGACGCGGTACAGCAGGAAGGCGATGCCGGCCGTGTAGATCAGCAGGATGCCGATGAAGATGCGCGTGCGCCGGGTCACGAGATCCTGGCGGGCAGTTCTTCGTTGAGGGCGTAGCCGGTGCCGCGCAGGGTGCGGATCGGCTCGACCTCGGGCGCGATCGCCTTGAGCTTGGCGCGCAGGGTCTTGATGTGGGCATCGACGGTGCGGTCGAAGCTCTCGCTGGCATCGTCCCAGACCCGCTCGAGCAGCTCGTCGCGCGTGAACACGCGTCCCGGGCGCTGCACCAGCAGGCGCAGCAGGCCGTATTCGTAGCGCGAGAGTTCGAGCAGGCGGCCGTAGTAGCGGATCTGCATGCGCTCCTGGTCGAGCACGAAGGGCAATGGTGGCGCTGCGGGCGGTTGAGCGGGCGCAGGCGACGTCTGGGAGGTGAGCGCATGGGGGACCCCCTGCCCGCCGCCCGCGGGCGCTCCTATGCCTCCTGGCGAGCCTCCACGCGCACTGCGCCGCAGGATGGTTCGCACGCGCGCCACCAGTTCGCGTGGCGAGAAGGGCTTGGCGACGTAGTCGTCGGCGCCGAGCTCAAGCCCCACCACGCGGTCGATCTCGTCGCTGCGCGCCGTGAGGAACAGCATCGGCACCTCCGGTCCGCCCATGGCCTGGTTCAGCGCGCGCAGCCGCTTGAACAGCTCGAAGCCGTTCATGTCGGGCAATCCCACATCCAGTATCGCGAGCGCCGGCGCTTCCTGCGCGAACCGGGCCAGCGCGTCTTCCGCGGTGGCGCACCAGACCGGCGTGAAGCCGTCGCTCTTGAGCACGTACTGGAGGGTGTCGGCGATGCCCGATTCGTCCTCGGCGATCAGGATCCGCGGTTTGAAGCTCATCCGGCGATGGTAGCGAGCGCCACGGGGCGGACGCCAGCCACGTCGACGGCGTTGCAACGAGGCGCGGCCTTCGGACTTTTTTTCGGGCGCGACCTTTGGTCTCTCTCTATTTCTTATTCTTCTTATTCAAATTAGTAGTAGTAGATAAGGGTCCGCCCCTTCTGTGGACAGGCCGATTTTTTCGTTATGTGACAAGCACTTGTCATACAGCGGTCACTGTGCGCAGCCGTGCTTTTGTGCTGTCGCGGCCAAAGGGACAACCTGGCGCATCCGTCCGGCGCTGTGGATAACCACCTGCTTGTGCCAGAACTCTCCCCAGAGTTGTCCTTTGACAGCCCTCCGGAAATCTGCGAAAGGCGTTTTTCGGGTGAGGAAATTCATTGCCCAATTTTTAAGCGGTCTGTAGATTCCCCATAAAAATCAATAACTTGCCGCGCCCCTACAAAGTAGTTCTGTGGTTATCCACAGAGTTGCACCCGCTTTGTGGGGAGAACGCGCGGCGGAACCTTCCCCCGGTCATCCGACCGAACTTCGTCCTTCACCTTGTGGAAATTCCAGCCGTGACACCTTCCGAAACCCAGGCCATCGTGACCCTCAGCCTGCTGGCCGCCTTCGTCGACGGCGAAAAGCACGAACGCGAGCGCGCGGAAATCAAGCGCATCGCCGAAGGGCTGTCGCAAACCGACGGCCTGAACCTGCCGACGCTCTACCAGGACGTGCTGATGAAGCGCGTCTCGCTGCCGTCGGTGGCGGCGCAGCTGCAGAGCACCGAGGCGAAGCAGCTCGCCTACGAGATGGCGGTATGCGTGTGCGATGCCGACGGCGCGCAGTCGCAGGCCGAGCGGATGTTCCTGGCCGACGTGCGCACCTCGCTCGGGCTCGATGCCTCGGCGGCGCAGTTCTCGAACCAGGCCGAGGAGATCGCGGCGGCCGGGGCGGTGGCCGGTGCCTCCGCGGGCGCCGTGGTGGCCGCGGCGCCGGTACCGGCCGTCGCGGCGGGCGCGTCGCCGCTCACGCCCGACAGCGCCGAGCTCGACAAGTCGATCCTCAATGCCGCCATCCTCAACGGCGCGCTCGAGCTGCTGCCCGAAACGCTGTCGACCATGGCGATCATTCCGCTGCAGATGAAGCTGGTCTACCGCATCGGCAAGGCGCACGGCTACGAGCTCGACAGCGGCCACGTCAAGGATTTCATCGCCACCGTGGGCGTGGGCCTGACCTCGCAGTACCTCGAGCAGGCCGGGCGCAAGCTGCTGGGCGGGCTGCTCGGCAAGGTGGGCGGCGGCCTGCTGCGCGGCGTCGGCAAGCAGGCCGTGAGTTCGGGCATGAGCTTCGCGACCACCTATGCGCTGGGCCATGTCGCCAAGCGCTACTACGCGGGCGGCCGCACGCTGTCGACGCAGATGCTCAAGGACGCCTTCTCGGGCGTGGTGCAGGAAGGCCAGGGCCTGCAGTCGCGCTACCTGCCGGCGATCCAGGAGAAGGCCCGCACGCTCGATGCGGGCAAGGTGCTGTCGCTGGTCCGGGGCGCCTGAGCCGTCAGGCGGTCTTCGACAGGTCGTCGAGGATCGGGCACTCGGGCCGCGCATCCCCGTGGCAGCAGTGCACCAGGTGGGCCAGGGTGCTGCGCATCGATTGCATGTCGGCGATGCGCTGCTCCAGTTCCTCGAGGTGCTTCTGCGCGATGCGCTTCACGCTCGAACTCGTGCGCCGGCGGTCGTGCCACAGGCCCACGAGCTCGGCGATCTCCTCCATCGAGAAGCCGAGGTCGCGCGAGCGCTTGATGAAGCGCAGCGTGTGGATGTCGGCATCGCCGTACTGGCGGTAGCCGCTGTCGGTGCGCGCCACCGCGCTCAGCAGGCCCAGGCCCTCGTAGTGGCGCACCATGCGCGCGGACACGCCCGACAGCCGGGCGGCCTCGCCGATCGCCACGGGGCCATGCGTGACCGGCACCTTCACTGCACCCGGTAGCCGGCGTTCTCGATCGCCGCCACCAGGTCCTGGCGCGGCTGCTGGCTCAGCACGTCCACATGGCCGGTCTCGAGGTCGACCGTGACCTGGGCCTCGGGGTCGACCGTCTGCACCGCGTTCTGCACGGCGTTCACGCAATGTCCGCAGCTCATGCCCGCGACCTGGAATTTCTGGCTCATCGTTTCTGCTCCTTCGTGGATGACAAGGTGGGCGTTGGCCCGTTCGGAAACCGAAGTCTGAACCTTGCCACGATGTCAATGTCCAGTCCAGGGACTCTTCCTGCCGCGCTTGACCTTGCCATGGTGTGAAGCTTTAGCCTTCGCAGCATGGAAAACGTACAAGCACGGCCTCTGCCGAATCTCACGCTGGACCTCTCGGTCGGCGGCATGACCTGCGCGTCCTGCGTGATGCGCGTGGAGCGCGCGCTCAAGGGCGTGCCCGGCGTCCAGGACGTCAGCGTGAACCTCGCGACCGAATCGGCGCGCGTGGTGGCGCAGGCGCAGGGCGGCGAGGACATCGATGCGAGGCTGCGCCGCGCGGTGCGTTCCGCCGGCTACGAGCCGCGCGCCGCGGCCGATGCGCAGGAGGAAGCCGCGGCGCTGTCGCCCTGGCACGGCTTCGGCCCGGTGGCGGTCGGCCTCGCGCTGTCGGCGCCGCTGATGCTGCCGATGGTCGGCGAGTTCTTCGGCCGCGACTGGATGCTCGATCCCTGGCTGCAACTGCTGCTCGCGACGCCGGTGCAGTTCTGGCTCGGCGCGCGCTTCTACCGCGCGGGCTGGCATGCGGCGCGTGCGCTCACCGGCAACATGGACCTGTTGGTCGCGCTCGGCACCAGCGCGGCCTACGGACTCTCGCTGTGGCTCTGGTGGCGTTCGGCCACCGGCGAGCACGCGGGCCATGGGATGGTGCCGCACCTGTACTTCGAGGCCTCGTCGGTGGTCATCACGCTGGTGCTGCTGGGCAAGTGGCTCGAGGCGCGCGCCAAGCGCCAGGCGACCTCGGCGATCCGCGCGCTGCAGCAGTTGCGGCCCGAGGTGGCGCACCTGGTCGGCCCGCGCGGCGAGAGCGACGTGCCGCTGGCCGAGGTGATGGTGGGCGACCGCCTCGCGGTGCGTCCCGGCGAACGCGTGCCGGCCGATGCGCGCGTGGTCGAGGGCGAATCGGAGGTCAACGAGTCGATGCTGACCGGCGAGCCGCTGCCCGTGCCCAAGGGACCGGGCGACCCGCTGACCGGCGGTGCCGTCAACGGCGACGGCCGGCTGGTGGTCGAGGTGCGCGCGGTCGGTGCCGAGAGCGTGCTCGCGCGCATCATCCGGCTGGTCGAGGATGCGCAGGCCGCGAAGGCACCCATCCAGCGGCTGGTCGACAAGGTGGCGGCCATCTTCGTGCCGGTGGTGCTGGTGATCGCGCTGCTCACCTTCGGCGGCTGGATGCTGCTCGGCGGCGCCGACATCGAGACCGCGCTGATCCACGCGGTGGCCGTGCTGGTCATCGCCTGCCCCTGCGCGCTGGGCCTGGCCACGCCGGTGGCGGTGATGGCGGGCACGGGCGTGGCGGCACGGCGCGGCATCCTCATCAAGGACGCGCGTTCGCTCGAACTCGCGCACCGCGTCGACACGGTGGCCTTCGACAAGACCGGCACGCTGACGCTGGGCCGGCCGGTGCTGACCGCGCTCGTGCCGCTGGCCGATGGCGGCGAGGCCGACCGGTTGCTGGCCGTGGCCGCGAGCCTGCAGAGCGGCAGCGAACATCCGCTGGCGCGCGCCGTGCTCGTGGCCGCCGCCGACAAGAAACTGGCGGTGCCGGCGCTGCGTTCGATGCAGGCCATGCCCGGCCGCGGCGTGCGCGGAGAGGTCGAGGGCGAATTCGCCGGTGCCTGGGCCCTCGCGAGCCTGCGCTGGTGCCGCGAGCTCGATGCCGAGGTCGACGCGGCCGAGGTCGACCGGCTGCAGGCGCAGGGCGCCACGGTGTCGGCGCTGCTGCGCTTCGATGCCGCCGGCGCGGCCGAGGCACTGGCCCTGCTGGCCTTTGCCGACGAGCCCAAGCCGCAGGCGGCCGAGACCGTCGCCGCGCTGCGCGCGCGCGGCCTGCGCGTGGTGATGATCTCGGGCGACAACCTGCGGGCCGCGCGCGCCATGGCGGCGCGGCTGGGCATCGCGGCCGAGGACGTGCGCGCCGAGGTGCTGCCGGCCGACAAGGCGCAGCAGGTGAGCGCGCTGCGCCGCGACGGCCACGTGGTCGCGATGGTGGGCGACGGCGCCAACGATGCGCCCGCGCTCGCGGCCGCCGACGTGGGCATCGCGATGGCACCGGCCGATGGCGGCACCGACGTGGCGATGGAGGCCGCGGGCATCACGCTGATGCGCGGCGATCTCGCGCTGGTGGCGCAGGCGCTCGACCTCTCGGGGCGCACCGTGGCGAAGATCAGGCAGAACCTGTTCTGGGCCTTCGCCTACAACGTGGCGGGGATTCCGTTGGCGGCCTTCGGGCTGCTGAGCCCGGTGGTGGCCGGGGCGGCGATGGCGTTGTCGAGCGTGAGCGTGATGGCCAATGCCTTGCTGCTGCGGCGCTGGAAGGGTTCCTGAGACCCTGTCAGTCGAGCAGCAGCGCCATCAGGTGATCGTCGATGTAGTCGGCCTCGCCGGCGCGCTTGTAGAACTTGCGCAGCGTGCCCTCGCGCACGAAGCCCAGCTTCTCGTAGAAGCGCAGCGCGGGCGCGTTGTCACTCTCGGCATAGAGCTCGATGCGCTTGACGCCGGCCGTGCGCAGCCGTTCGATGGCATCGTTCACCATGGCCAGCGCCACGCCGCGGCCATGGAAGGCCGGGTCCACCGCGAGCGTGCCGAGACAGGCGACGTGCGCCACGCGGCCCGGATAGCGCGTAGCGCGGTAGAAGCCGGCCATGCGGCCCTCGACCTCCCAGATGTGGAAGCAGCCGCTGCGCACCAGCTCCTCGTGGATCGGCCGGAAGTCCGCGAGCGGCATCGGGTCGTAGCCGAGGAAGCGCACCACCTTCTCGTGCATGTACAGCGCATGGACGGCGGCGAGGTCGTGGGAAGTGGCAAGTCGGCGCACGGCGGCTCCATGGTCGGGGTCGGTCTGGGGCCCGCAGGATAGCAATCCCGCGTGGCCGCTCAACCCGCCGCGAACAGGAGGGCGCCGGCCAGCGCCAGCAGCAGCACCTGCGCGGGCCAGGCCCAGCGCAATCGCAGCCGCGCATCGAGCACCGCGCCCACGGCCCAGAAACCCGCGATCGTCAGCGCCAGCAGTTCGAGCCCGGTGCGAAAAGCCATGTCGTCCGCGCGCCAGAGAAAGGCCAGCGTCATGCCGACCCAGCCCGCGAAATGCAGCGTGGCCGCGATCGCGCGTGCGCGGCCGACCGGCGGATCGTCGAGGACGGCGGCCGCCTCGAGCGAGAAGTCGGGCTCGGGAAAGCGCGCCGCCACGTCGGCCGGCCGCCAGCCCGGCGATCGCCAGAACACGCCGAGCTTGTCGCGCCAGCGCCGCGTGTGCCAGGCATCGCGCGCGAGCGGTGCATAGGGGCCGAGCACCGCGCGCAGCGGATCGAAGCCCGCGAGCGGCTTGCGCGTGCCGTAGACGCAGCGCTCGCTCTCCTCGGCGAAGGTGCCGAACAGACGGTCCCACACCACCAGCATGCCGCCGTAGTTGCGGTCGAGGTAGCCGTCGTTGACGGCGTGGTGCACGCGATGGTTCGAGGGAGAGGAGAACACGCGGTCGAACCAGCCGAGCTTGCCGATGTGCTCGGTGTGGATCCAGAACTGGTAGACCAGCACGATCAGCCCCGCGAGCCCGAACTGCTCGGGCGGCACGCCCACCACGGCCATCGGCAGGTAGAAGGCCCAGCCGAGGAAGGCGACCATGCTCTCCTGCCGCAGCGCGGTCGAGAAATTGAAGCGCCGGCTCTGGTGGTGCACCGCGTGCGCGGCCCAGAACAGCGCCGACTCGTGGCCCGCGCGATGCAGCCAGTAGTCGCAGAAGTCGAACAGCAGCACCGCGGCGATCCAGCCGAGCGCGCTGTTCCAGAAGCCCGCGTCGGTGCACAGCGCGACATGCGGATAGACGAGCGCGTAGAGGCCGATCTGGAACAGCTGCGTGCAGACCGCGAGCGCCTGGCTCAAGAGACCCTGGCTCAGGCTCGCGACGGTGTCGGCGAAGCGGTAGGTGTTGCGCTGTTTGAGCCAGCCCCAGGCGAATTCGCAGGCCATCAGCAGCACGAACACCGGCACGACGAGAACCACCAGCCGATGCACTGCCTGCCTTGAGCCTTCCTGCGCGCGAAAAAACTTCAGCGAAGTCTCAGCGGGATGGGGCGTCGATGCGTCCAGCGACCAGCACGGCGTTGGTGCCGCCGAAGGCGAAGGAATTCGACATCGCCCAGCGCATGCCGGGCACGGCGCGCGCCTCGCCGCGCACGAAGTCCAGCTCGAAGGCCGCGTCGGGCTCGCGCAGGTTGGCGATCGGCGGCACGGCCTCGTGCGCCAGCGCGCGCAAGGTCGCGACCAGTTCGATCGCGCCGCCGCCACCGAGCACATGGCCGTGGATCGCCTTGGTGGCGCACACCGGCATCGCGCTGCCGAACACCTCGCGCACCGAGGCTGCCTCGGCCGCGTCGCCGGCCATGGTGGCGGTGCCGTGGGCGTTCACATGGCCGATCTGCGCGGCATCGATGCCCGCGTTGCGCAGGGCCGCGCGCATCGCGCGCACCTGGCCCGCGCTGTCGGGGTTCGTGATGTGCGTGCCATCGCAGTTGGTGGCATAGCCGGCCAGCACATAGGACGCACCATCGCCCGCGTCGAGTGCGCCGCGCGAACGCGCATGCGCTTCCGATTCGAGCACCAGCGCCGCGGCGCCTTCGCCGAGCGCGAAGCCCGCGCGGTCGCCCGAGAAGGGACGGCATGCGGTCTCGGGCGCGCCGGCCGGCGGCGCGGCCATCACGCGCATCGCCTGCCAGCTCGCCATCACCCCGGGCGTGAGCATGGCGTCGTGGCCGCCGACGATGGCGACGTCGATCCAGCCGCCGCGAATGGCGCGCATCGCCTCGCCGATCGCCACCGCCGAGGAGGCGCAGGCGCAGGCATAGGCGATGGCCGCGCCGTGCGCGCCGAAGTGCAGCGCGAGCTCGGCCACTGCCGCATTGGGCATCACGGTGAGCACGGTGGTCGGCCGCATGCGGCGCTGCTCGGCATAGAGCGCCTGCGTGGTGTTGTCGAAGCTGCCCGCGCCCGCGAGGCCGCTGCCCCAGAAGATGCCCAGCCGTTCGGGGTCGACGCTGTCGCGCGCCAGTCCGGCCTGCGCCGCGGCATCCTGCGCGGCCGCGAGGGCCATCGCGGTGCCGCGGTCCAGCGGCAGGCGCGAGATGCTGCGCACGCCGTTCGAATCGAAGTCGCAGGCAGCCACGGGAATCTCGACGCTGTCCATGCCGGGGATCGCGAGCGTGTGCGAGCGCACGGCCGAGCGGCCATGGAACAGCGCATCGTCGAAGGCCTCGAGCGTGCGGCCGATCGGCGTGACGAAACCGACGCCGCTGACGCGCACCGGCGGCGCCGCGATGCGCTGCGCCGAAGCAGCGATCACCGCGTGTTCGACACCGCTGCTCATGCGTGCGCCGCCTCAGGCGCGTTCGCGGTGTTCGCCATCGCGGCAGCGCTCTCCGCATCGATCACTTCGCACAGGCGCTGCAGCGTGATGCCCGCTTCGCGCGGATCGAGACGGTCCTCGGGAATGCGCAGGTGGAAGGCATCCTCGACCGCGAAGACGAACTCCATCAGCGCGAGCGAGTCGAGGCCCAGGTCGGCGAGCGCGGTCTGCGGCGAGACCAGGCTGGCCTCGACGCGGAAGTCGTTCTCGAGGATGCGCGCGATGCTGTTGAAGGTGGGCGAGGTGGACATGGGGCTGGTTCCTTTCAGGCGAAGCGTGGTGCACGATCGTCGTGCGGGAGTGCCATCGGTCGGCGCGGCAGTTGCGGGGAAGGCGAGCGTCGCGACACCGCCTTGCACGGTTCATTGTGGGGTGGGATCGAGGGCATCGCGATGGCGAACGCGTTCCTTTTCAGGAAGCCTTCAGAGAGAAGGACGGGGCATCGGCGCCCGTGCCGTGCGCGACCTCGTCGGCGAAGGCGACGGTCTCGCGCACCACCTGCTGGCGGTCGTTGTCGATGGTGATCATGTGGTAGCTGTTGCTCACCACCACGCTGCGGAAAGACCGGCAGCGCAGGCCGCGCGCGAGGATCTCGAGGTTGGCGACGCTGGCCACCTCGTCCTGCTGCGCATGCAGCGCGAGCACGCGGTCGCATTGCACGCGATGCAGGTTGGCGCGCACGTGGCGGATCAGCCGATGGTGCTCGCGCAGGTGGCCCACGCCGATCACCGAACTGCCCGCGCGCGAGACCTTGCGGTGGCGCAGCTCGCGCTCGATCCAGGCACGCACGCGTTCGTTCTTCACGCCGTAGGGCGGGCGTTCGCGGTACTGCCAGAGGCGGCCCAGCGGCGTGTAGTAGGCCAGCGGCAGCAGCATCTGCGTGCGCGGGATGGCCCAGCCGTCGAAGCGCAGCGTGGTCGACATCAGCACCAGCGCATCGACCGCGTCGCCGCAGCGGATGGCGGCGCCGAGCGCGAGCGAGGAGCCGGCCGAGATGCCCACGAGCAGCACGCGATCGTGCGTCTCGCGCAGGGCCGTGACCTGGGCCTCGATGCTGTCGAGCCACTGCTGGAAGGGCGCGGCCTGCTGCATCGGCGCATTGGCGTCGAAGGAGTAGCCGGGGATCGACATCGGGTGCACCGCGTAGCCGCCGTCGCGCAGCGCGGACTGCACGGTCAGCAGTTCGTCAGGTGTGCTGCACAAACCATGCAGCAGCACGACCGCGGTGCGTTGCACGGCGGGGTGCACGAAGCTCAGCAGGCTGGAAGGTTCGCGTGCGCTCATGACGATGCGGCCCCGATGAAAAGGGCCCGTGCGGCGATGGGCTGTCGTATGCTCATGCCGTGTTTATCGCGTGTCGTACTGACCGCCTGCTGACCCTCCCGCGAGCAAGAATAGGCACTTCAACCCACTCGAAAATCATGCGAATCCTGCTAGTCGAAGACGATGCCGTGCTGCGCGACGTGATGCTTCGCAGCCTCGCGGACGCTGGTCACCGCGTCGATGTCTCCACCAACGTCGAGGACGCCGACCACCTGTGGCGCGTGCAGCCCTTCGATGCGGTGCTGCTCGATCTCAACCTGCCCGCCACCGCGAGCGCGACCAGCGGTCTCGCGAGCGGACTCACCGCGCTGCGACAGGCACGCGCGCGGGGCGACCGCACGCCGGTGCTCGTGCTCACCGCGCGCGGCCGCACCGAGGAACGCATCGCGGGCCTCGACGCGGGTGCCGACGACTACCTCGGCAAGCCCTTCGACCTGGCCGAGGTCGAGGCGCGCCTGCGCGCGCTGGTGCGCCGCGCGAAGGGCACGGAAGACATCGTGCTGCTGGGCCAGCTGAAGCTCGATCGCAAGGCGCGGCGCTTCTCCACCGCGAGCGGCCCGCTCGACCTGCCGGCGCGCGAGTTCGAGGTGCTGTGGGAACTGATGAGCCCGCCGGGCCGCACGGTGAGCAAGCGTGCGCTGTCCGACAAGCTCTCGAGCTTCGACGAATCGCTGGGCGACAACGCGCTGGAGGCCTTCATCTCGCGCCTGCGCAAGAAGCTGGTCGGCTCGGGCGCGGGCATCCGCACCCTGCGCGGCATCGGCTACCTGCTCGAAGCCGAAGTCTGAGCGCGCCGCGACCGTGAGCGACAGCGAAGCAGCGCCAGCGCGGATCACGCCCAGCCCGCCGCGCGCGGTGTCCACGCTCACGCGGCGCGTGCTGCGCAACGTGCTGGTGCCGCTCGCGCTGAGCTGGATGGTGGGCGCGGTGATCGCGCTGGTGATCGCGAACTACTTCTCCGAGCAGGCCTTCGATCGCGGCATGCTCGACGACGCCTATGCGCTGTCGGCCAACGTGCAGGCGGGCGAGCGCGGCATCGAGCTGCTGCTCACGCCGCGCGAGGTGGCCACGGTGCTGTTCGACCAGATCGACAAGGTCAACTTCTCGGTGCAGCGGCTCGACGGCACCCTGATCTCGGGCGCCGACGATCTGCAGGCGCCGCTGCCCGTGGGCGGCGCGCGCTACCGCTTCTCGGACGTCACCTACCAGGGCAAGCCGATGCGCGCGGTGGTGCTCGAGCACGATGCCGAGCCCGGCGTCTCGATGCCCTACCGCGTGGTGATCGCGCAGACCACGCTGAGCCGCACGGCGCTCGTACGGCAGCTGCTGGGCTATGCGCTGGCGCCACAGGTGCTGCTGCTGATGCTGCTCGCCGTGTGGCTCTGGCATGGCATCCGCCGCGATCTGCGGCCGCTTGGCGACCTGCAGCAGGCGCTCGACCGGCGCGACGTGCGCGACCTCTCGCCGGTGACGGTGGTGCGGACCTCGCGCGAGCTGCAGCACCTGGGCGAGGCGGTCAACGCGCTGTTCGAGCGGCTGGGCCACAGCGTGCGCGGGCAGCGCGAGTTCGTGGGCAACGTGGCGCACGAGCTGCGCACGCCGCTCGCGGGCATCCGCGCGCTGGCCGACTACGGGCTCGCGCAGCAGAAGCCCTCGGTATGGCGCGAGCAGCTCGAACAGGTGGCCAAGAGCCAGGAGCGCGCGAGCCACCTGATCGACCAGCTGCTCGCGCTCGCGCTGGCCGACGAGGCCAGCACCAGCCTCGAGACCGCGCCCGTGCGGCTCGATGCACTGGCCGAGCAGACGGTGCTGCGGCACCTCGCGCGCGCCGATGCGCGTGGCGTGGACCTGGGCGCGCGCGGCCTCGACGACAGCGTGACGGTGCAGGCCAACGAGGCGCTGGTGGAAGGCATCCTCGACAACCTGATCGACAACGCGTTGCGTTATGGCGGCCGCACCATCACGGTCGAGGTCAGCGGCGAGGTGCTCAGCGTGATCGACGACGGACCCGGCATTCCGCTCGATGCGCAGCGCCTGCTGATGCAGCGCTGGGCGCAGGGGCCCGCGGGGCAGAAGCTGGGGCAGGGCTCGGGCCTGGGCCTGTCGATCGTGGCGCGCTATGCGGAGCTGCTCGGGGCCGAGCTTCGGCTCGCGGCGGCCGAGCCGACGGGCCTGAAGGTCAGCGTGGACTTCACGCGCAAGGGCTAGCTTCGTAGAGCTCGAGCGGCAGTCCGTCGGGATCGGCGAAGAAGGTGAAGCGCCGGCCCGTGTACTCGTCGACGCAGATCGGCTCGACGGCAACGCCGTGCGCCTCGAGCGCCTCGGCCGCGGCACGCACGTCGGGCACCTCGAACGCCAGGTGGCGCAGCCCGCGCGCCTCGGGGCGCGAGACGCGCGCTGGCGGATCGGGAAAGGAGAACAGCTCGAGCTGCGAGCCGTCGGGCAGCGCGAGATCGAGCTTGTACGAGTTGCGCTCGGCGCGCAGGTGCTCGGCGACGATGCGCAGGCCCAGCACCTCGCTGTAGAAGCGCTTCGACACCGCGTAGTCGGAACAGATGATCGCGGCATGGTGGATGCGCGCGAGCCTGGGCGTGGCGTTCATCGCAGCGCCTTGCGCAGGAAGACGCGCGTGCGGTTCTCGAGCACCAGGCGCCGGTATTCGACATAGCCGATGCGCGCGTAGAGCGCGCGGTTCTCGCTCATCTTCTCGTTGGTGAACAGGTAGATCGAATCGAAGCCCTGGCGCAGCGCCTCGCGCTCGGCGAGCTCGAGCAGCGCGCGGCCCGCGCCGCTGCCCTGGTGCCTGGGCTGCACCGCGATCACGTCGACCAGGAAGCCTTCGTCGGTGATGTCGAGCACGAGCGCGGCCGCGATCTCCGCGGCATCCGCGGCGACCCACACCTGTTGCAACTCGATGGCGCTTGCGTAGTCCTTGCTCATCGGCAGCGGCACGATCGGCAGGCGCGGCAGATAGACGCTGAAGGCGGCGATCGCGCAGTCGCGGATCGCTTCGGCATCGGCCGCTTCGGCACGACGCAGGGTCCAGCGCGGTGCTTCGCTCATTCGGCGATCTCCACCTCGGCCTCGATCTCCACCGGGATGTTGAACGGCAGCTCGGCCATGCCGACCGCGCTGCGCGCATGCGCGCCGACCTCGGGCCCGAAGAGCTCGAGCACGAGGTCGGAGAAGCCGTTGATGACCGAGGGCTGGCGGTCGAAGCCCGGGGCCGAGGCGACCATGCCGAACACGCGCGTCCAGGCCGTGATGCGGTCGAGATCGCCGAGCGCGCGCTGCAGGCTGCCGAGCATCGCGAGCGCGGTGAGGCGCGCGGCCGCGTAGCCCTGTTCCACGTCGAGCTCGCGCCCGAGCTTGCCCAGCGGCGCGGCGATGCTGCCGTCGGCATTGAGCGGGCCGTGGCCCGAGACGAAGGCGCGCCGCCCGACGATGCGCACGAAGCGAAAGGGCAGCACCACGCCCGGTGGCGGCTGGACGGCGGGCGGAAGGACGAGGCCGCGCGCGGCCAGCTGGTTCTCGATCTGCGACATGGCGCAACGGTACCCGAAAGCACCGTGCGCCGGTCGCCGGCAGCCTCAGGCCAGCGCGGGATAGTCGGTGTAGCCCTTGGCGCCGCCGCCGTACAGGGTGGCCTTGTCGAGCTCGTTGAGCGGCGCGTGCTCGCGCAGGCGGCGCACCAGGTCGGGGTTGGAGATGAAGGGCTTGCCGAAGGCCACGAGGTCGTCGCCTTCCTTCACGGCCTCTTCCGCGAGCGGGCGGTCGTAGCCGTTGTTGACCATCCAGGCGGCCTTGCCGCCGGCCTCGCGGTAGGCGGCCTTGAGCGCCTCGTAGTCGAAGGGCCGGTCGGCGATCTCGCGCGGGCCGCCGGTGGCGCCTTCGATGATGTGGATGTAGGCCAGGTCGAGCTTCGCCAGTTCCTTCACCACGTAGGTGAACAGCGGCTGCGGGTTGCTGTCGTGCACGTCGTTGGCGGGCGTGACCGGCGACAGGCGGATGCCGGTGCGGCGCGCGCCGACGGCGTCGGCCACGGCGCGCGTGATCTCGAGCAGGAAGCGCGCACGGTTCTCGATGCTGCCGCCGTAGTCGTCGCTGCGCTGGTTGCTGCCGTCCTTGAGGAACTGGTCGAGCAGGTAGCCATTGGCGCCATGGATCTCGACGCCGTCGAAGCCCGCGGTCTCGACCGCGTTGCGCGCGGCGGTGGCGAAGCCGTGGACGATGCCGGGGATCTCGCCGGCATCGAGCGCGCGCGGTTCGGAGGTCTCGGTGAAGGTCGGCACGCCGTCATGGATCAGCACGGTCTTGGTCTTGGCGGTGATGGCCGAGGGCGCCACCGGCTGGCCGTTGCCGGGCTGCAGGCTGGTGTGCGAGACGCGGCCCACGTGCCACAGCTGCACCACGATCTTGCCGCCCTGGGCGTGCACGGCGTCGGTCACCTTCTTCCAGCCGTCGAGCTGCTCGGTGCCGTAGAGGCCGGGCACGTCGGCGTAGCCCTGGCCCTGCTGGCTGATGGCGGTGGCCTCGGTGATCAGCAGGCCGGCGCTCGCGCGCTGCGCGTAGTAGGTGGGCGCGAGCGCGGTCGGGATGGCATTGGGCGAGCGGTTGCGCGTGAGCGGCGCCATCACGATGCGGTTGGCGAGCTTCAGGTCGCCGGCTTGGACGGGGTCGAAAAGGGTGGACATGGTGGGAGAAGGAAGGTGTGAACAGCGGAAGGAAGCGCAAGGGTAGGGGCGGGGCCTCAACCCTGCTGCCACGGGGTTGTAGTCTTGGTGCTAGGCGTTGCGGCGCTGCAAATGCAATCGGGTGGCATTGCACGGGCGGCCCGTCAAAAAGCGAACGGCCGGCGAGTTGCCGGCCGTTGAAGGGCGAAGCGCGGTGTTGCGCTCCGGCGGTGCGGAGTTACTTCAGCAGGCCCTCTGCCTTCATCGCTTCCTGCACGGCGGGACGCTCGCTCACGCGCGCGCGCCAGGCCTGGAGGTTCGCGAAGCCCGCGAGGTCCACGCCGGTGGGCTTGGCCCAGTTGGTCACGGTGAACAGGTAGCCGTCGGCCACGCTGAACTGGTCGCCCATCAGGTACTGCTTGTTCGCGAGTTCGCCGTCGAGCCAGGTGAAGCGCGAAGTGAGCTTGTCGCGCGCGATGGTCTTGGCTTCCTCGGGCATGGCCGGGTTGAACAGCGGGCTGAAGCCCTTGTGGATCTCGGTGCCGATGAAGGTCAACCACTCCTGCAGGCGGTAGCGCTGCATGGTGCCGGCCGCGGGCGCGAGGTTCTTGGTCGGCACCAGGTCGGCGATGTACTGCAGGATCGCGGGGCCTTCGCGCAGGCGCGTGCCGTCGTCGAGCTCGAGCATGGGCACGTAACCCAGCGGGTTGATGCCGTAGTAGTCGGTGCCGTCCTGCAGCTTGTGGCTCTTGGTGCTGGCGAGCACCGGTTCGAAGGCGAGGCCGGCTTCGTGCATCGCGATGTGCGGCGAGAGCGAGCAGGCGCCCGGCGAGTAGTACAGCTTCATGCGAAAAACTCCAATCGATCGTTGAAATGGTTCTTTGGAACGCACCGGATGCTAGCGGGTTTGGGCTGCGCGGGTTTGTCCTACGGGTGCTTGGGCTCGCTGACTATCGGGGCGGCGAGCACCGCTTTCTATTCTTCGGGCACCGAGGGCTGCGACCCGCGGCAAAGGAGTCACTCGATGTTGAAGTACGCCATCATTTTCGCGGTCATCTCCCTGGTGGCCGGCCTGCTGGGTTTCGGCGGCATCGCGGCCGGTGCCGCGGGCATTGCCAAGGTGCTGTTCGGCCTGTTCCTGATCCTGGCCGTGATCTTCATCGTGCTCGCCGCGCTGGGCGTGGGCGCGGTGAAGAAGGCGCTCGACTGATGCACCGGCACCGGTCGGTGCGCTGGCCGCGCACGCGCTCGCTGGGCCAGCTGCTGCAGAGCCCCGCGCATTGCGTGCTGCGGGTGCTGCTGGTGACGCAGGCGCACTGGCAGCTGCCCGAGCACCGTTCGCGCCGAAGGCGCGCCTGAGCCAGGCGAAGAAGGGAAGGGGAGCCACATGCACATCTCGCACATCGAGGCGCAGCTGGACTACGAAGTCGGCGCGCCGGCCCATCTGCTGCTGAACATCGAGGCGGCCCGCGCAGGCGCGCAGGCGGTGATCCGCGAGACCCTCACGATCGAGCCGGCGGCCGAGGTGCAGGTGTTCTGCGACGAGGCCAGCGGCAACCGCTTCCTGCGCTTCGACGCGGCGCCGGGGCCGCTGAAGATCGCCTACACCGCGACCGTGCAGCGCACCCAGGTCGACGTGCCGCACGACCTGCCCGAAGTGCCGGTCAACGAAGTGCCCGACGAGGTGCTGCACTACATGATGCCGACGCGCTACTGCGAGTCGGATCTGATGGCGCGCTGCGCCTTCCAGCTCTTCGGCGACCTGCCGCCCGGCATCGGCCGCGTGCAGGCGATCGTGGACTGGATCCACGACAGCATCACCTACGAGTCGGGCAGCACCGACTCGACCACCACGGCGCGCGAGGTCTTCGTGCAGCGCGCCGGCGTGTGCCGCGACTTCGCGCACCTGGGCATCACCTTCTGCCGCGCGCTCAACATCCCGGCACGGCTGGTGGTGGGCTACGTGGCCTTCGAGGAACCGCCGCAGGATTTCCATGCCGTGTTCGAGGCCTGGCTCGGCGGGCGCTGGGTGCTGTTCGACGCCACGCGCATGGCGCCGGTCGACCGCCTCGTGCGCGTGGGCACGGGGCGCGACGCGAAGGACGTGGCTTTCTGCACCATCTTCGGCAGCGTGAGCATGCGGGACAAGCAGATCGTGGTGACCGAGCTGCAGGACCAGAGCGTGGCACCGCCCGTGGAACCGCCAGCCAGCGGGGCACTCGTGGGCATCGAGAAGCCGGTGCCGGTGGTGGAGCTGGCCACCTCCGCTTGATTCCGCGAATGGTTTGCTATTAAAAACATAGCAAACTATCGAGTCCCATAGAGGCTTGGCGGACTTTTAGAGTTGCACGACCAGCTTGTCCCCACAGTGGGCGCGAGCAGGGAGGGCCGATTAAAATCATGGCCCTCCTTTGCGCCGCGCACGCGTCAGTGCGCCCCCTCTCATGCTTTATCCCGAAGAATTCGACGTGATCGTCGTCGGTGGCGGCCATGCCGGCACCGAAGCAGCGCTCGCTGCCGCCCGCATGGGCGCGAAGACGCTGCTGCTGTCCCACAACATCGAGACCTTGGGCCAGATGAGCTGCAACCCCTCGATCGGCGGCATCGGCAAGGGTCACCTGGTGAAGGAGGTCGACGCGCTCGGTGGCGCGATGGCGATCGCCACCGACGAGGCCGGCATCCAGTTCCGCATCCTCAACTCGAGCAAGGGCCCGGCCGTGCGCGCCACGCGCGCCCAGGCCGACCGCGTGCTCTACAAGGCGGCGATCCGCCGCCGGCTCGAGAACCAGCCGAACCTGAGCCTGTTCCAGCAGGCGGTCGACGACCTGATGGTCGAGGGCGACCGCGTGGTGGGCGCGGTCACGCAGGTTGGCATCGCCTTCCGCGCGCGCACCGTGGTGCTGACCGCGGGCACCTTCCTCGACGGCCGCATCCATGTCGGCCTCGACAACTACCAGGCCGGCCGCGCGGGCGATCCGCCGGCCGTGAGCCTGTCGGCGCGCCTCAAGGAACTCAAGCTGCCGCAGGGCCGGCTCAAGACCGGCACGCCGCCGCGGCTCGACGGCCGCAGCATCGACTTCTCGAAGTGCACCGAGCAGCCCGGCGACGGCATGCCCGGCGGGGCAGGGCCGATGCCGGTGTTCAGCTTCCTCGGCAAGGTCGAGATGCACCCGCAACAGATGCCGTGCTGGATCACGCACACCAACGCGCGCACGCACGAGATCATCCGCTCGGGCTTCGACCGCAGCCCGATGTTCACCGGCAAGATCGACGGCGTCGGTCCGCGCTACTGCCCGAGCGTCGAGGACAAGATCAACCGCTTCGCCGACAAGGACAGCCACCAGATCTTCCTCGAGCCCGAGGGCCTGACCACCAACGAGTACTACCCGAACGGCATCTCGACCAGCCTGCCTTTCGACATCCAGTACCAGCTGGTGCGCTCGATGCCCGGGCTGGAGAACGCCCACATCCTGCGTCCCGGCTACGCGATCGAGTACGACTACTTCGATCCGCGCGAACTCAAGAGCAGCTTCGAATCCCGCGCGATCCAGGGCCTGTTCTTCGCCGGGCAGATCAACGGCACCACGGGCTACGAAGAGGCGGCGGCCCAGGGCCTGTTCGCCGGCATCAACGCCGCGCTGCAATGCCGGGGCGAAGACGCCTGGCTGCCGCGCCGCGACGAGGCCTACCTCGGCGTGCTGGTCGACGACCTGATCACCAAGGGCGTGACCGAGCCCTACCGCATGTTCACGAGTCGCGCCGAGTTCCGGCTGCAGCTGCGCGAGGACAACGCCGACATGCGCCTGACCGAAGCAGGGCGCAAGCTGGGCCTGGTCGACGACGTGCGCTGGGATGCTTTCAGCCGCAAGCGCGACGCTGTTTCACGTGAAACAGAGCGGCTCAAGTCGATCTGGGTGAACCCGCGCAACCTGCCGGCGACCGAGTCGGTGCGAGTGCTCGGCAAGGCGATCGAACATGAGTACAACCTGGCCGACCTGCTGCGCCGGCCCGATGTGAACTACCAGACCCTGATGTCGCTCGACGGCGGCAAGTACGGCGCCGAGGCCCAACTCAGCGAGACCGAGATCGAGCAGATCGAAATCTCGGCCAAGTATTCGGGCTACATCGAGCGCCAGAACGACGAGGTGGAGCGCGCCGCCCACTTCGAGAGCCTCAAGATGCCGGCCGATTTCGACTATGGCCAGGTCAAGGCCCTGAGTTTCGAGGTGCGCCAGAAGCTCGCGAAGCACAAGCCCGAGACCTTGGGCCTGGCTTCGCGCATCTCGGGCGTGACGCCGGCGGCCATCTCGCTGCTGTTGATCCACCTGCGCAAGGGCGGCCACAAGGCCTTTTCCGCGACCAAGGAAGCAGCCACCGAGCCGCAGTCGGCCGAATGACGGCGACGATCGAACGGCTGCGCGCTGGCGCGGAGGCGCTGGGCGTGGCCTTGTCCGAGCGCCAGGCCGAGCAGCTCACGGCCTATGGCGCGCTGATGCTCAAGTGGAACAAGGTCTACAACCTCACGGCGCTGCGCGACCCCGACAGCGTGCTGACCCACCACCTGCTCGACAGCCTCGCCGTGATTCCGCCGCTGCAGCGCGAGTGGGCAGGGCAGGGTACGCTGCTCGACGTGGGATCGGGGGCCGGATTGCCGGGGGTGGTCATTGCGATCCTGCGGCCCGATCTCGACGTCACCTGTCTCGATGCGGTCGCGAAGAAGATGGCTTTCGTGCAGCAGGTGGCCGGCGAACTGGTGCTGCCCAACCTGCGCGGGCTTCACGCCCGGGTCGAAAGGCTCGAGAGCCGTTTCGACCTGATCAGCTCGCGCGCCTTCGCGTCGCTGCCCGATTTCTTCTCGGGCTCCTCGCACCTGCTGGCCGACGGCGGCAAATGGCTCGCGATGAAGGGCAGGAATCCGGCCGATGAGCTCGCCGGACTGCCGGCCGAAGTCGCGGTGTTTCACGTGGAACAACTGACGGTGCCCGGCCTCGACGCCGAGCGGTGCATCGTCTGGGCACGAAAACAGGCCTGATCCGTGTCCGGCAAGACGGCAGCACCCGTCGTCTTGCCAAAAGAAACGCGCGGGCCGCGCAAAACCGGCCGTTCGGCCAATCGCCGCGCCACCTGCCTCGCTTAGACTCGACGGCTCCCCTTTCCCTCTTTCCACGAGGCAATTCCCATGTTCGGCATCGCTGACTACGGCGCGTTCGTCGCCGCCATCATCCTGTTCCTCCTGATTCCCGGCCCGGGCAACCTGGCACTGATCACGTCGACCAGCAAAGGCGGAATTCGCGGCGGCCTGGCGGCGACCCTCGGCGTGATTGCCGGCGACCAGGTGCTGATGTGGGCCGCGGTGGCCGGCGTGTCGGCCGTGCTGGCCGCTTACCCGGCCGCCTTCAAGGCGGTGCAGTGGCTCGGCGCCGGCTACCTGGCCTGGCTGGGCTTCAAGATGCTGCGCGCCAAGCCCGGCTCGGCGCCTATCCTCAACATCCGCCCGAGCCACTTCATGCGGCAGGCGCTGATGATCACCTTGCTGAACCCCAAGGCGATCGTGTTCTACATGGCTTTCTTCCCGCTGTTCGTCGACCCGGCCCGCCATCAGGGCCTGGTCACCTTCGGCGCGATGGCGGTCACGATCGCTGCGCTGACCTTCCTCTACGGCCTGACCTCCACCTTGCTGACCCACTTCCTGGCCGAGCGCATCCGCGCCAATCCGCGGATCTCGGCCGTGCTCGAGAAACTGGCCGGTGTCTTCCTGATCGCCTTCGGCGTGAAGCTCGCCGCCTCGAACTGATCCTCCCCCATGGCCAAGATTTTCTGCATCGCCAACCAGAAGGGCGGCGTCGGCAAGACCACCACCACCGTCAACCTCGCCGCCGGCCTGGCCAAGGTGGGCCAGCGGGTGCTGATGATCGACCTCGACCCGCAGGGCAATGCCACCATGGGTTCGGGCATCGACAAGCGTCAGCTCGAGACCACGGTGTACGACGTGCTGCTCGAATCGGCTTCGGTGGCCGAGGCGCGGGTCAGGGCCGACAAGCTGGCGGAGGGCGGCTACGCCTACGATGTGTTGGGCGCCAACCGCGAGCTGGCCGGTGCCGAAGTCGAGATGGTTGCGCTCGACCGCCGCGAGAAACGCCTGCGCACCGCGCTGGCCGCGGTCGGTGCCGAGTACGACTTCGTGCTGATCGATTGCCCGCCGAGCCTGAGCCTGCTGACGCTCAACGGCCTGTGCGCGGCGCATGGCGTGATCGTGCCGATGCAGTGCGAGTACTTCGCGCTCGAGGGCCTGACCGACCTGGTCAACACCATCAAGCAGGTGCACGCCAATCTCAACAAGAACCTGCAGATCATCGGCCTGCTGCGCGTGATGTTCGATCCGCGCATCACGCTGCAGCAGCAGGTCAGCGAGCAGCTCAAGGCCCACTTCGGCGACAAGGTGTTCGACACCGTGATCCCGCGCAATGTGCGCCTGGCCGAGGCGCCGAGCTACGGACTGCCGGGCGTGGTCTTCGATCCGGCGGCGCGCGGCAGCCAGGCCTTCATCGCCTTCGCCGAGGAGCTGATCGCGAAGATGCCACCCGCGAGCGCTTTCGCCTCGGGCGCGGTGGCGCCCAGCACGCCGCCGGCACCGGGCCGCACTTCGCCCGACCTGCCGATTCCCGAGGACGTGCTGGCACCGGTGGGCGAGCCCAAGTCCAGCAGCGAAAACAACGCCTGAGCCTGATACTGCATATATAGTTAGCTATAAAAATAATAGCAAATGAGCGCTGAACCTCGTGTCCTTTTGCTGCCAGGCTGGCAGAACAGCGGCCCCGGCCACTGGCAGACCCTCTGGGAAGAAAAGCACCACGACCACCGCGTGGAACAGCATGAATGGATGCGGCCTCTGCGCGGCGACTGGTCGGCGCGGCTGGAGGAGGAAGTGCTGGCTTCGCCCGGCGACGTGGTCTTCGCCGCCCACAGCCTGGGCTGCATCCTGGTGGCCGCCTGGGCTGCCCATTCGCGCCACACCGCGCGGGTACGCGGCGCGCTGCTGGTCGCGCCCGGCGACCTCGAGCGCGAGGACGTGCGCCAGATGATCCCGGGCTGGGCGCCGATCGTGCGCCGGCCGCTGCCTTTTCCCGCCGTGCTGATCGCCGCCAACGACGACCCGTACTGCGAGGCCGCCCGCTCGCGCCAGATGGCGAGCGACTGGGGGGCGCGCTTCGTCGACGCGGGCGCGCGTGGCCACCTGAATGCCGAATCCGGCCTGGGCGACTGGCCCGAGGGCCGGCAACTCCTGAACGACGTGTCGAAAGAAAAGAACTGATGGCGACCAAGAAACCCAAGGGCCTGGGCCGCGGCCTCGAAGCGCTGCTCGGCCCCACGGCCGCCCCTTCCAGCGACAACGCCGGCGACGGCGGCTCCGGCGAGAACGGAGCGCCGCAGAACCCGAGCAGCCTGCGGCTCGACCAGATGGTGGCCGGCGTCTACCAGCCGCGCACCCGCATGGACGAGGGCGCGCTCTACGAGCTGGCCGAGAGCATCAAGGCGCAGGGGATCATGCAGCCGATCCTGGTGCGCCGGCTCGACGAGGAGTCCGCCGCCGCCAAGAACGCCGAGTTCGAGATCATCGCGGGCGAACGCCGCTTCCGTGCCGCCAGGCTGGCCGGTCTCGAGAGCGTGCCGGTGCTGGTGCGCGACGTGCCCAACGAGGCCGCCGCGGCGATGTCGCTGATCGAGAACATCCAGCGCGAGGACCTGAACCCGCTCGAAGAGGCCCAGGGCCTGCAGCGCCTGGTCAGCGAGTTCGGCCTCACGCACGAGGCCGCCGCCCAGGCCGTGGGCCGCTCGCGCAGCGCCGCCAGCAACCTGCTGCGCCTGCTCAACCTGGCCGAGCCCGCGCAGGCCATGCTGATGGCCGGCGACATCGACATGGGCCATGCGCGCGCGCTGCTGGCGCTGGACCGCGGCACCCAGATCACGGCGGCCAACCAGATCGCCGCCAAGAAGATGTCGGTGCGCGAGGCCGAGGCGCTGGTGAAGAAGCTCGCGGCCGAATTCAGCCTCACGGCCGCGCCGCGGCGCAGCGGCCAGAACGGCGAGAAATCGCGCGACCTCGAGCGGGTCGAGGAGGAACTGGCCGACCTGCTGACCGCCGAGGTCGAGGTGCGGATCAAGAAGCGCAGCAAGCGCGGCGGCAAGATCGAGGAGAGCGGCGAGCTCGCGATCCATTTCGGCTCGATCGACGCGCTCAACGGCCTCATCGAGCGCATCCGCCGAACGGCCTAAGCCGTGTCGCGGCGTCCTCCGACGTCCGCTTGATTGTTCCGGTCATCCATTGCGCGTATCCTCGCCGCAGCTTTTTTCCACCCGACGATCTCGAGAGAGGGAGCCCGCCATGAAGTTCTTCACCACCCGTTTCCCGCTCGCGGCCGTGGCCGTGGGCGCGCTGCTGCTCACGGGCTGCGCCACCACCGACATGCAGATGGGCAGCCAGTCGGCCAAGACCATGGCCACCGGCAGCGCCGCCGGCGGTGCCACCTCGGGCGAGAGCAGCCAGCTCGAGCGCTGCGAATCGCCGCTGGGCACCGTCTCGCTGATCGAGAACGTCAACGCGGGCTGGTACACCATCCTCACGGGCGAATACCGCCTGCCGCCTACTGCAAACCTGTTGCGTTTGCTGGTGCAGCAGTCGAACTGCTTCGTGGTGGTCGAGCGCGGCGCGGCCGGCATGAACGCGATGACGCGCGAGCGCGCGCTGCAGCAGTCGGGCGAGATGCGCGGCGGCAGCAACTTCGGCCGCGGCCAGATGGTCGCGTCGGACTACGGCCTGTCGCCCGAGATCGTGTTCAGCAACAGCGACGCGGGCGGCCTCGGCGGTTCGCTCGGCGGCCTGGTGGGCGGCAACCGCGGCCGCGCGCTGGCCGCGATCGGCGGCAGCATGCAGACCAAGGAAGCCTCGGCGCTGCTGACGCTGATCGACAACCGTTCGGGCGTGCAGGTCGCGGCCTCCGAAGGCAGCGCCTCCAAGACCGACTTCGGCGCCTTCGGCTCCATCGTCGGCCGCAGCGCCGGCGGCGGCCTCGGCGGCTACACCAACACCGCGCAGGGCAAGGTGATCGCGGCGGCCTTCATGGACGCCTTCAACCAGATGGTCCGTTCGCTGCGCAACTACAAGGCGCAGACCGTGCGCGGCCAGGGCCTGGGCGGCGGTGGCCGGCTCGGCGTGGATGGCGGCGCGGCGCCGTCGCAGACCTACGTGCCGGCCGAGCAGCCGCAGCAGCCGGCGCGCCGCCGCAAGTAATCGGACGCAGGGCCTTCGGGGCCCGCCCAGCAAAAAAGCCCGGGGCTTCCTTCGAAGCCGCCGGGCTTTTTGCCGGATGCGCGGCGTGCGCTCAGAGCTGGAAGATCTTGCCCGGGTTCATGATGTTCTTCGGATCGAGCGCGCGCTTGATCGTGCGCATCATGTCGATCGCGCCGGCACCGGCCTCGGTCACCAGGAAGTCCATCTTGTGCAGGCCCACGCCGTGCTCGCCGGTGCAGGTGCCCTCGAGCGCGAGCGCGCGGCTCACCAGCGCGTGGTTGAGCGCCTCGGCCTTCACGCGCTCCTCGGGCACGTTGGGATCGAGCAGGTAGCCGAAGTGGAAGTTGCCGTCGCCCACGTGGCCGACGAGGAAGTAGGGGATGCCGCTGGCATCGGCTTCGGCCACCGAGTCGAGCAGGCAGTCGGCCAGGCGCGAGATCGGCACGCAGGTGTCGGTCGAGATCACGCGGCAGCCCGGGCGCGACTGCACCGCGGCGAAGTAGCTGTTGTGCCGCGCGGTCCACAGGCGCGTGCGTTCTTCCGGCGTGCTGGCCCATTCGAAGGCATTGCCGCCATGGCCGCTCGCGATCTCCTGCACCGTCTCGGCCTGTTCCTTCACGCCCGCGGGCGAGCCGTGGAACTCCATCAGCAGCATCGGTTCCTCGCGCAGGTTCAGCTTGGCGTAGGCATTCACCATGCGCACCGTGTTCACGTCGATCAGTTCCACGCGCGCGATCGGCACGCCGAGCTGGATGGTCTCGATGGTGGTGCGCACGGCCGCCTCGATGCTCGGGAACGAGCAGATCGCGGCCGACACCGCCTCGGGCAGCGGATAGATGCGCAGCGTGATCTCGGTGACCACGCCCAGCGTGCCTTCGCTGCCCACCATCAGGCGCGTGAGGTCGTAGCCGGCCGAGGACTTCTTCGCGCGCGTGCCGGTGCGGATCGTGTCGCCCGCGGCCGTCACCACCTCGAGCGCCAGCACGTTCTCGCGCATCGTGCCGTAGCGCACCGCGTTCGTGCCGCTGGCGCGCGTGGCCGTCATGCCGCCGATGGAGGCATCGGCGCCCGGGTCGATCGGGAAGAACAGGCCGGTGCTCTTGATCTCCTCGTTGAGCTGCTTGCGCGTGACGCCCGGCTGCACCGTGACCGTGAGGTCGTCGGCATTGACCGACAGCACCCGGTTCATGCGCGACACGTCGATGCTGATGCCGCCCTGCACCGCGAGCAGGTGGCCTTCGAGCGAGGAGCCCACGCCGAAGGGGATGACGGGTACGCTGTGCTCGCTCGCGAGCTTCACGGCCTCGGCCACGTCCTGCGTGCTCTCGGCGAACACCACGGCCGAGGGCGGCGGCGCATCGAACGAGGATTCGTCGCGACCGTGCTGCGTGCGCACCGCGAGCGCCGTGGAACAGCGTTCGCCGAAGCGGGCCTTGAGCGCATCGATCAGCACTGCCGGCACCTCGCGCAGATGAAGCTCCGGCAGCAGGTGCGAGGTCGAGGTCGGGGCGTTCATCGGGGGTCTCCTGGCTGTGGAAGAGGGGAAAAGAGGGGCGGGGGCGAACGGACCATTCTACGAAGCGGGGCGCGAACCGGCATCGGGCCGATCCCCGTACGGCAGTCGGGCGAGGGGGTTAAGCGGCCCTGACCTGGATGCCGATGCCGCAAAATCCTGCTCCCGCCTTTCTCCGCGGCCCGCGACGCACGGGCCGCGTGCCGCGATGACCATCGATCCCACGACCCTGCAGGCACTGGCCGCCTTTCCGGCCCTGCTCGACGCCCACTATGCCGCGATCCCCGCCGCCGCGCGCGACTTCGCGCCGGCCTCGTGGGAGGGCGTGCCGAGCGAGCCCTTCACACCGCTGCAGCAGGTCTGCCATGTGCGCGACATCGAGGTCGAGGGCTACCACCTGCGCTTTCGCCGCACGCTCGACGAGGAGCAACCGCTGCTGGCCTCGATCGACAGCGAGGCCGTGAATGCGCAGCGCCCCTACGGCGCGGCCGATGCCGAGCGCGCGCTGGCCGAGTTCCGCGCCGCGCGCGCCCACACGCTGGCGCTGCTGGGCACGCTCGATGCCGCGCAGCTCGCGCGCACCGCGGTGTTCGAAGGCTATGGTCCGCTCACGCTGCGCAGCCTGGTGCACTATCTGTGCAGCCACGACCAGCAGCACCTCGCGGGCCTGCAATGGCTGCGCGGCAAGATCGAGGCGCAGGCCGCCTCCACCCCCTCGGCATAGGAACGAACACACCATGGGCAACCGACTCTCGCAGATCGCCACGCGCACCGGCGACGACGGCACCACCGGCCTCGGCGACAACACGCGCGTGCCCAAGGACCACCTGCGCGTGCACGCCATGGGCGACGTCGACGAGCTCAACTCGCACATCGGCCTGCTGCTGTGCGAGCCGCTGCCCGAGGCGGTGCGCGAGCTGCTGGTCGACGTGCAGCACCAGCTGTTCAACCTCGGCGGCGAGCTCTCGATGCCCGGCTATGCGCTGCTCAAGCCCGAAGCCCTGCTGCAGCTCGACAACGCGCTGGCCGACCACAACGCCACGCTGCCGCGGCTGGCCGAATTCATCCTGCCGGCCGGCACCCGCGGCGCTTCGCAGGCCCATGTGTGCCGCACCATCGCGCGCCGCGCGGAACGGGCCGTGGTCGCGCTCGGCGCCACGGCCACGCTCAACGACACGCTGCGCCAGTACCTCAACCGCCTGAGCGACCTGCTGTTCGTGCTCGCGCGCGTGCTCAACCGTGTCGATGGCGGCGACGACGTCTACTGGAAGAGCGAGCGCATGGCGCGCGCCGCGGCCGCGGGCGACGAGCCCGCTTGATGACGAACCCGATGCTTCGAGGAGATCTCCGATGACCCTTCGTCCCCGACTCCGTCTCGCGGCCGCCGCGTCGTTGGCCGCGCTGATGCTGCTGCCGGCCGCTTCGGTGCAGGCGCAGAGCGCCGACAACCCGCCGCGCGCGCAGCGCGCCCACACGCTCAAGCCGCCGCCGCGCGACAGCAAGGTGATCGGCGGCGTGCAGCGCGGCACCAACGCCGCGGGCCGTGGCATCGATCGCGCGGACGATGCCACGCGGCGCGGTGTCGACAAGGTGTCGCAGCGCGCGAGCCGTCCGGTGCGCAACGTGGGCGAGGCCTTCGGCCGCAAGCTCGCGCCGGGCTCCAGCGGCCGCGCCGCGCCGCCGCCGGTCGGCCCGCAGGGCAACGCACCCTGATCGGCCGCGGCGCTCAGCGCCAGCCGGCTTTCTGCAACTGGTCGGCGATCTGCTGCGCGATCTTCTCGTAGCCCTGCGCATTCGCATGGATGCGGTCGGAGCGCAGCGCCGGATCGGACAGCACGCCCGCATACACCGCCGGAATCAGCAGCGCCTGCTCGGCGGTCGCGACTTCTTCGTAGAGCGGCGCGTCGCCGAGCGCGCCGATGGTCGCGCGCAGCAGTTCGGGCGCGGGCGTGGCGATCAGCGCCACGCGCGGCGTGTGCGTGCGCGCCTGCCGCACGATCGCCGCGATGTTGTCGCGCGTGGTCTGCAGCGGCACGCCGCGCAGCATGTCGTTGCCGCCGATGCCCACCAGCACCGCGTCGTAGCTGTCGGCCGCGAGCAGCGCATCGAGCCGCTTCAGGGCACCGGCCGAAGTGTCGCCGTTGACGCCCTCGTTGACCACCTGCCAGCCCGTGAGCCCCGCGAGCCTCGCGGGCCAATCCTCGCCGGGCGGGGCACCGTACCCGAAGGTCAGGCTGTCGCCCAGCGCGAGCAGCCTGGCATCGGCCTTGAGCGCCGGCTCCGAGGCCTTGCGCCGGCCGCAGGCCGCGAGCGTGGAGGCGGCGATGCCGCCGGCGAGGAGCTGCAGCAGGTGGCGTCGGTTCATGGGTGCGTGGGGGTGGGAGTGAAGGCGGGCGCCAGCATAGCGGCGCATTTCGCGCGCGCCCGAAAGACCGTACCGGGCCTGGCGGCAAGCGGGCAGGGCGGGAAGAGGGCGGTCAGCGGCGCAGGTCCACCAGCGCCTCGAGCCGCTTCACTTCGGCCCAGGTCTCGCGCTTGAAGGCCTGGTGATAACGGTCGATGGCCTCGGCCGATTGCAGCGCGACCTGCTGCGCTTTCTCGTGCGAGGCGGCGCGCATGTAGTAGACGAGGAAGTCGCCCTCGGCACCGCTGTCGAGAAACACCGATTCGATCGTGACGCCTTCCGCGGCCAGCGTTTGCAGCGCCTCCTCGCGGTGTTCCTCGATGTAGCGGGCCCATGCGCGCACGCGCTCGAGCGATCCCGGATGCAGGCGCACGCGCGCGCAGACGGCGCTGTCCGCAGGCTGCCGTGTGGCGTCGCTCAATCGTTTGCCTCGCCACCCGTGGCCACCGTGCGCTCGCGCAGCTGGAACACATTGCCCTCGGTGTCGTGCCCGTCGCAATAGCGATGGCCGCCGAAGGCCCATTCGGCCTCGGCTGGCTTCAAGGCCCCGCCGCGCTCGGCCGCCGCGCGCCGCGCATCGTGCAGGCTCGGGACCGGAAAGACGAACTTCAGCGCCGTGTTCTCGCGCCGTGCCGGCGGCTGCGTCACATGGACCCGGGCCGCGATGTCGCCATGCATCGCGACCACGAACAGCTGCAGCGCGGGCGACTCGAGCGTGTGGAAGCCGCCTTCGGCGTGGGCGAGCGAGAGCCCCGCGACATGGGTGTAGAAGCTGCTCAGCCGTGTCACGTCCTTGGCGTAGACGACGGCTGCCGCGACGGTGTGTTCGCTCATCCGGATCCCCTCGGTGCTGGTTGCTGCGTTGGGGCGGCATTCTGCCAGCGACCCTGCGCACCGCCGGTGACCGGAGGTGACGGCCGTGCTTCAGGCCGCACGGCCCTCGGCATGCGCGCGGCGCAGTTCCGCCTGCAGCTTCTTCCAGAGCGTGGGGCCGCCTTTCTCGAGCGCGGCGGCGTCGGCCGCGCTGTCCTTCGTGACCGGCGTGTGCTTGCGGCCCCAGATGCCGATCTGCGCCACCACCGGCAGCAGGTCGATGCCCATGGGCGTGAGGCTGTAGAGCGCCTTCTGCCGGTGCGTGGGATCGTCGCTCTTGCGCAGCACGCCCTGCTCGACGAGCTTGCCGAGCCGCTCGGTGAGGATGTTGGTGGAGATGCCTTCGTCGGACTGCAGGAACTCGCGGAAGTGGCGCTTGCCCGCGAACATCATGTCGCGCACGATCAGCAGGCTCCAGCGGTCGCCGAAGACTTCCAGCGCGAGGTTGATCGGGCAGAGGGATTTTTCCTGGGATGCCATGGCGCGCTCTCCTACGCTTCTCTTTCGAAACCGCTTGCATTCTTGCACCGGTCGAAAGACACTGCAACCGCGCGCCGAAACCGATTGCGATTCACAAGCAGTCTGGCGCCTCGATTCCTTCACGACCCACCCGGAGAACGCGCATGAGAAAGCTGATCCTTCAGATGCAGATGTCCGTCGACGGCTACGTGGCGGCGGCCCACGCCGACCTGCGCTGGCAGCTCTGGGGCTGGGGCGATCCCTGGCCCTGGGACGAGCGGCTCAAGCAGGACTTCAACACCGTGTTCGACAGCGTGGGCACCATCCTCTTGAGCCGCAAGATCGCGGAGGAGGGCTATATCGACCACTGGGGCCGCGCCGCGATGCGCTTTCCCGCCGACCGCCACTACGCCTTCGCGCAGAAGATCGTCAACGCCGACAAGGTGGTGCTGTCGAACAAGCTCGAGGCTTCGCGCTGGGAGCGCACGGCGGTGGTCCATGGCGACCTCGCCGAGGCGGTCGAGACGCTCAAGCGCGAGGAGGGCGGCGACATCCTCTCGATCGGCGGCGTGGGCTTCGCCTCGGCGCTGGTCGAGGCCGGCGTGGTCGACGAGTTCCAGTTCTTCGTCAATCCGGCCGCGGTGGGCGGCGGGCTCTCGGTGTTCAACGATCGCAGCAAGGGCCACCGGCTCGCGCTGCTGCGCTCCGACGCCTACGAATGCGGCATCGTCGTCAACCGCTACGTGCCGGGCCTGCCCTGAAACGGCACCATGGCGCCGCGCGGCTGTAGGAGCACAGGAGACGCGGATACCACCGCTTACCTTGTTTCACTTCGCGCCTACCTGAGCACCGGCTGACCGACACACGGGCCGCACACAATGGACTCGTCATCACAACAAACGAAGGAGTTCCAGATGTTCATCAACAAGACGAAGGGCATGGCCGTGGCCGCCGCGGCGCTCGCGATGTGCATGGCGGCAGGCAGCGCCTTCGCGCAGGGCCGTGGTCATGACGATCATCGCGGCGGCCCCCCCGGCCATCGGATGGACCATCGCGGCCCGCCGCCCGGCCACTGGGGCAACCAGGACTTCCGCGACGGACGCCAGTTCGATCGCCGCGGCTTCCCGCAGCCGCACGCCGAATGGCGCCGCGGTGGCCGCGTGCCGAGCGAGTACCGCACGCGCAACTACGTGGTCAACGACTACCGCGCCTACCGCCTGCAGCCGCCGCCGCGTGGCTACCAGTGGATGGGCGTGGGCGGCGACTTCGTGCTGGCCGCGATCGCCACGGGCGTGATCGCGCAGATCATCGCTGGCCATTAAGTGCCCACTGCCAGTGGGTTGCGCGAGCAGCCCGCGCAAAAGCCGCCGCAGGCTCAGGCCGCGGCGGCTTTTTCGTTGAGGGGCTTCAGACGAGCGCGGTGGGCGCGAGCTGCGCGCAGACGTTGCGGCCCGTGATCGTGAGCCGCAGGCCGCCGCCGTGCCATTCGAGCCAGTTGAGGTTCACGTAGGCGTCGATGTCGCTGTCGTCGATGCGGTCGGCATGGCGTTGCTGCAGCAGTTCCACCGTGGCGGGCAGCGCGCGTCGCAGGCGTTCGCGTTGTTCGCTGGCTTCGGCGGCCCTGAGGGCCTTGGCTTTCGCCATGGAATTCTGCTGCTGCGAAATCGATGCCATTGCTGATCCGTTCCGGAAAGCTGGGATGAATGCGAATGTACGCTCCTTGTGTGAAGCAACTGGCAGCTTTTTCATGCTTTCGTACGGAAGTCTTGCTGCTTTGGTCGACATCGTGACCAAAGCCTCGCATCCGCCGTGCGAAGTCCATGCGCCAAGCCCTTGTCGGGCCACGCTTTTCAGATTTCGTAGTGCGAAGCCCGGGTTTCGTCGGTCAGTGCCTTTTCCACCACAGCGCGCGTGAGGGTCGGCGCGAAGGACTCGATGAAGGCGTAGACGTACTTGCGCAGGTAGTTGCCGCGCCGCACCGCGAGCTTCGTGAGGTTGATGCCGAAGTGGCGCCCCGCGTCGATCGCGCGCAGCTGCGTGTCGCGCTCGGCCTCGTAGGCCACGCCGGCCACGATGCCCACGCCCATGCCCAGCTGCACGTAGGTCTTGATCACGTCGGCATCCATCGCGGCCAGCACGATGTTGGGCGTGAGCCCGCGCTGCGCGAAGGCCTCGTCGATGCGCGAGCGGCCCGTGAAGCCGGTGTCGTAGGTGATCAGCGGATAGCGCGTGAGCGCATCGAGCGTGAGCGGCGCGTCGAGCAGCGGATGGTCCGGCGGCACGATCACCGAATGGGTCCAGCGGTAGCAGGGCAGCGCGACCAGCTGCGGATAGTCGCCCAGCGCCTCGGTGGCGATGCCCACGTCGGCCTCGCCGTCGATCAGCATCTGCGCGATCTGCTTGGGCGAGCCCTGGTGCAGGTGCAGCTTCACGTTGGGAAACTGGGCGCGGAATTCCTGCACCGCCACCGGCATCGCATAGCGCGCCTGCGAGTGCGTGGCCGTCACCGACAGCAGGCCGCTCTGCTGCGCGACGAATTCCTGGCCGGCATGGCGCAGGTTGCTGCTCTCGAGCAGCATGCGCTCGATGATCGGCAGCACGTGGCCGCCGGGCTCGGTGAGGCCGGTGAGCCGCTTGCCGGCCCGCACGAAGAGCTCGATGCCGAGCTCCTCCTCGAGTTCGCGGATCTGCCGGCTCACGCCGGGCTGCGAGGTGTGGAGGGTATGGGCGACCTCGGTCAGGTTGAAGCCGCAACGAACGGCCTCGCGTACCGAGCGCAGTTGTTGGAAGTTCATCTGGCGCGGAAGGGTCATGTCCCGGAGCGGGACGGACCGCGAATTCTCTGCACAACGGCTTATGCGGGGAACGATGCGTTTGTTGGTTTCACATGAGCAAATCATCTTTGGAGCCTCCGACAAGGCCGTTCCCGCGTGGATTGTCATTTCGCACGACTGTGCTAAAGTGCGCCGCATGGACGCCAAGACCCAGAAGAGCGAACTGACCCGCGCCGCCATCGTCGGCGCGGCGATGGACCTCGCGCTGGCCGAGGGCCTGGAGGCGATCACGCTGCAGGCGATCGCGAGCCGGCTGGCCCTGTCCAAGAGCGGCGTGTTCTCGCGCGTGGGATCGCGCGAGGCGCTGCAGAAGGCCGTCATCGAGGAGTACGGCCGCCGCTTCCTGGCCGACGTGTTCGTGCCCGCGATGCAGAAGCCCAAGGGCCTGGCACGGCTGACCGATATCGTCGAGCGCTGGATCGCGCGCACGCGCGACGTCGAGAGCCAGACCGGCTGCCTCTACATGGCCGGTGCCTTCGAGTACGACGACCGCGAGGGCGAGCTGCGCGAGCTGCTGCTCGCCGAGATCACGCGCTGGCGCGCCGCCTTGCGCCGCACCGTGCTGCAGGCGGTGGACAGCGGCGAGCTCAAGGCAGGCACCGATGCCGCGCTGCTGGTGAGCGAGCTCAACGGCCTCGTGATGACCCTGCTGCACGACGCGCGCTTCCTGCGCGATCCGCTGGCCGGCGAGCATGCCGCGCGCAGCTGGCGGCGCATCCTTTCCGACTACCGCGCCTGAGGCAGGTCCCGGGCGCACGCCTTTCGTCTTTGCTTATCTGAATTTCGCACAATCGTGCGATAAAAAAGGAGAAACACCATGCTGATCCTCGTCCTCTGCCTGGCCGTCTACGCGCTGGCCCTCGGCATCGAAACCCTGCGCGAAGCCCTGCGTGCGCTGCCCGGCAGCAACCAGGACTGGGTCTGGTACTGAAGGAGCGCAGCGCATGACGAGCAGCGCCACGCCTTCGGCCTCCACCCATGCCGCGCGTTCCGGCTACTACGGCGCCAGCCTCCGGCTGCGTGCCGTGCGCTGGACGCTCGGCGCCATCGAGCGCCTCTGGCCCGCGCTCGGCGTGCGCGCGGCCAGCCGCGTGTTCCGCACGCCGCTGCCGCCCAAGTGGCTCTACCGCGGCCAGGGGCCGGGCGCCGAGTGGCGGCGCGAGACCTGGGCCTTCGAGCAGGGCAGCCTCGGCCTCTACCACCTCGCCTCGCAGGCCTCGGCCGTCGACGAGACGCCCGTGGTGCTGCTGATGCACGGCTGGGGCGGCCATGCGGGCCAGATGCTGCCGCTGGCCCAGGCCATCGCCGCGGCGGGCCTGCGGCCGGTGCTGCTCGAGCTGCCGGCGCACGGTCGCAGCGCGGGCTGGGCCAGCAACCTGCCGCAGTTCGCGCGCGCGCTCGAGTACGTCGCGGCGCGGCTCGCGGCCGAGGGCCATGGGCTGCGCGCGGCCATCGCGCACTCGATGGGCGGCAACGCGCTGGCCTACGCGGCGGCGCGCGGACTGCCGGCCGACCGGCTGGTGCTGCTGGCGCCGCCCGCCTCGCCGCGCGAATACACGCGCTACTTCGCCCACGTGTTCGGCCTGCGCGAGCGCACGCGCGCCGCGATGCAGCGGCGCATCGAGTCGCGCGAGGGCATCCTGATGCCGCAATTCGAGCCGCCCGCCGTCGGTCCGCGCATCGCACGGCCGACCCTGATCGTGCACGACCGCGACGACCGCGTGAACCGCTTCGCCGACAGCGAGGCCTACCGCGATGCGATCCCGGGTGCGCGGCTCGTCGCCACGCAGGGGCTGGGGCACCGCCGCATCCTCAAGGAGGCCGAGGTGATCGAGCGCGTGCTGGGCTTCGTCGCAGGCTAGGGCCCGTTACCAAGCCGGATGCACCGGCACGAACACCGGCCGGAACAGGTGCCGCCGCACGATCTGCCCATAGCCGCGGTAGTAGAAGTGGCCGTTGGCCGCCAGCACCGCCGCGCGGTGGCGCCGGAAGTACACCGGGATCTCGTACCAGGGCATGGTCGGCGCGCGGTGGTGCACGTGGTGCAGGTTGTTGAAGAGGTAGAGCAGGCCGAACACCGCGTTCGATTCGACGATCGCCACGCGCTCGTGCGGCGTGTCGGCCCAGCGGTGCTCGGTGAAGGTGCGCAGCGAGCCCAGCATCATCCCCGGGTAGACGAAGCACAGCAGGTACTCGCCCAGGCTCATGCCGGCCACGTCGATCACGAAGTACAGCACCGGCGCCACGCTCAGCGCATGCCAGCCCCAGGTCGGCAAGCGCGAGAAGTCGCCGGCCGCGACCCGGCCGGTCTCGAAGCGTACCAGCTTCCACAGCCGCAGGAAGGGCCCCAGCACGACGCGGAAGGCCACCGTCTGGTTCGCCAGATAGATCCAGCGCCAGAAGCGTCCGTAGCCGGCCCAGGCCGGTGCCGAGTGGTAGGCGCTCTCGGTGTCGCGCTCGGGATGCGTGAGGTGGAAGTTGACGTGGTGCGCGCTGTGGCCGCGGTTGTAGAACGGGTACGGCAGCCACAGGTTGAGCGGCGGCCACACCACGGCCCAGCGCAGCCACTGCGGCAGCTGGCGCATCGCGTGGATGCTCTCGTGCTGCAGCGAGAAGTGCAGCTGCGCGAGGTAGCCGCCCGCGACGAACAGCGCCCAGCCCGGCAGCGCCGCATGCCACCAGACCAGCGCGGCCCAGGCCAGGTAGAGCGCGCCCGCGAGCAGCAGGGTGGGCACCTCGTAGTGCCACCACCAGTGGCGGCGGCCCCGCGCGGGGGCCACCGCAACGGCGGGCGGGGGTTGCAGCGGCTGGGTGGAGGTGCGGGCGGCGGTGTTCATGAGGAGGCGGTCCGGCCTGCGATGCTAGGAAGCCCCGGCCGCATCGCATGCGCCCATTCCGCATAAGCAAGGGTGCGAAACTTCGTTCGCGCCGCCGCCCTCGCGACCTAGGCTCGCTGGCTTTTTGCGTCGTCCCATGAACACCCTCCCCTCGCGCGGCCTCGCCGCCTTGCTGCTCGCCCTGTCGACCGTGCTGCCGGCCCGGGCCGCAGCGCCCGACGACTATCCGCAGCGCACGGTCCGCGTGGTCGTGCCCTACCCCGCGGGCGGCATCGCCGACAAGATCGGCCGCGAGGTTGCCGAGCAGCTGCAGCAGCGCCTGAAACAGCCCGTGGTGGTCGAGAACCGCAGCGGCGCGGCCGGCAACATCGGCTTCGACTACGTGGCGCGCCAGCCGGCCGACGGCTACACGCTGCTGCTCGCGCCGGCCTCCAACCTCACGGTGCAGCCCGCGCTGTTCAAACAGCTGAGCTACGACCTCGCGCGCGACTTCACGCCGGTGTCGCTGCTGGTGCAGACGCCGCAGCTGCTGCTGGTCAATCCCAAGGTGCCGGTCAACAGCCCGCGCGAGCTCATCGACTACTCGAAGAAGAACCCCGGCAAGGTCAACTACGGCATCAGCGTGGGTGCCTATTCGCACTTGGCGGGCGAGCTGCTCAAGTCCCGGACCGGCGCCGACTTCACGCCCATCCCCTACCAGGGCAGCGCGCCCGCCCTCAACGACCTGCTCGCGGGCCAGACCCAGTTCATCTTCAACGAGGTCGTGACCGCGATCCCCTTCGTCAAGGCCGGCACGCTCAAGCCGCTGGCCGTGGCCTACCGCAGCCGCGCGCCCTGGCTGCCCGAGGTGCCCACCGCCGCCGAGGCCGGCCTCGGCGACTTCGAGGTCACCTCGTGGTACGGCGTGGTGGTGCGCAGCGGCACGCCCGCGCCGCTGGTGCAGCGCCTCTCGCGCGAGCTGCGCGAGATCGTGCAGTCGGCCGACTTCCGCAAGCGCTACGACGACATCGGCGCCTTCACCGTCGGCAGCTCGCCCGAGGAGTTCGCGCGCTTCATCCAGGCCGAGACCGTCAAGTGGACCGCGGTGGTGAAGCAGGCCGGCATCCAGCCGAACTGACGATGAGCGCGCACGACCGCCCCACCCTCGACGCCGCGGCGCTGCATGCGCTGCTGCTGGCCGCCGACGGCCCCGAGCTCGCGCTGCTCGACGTGCGCGAGACCCGCCACTACGTCGCGCGGCATCCGAACCTCGCGCGCAATGCGCCGCTGAGCGGCCTCGAGCCGCAGGTCGTCACGCTGGTGCCGCGCCGTTCCACGGCGATCGTGCTCTACGACGACCGCGCCGCGCCCGGTGGCCCCGCGCACGAGGCCGCGGCCGTGCTCGAACGGCTGGGCTACACCGATGTGCGCCTGCTGGCCGGCGGCATCGAGGCCTGGGCCGCGCAGGGGCTGCCCGTCATCGACGGCTACGGCACGCTGGTCAAGGCCTTCGGCGACCGCGCGCGGCTGCATTTCGGCACGCCCTCGGTCGGCGTCGAGGCGCTGCGCGAGCGGCTGCGCGACGGCCGGCCCACCACGCTGGTCGATGCGCGGCCGCGCGCCGAATTCGAATTCCTCTCGCTGCCGGGCGCGCGCAATCACCCCGGCACCGAGCTCGCATTGCGGCGCTTCGATGCGCCCGCCGCTGCCGACCATCTCTGGGCCATCAACTGCTTCAGCCGCACGCGCGGCATCGTCGGCGCCACCACCCTGCGGCTGCTGGGCCGCGCGCGCGACGCGGTGTTCGTCGAGGACGGCGTGATGGACTGGGGCCTGCACGGCGGCCCCGTGGTGCAGAACGCCGCGCCGGCCGACCTGCTGCCGGCCGAGTCGCCCGAGCGGCTGCGCGAACTGGCCGACGGCCTGATCGCGCGCCACCGCCTGCCGCTGGCCGATGCCGCGCAGCTCGCGCGCTGGCAGGCCGACCCGCGGCGCAGCCTCTACCTGTTCGACGTGCGCCCGCAGCCCGACCCGGCCTTCGCGGGCACGGCCGTGCAGCAGGTGCCGGGCGGTCAACTGCTGATGCATTTCGAGAACCTCGTGGGCACGCGCGGCGCGCGCATCGTGCTCATCGACGATCCGGCGCACCGGCTGCGCGCCGCCATCACGAGCTTCTGGCTCACGCAGCTCGGCCAGGCCGAGGTGCATGTGTTCGATGGCCCGCTGCCCTCCCAGGGCCTGCCGCCGGCCCCTTCCACCGCGATCGCCGATGCCCCGCCCGCCATCGAGGCCGAGGCGCTCGGAGGCGCCACGGTGGTCGACGTCGGCCCGAGCCTCGACTACGAGCGCGGCCACCTGCAGTGCGCGCTCTACCTGCTGCCGGCCTCGCTGGCGCCGCTCTCTCCATGGATCGTGCCGGGCCGCACGCTGGTCTTCACCTCGCCCGACGGCATCGCGGCGAGCCGCGTGGCGCGCGATGCGCAACGCCGCTGGCCCGGGGCCGGCGCGCGCTTCGGCTGGCTCGCGGGCGGCACCCAGGCCTGGAAGGCCTCGGGGCGGCCGCTGTCGACCACGCTCGATCCGGCGCGCCTGCTGACCCCGTTCGACGACGACTGGGGCTCGGTGATGCGCGTGTTCGGGCCGCGGCGAGACCCGGCCTGGGCCGACTACCTGGCGTGGGAGCGCGCCCTGTCGGCGCGCGTGGTCGCGGACCCGACGGTCCGCTTCCGCTTCTTCGAGCGCTGACTCAGCGCGCCGGCGTGGGTGCCGGGTCGGGCAGCTCGATCTTGATGTCGAGCACTTCGAGGTTGTCCTGGGTTTCCAGGTGGACCTTGATGTCGTCGGGATTGATGGCCACGTACTTCGAGATCACCGCCACCAGCTCGCGCTGGAGCTCGGGCAGGTAGTCGGGCCGCTTCTTGCCGCTGAGGCTGGAACGCTCGTGGGCGAGGATGATCTGCAGGCGCTCCTTGGCAACGCTTGCAGTCTTCTTCTTCTCGCCAAGGAGGAACGAGAGGAACGACATGCCTTATCTGCCTCCGAAAATCCGCTTGAAGAAGCCCGGCTTCTCGGCCTCGACGAAACGCATCGGCTTGTCCTCGCCGAGGAAGCGCGCCACCACGTCGCTGTAGGCCTGGGCCACGTCCGTGTCCTTGTCGTGGATCGCGGGCACGCCCTGGTTGGAGGCATGCAGCACGCTCTCCGACTCGGGGATCACGCCGATCAGCGGAATGCGCAGGATGTCCTGGATGTCCTCCAGCGAGAGCATCTGGCCGCCCGCCACCCGGTTCGGGTTGTAGCGCGTGATCAGCAGGTGTTCCTTGACCGGGTCGCCGCCGTCCTTGGCGCGCTTGGTCTTGCTGCTGAGCATGCCCAGGATGCGGTCCGAGTCGCGCACCGACGAGACCTCGGGATTGGTCACCACCAGCGCCTCGTCGGCGAAGTGCATGGCCATCATCGCGCCGGTCTCGATGCCCGCGGGCGAGTCGCAGACGATGTAGTCGAAGTCCATCGCGGCCAGGTCGGCCAGCACCTTCTCCACGCCTTCCTGCGTCAGCGCTTCCTTGTCGCGCGTCTGCGAGGCGGCGAGAACGAACAGGTTCTCGCACTGCTTGTCCTTGATCAGGGCCTGGCTCAGGTTGGCCTCGCCCTGGATCACGTTGATCAGGTCGTACACCACGCGGCGTTCGCAGCCCATGATCAGGTCGAGGTTGCGCAGGCCCACGTCGAAGTCGATCACGGCCGTCTTCTTGCCCGCGAGCGCGAGGCCCGAGGAGAAACTGGCGCTCGTGGTCGTCTTGCCGACGCCGCCCTTGCCCGAGGTCACCACCACTATCTTGGCCATGGCCATTCCTTCTTGTTTCGATTCGGTTGTTGCTGGATCGCTGCCGCGTTGTCCCGGCTTGCCGTCAGGCAATGGGCTCGATCACGATTTTCTTGCCATCGAGCCGGATCTGGGCCGCCTTCGCGAGCACCGTGTCGGGCAGCGGCACTTCCGAGGTCCGGTAGATGCCGGCCACCGCCACCAGCTGGGCTTCGAGGCAGGTCGAGAAGATCCGCGCCTCGGTGTTGCCGCGCGCGCCGGCGATCGCCTTGCCGCGCAGCGGCGCGTACACGTGCACGTTGCCGTCGGCGATGACCTCGGCGCCATGGCTCACCACGGCCGTCACGATCACGTCGCCGCCACGCGCGTAGACCTGCTGGCCCGAGCGCAGCGGCCGGTCGATCAGGAGCGTGCCGTTGGCCGGCACCGGCACCTCGCGCACGATCTGCGGCGCGGGCGACGGGGCCGCCGGCGGCGGCTCGGCCGGGCGCGGGGCCGGGGCGGCGGGCATGTCGGTCACCACCAGGCCGGCGGCGCGGGCCGCGGCGTGCTGGGTCTCGCTGCCGCCGCGCACCGCGATCGGCTGGGTCTGGTGGCGCGCCAGCAGGCCGCGCAGCGCCTCGAAATCGAGCGCCCCGGCCTCGGCGGAGGCTTCCGGCAGTTGCGAGAGATCGATGACCACCGGTTCCTGCTCGAAGAAATCGGGGGAATCCGCCAGCTGGGCGTCGAGCGCCTCGGCCAGCACGCCCAGATCGGTCGTCTTGAGGATGACCGCGATCAGCGGCAGCGTGGCGCTCTTGAATTCGAATACCGCCTTGGTGCGCGCGGCGGAGACATCGGCCATTGGGGAAACGTCTGGAAAACGTCGGTGCGAAAAGCCTGGGAGTCTAACGGGCGCGGGCCGCGCGGCGGTGGTGCGCCGCGGCCCGGGCCGCCCTGGAAGCACATTTATTGCACGAGGTTTCACTTTGGGGGCTTGCACGGGCCCCCGGAAGCGGCTCAGTTCTTCGTGCGGCCCAGCAGTGCGTAAAGAATGATGGCGCCGAAGGTGGCGGTGCCGATGCCGCCGAGCGCGAAGTCGCCGAACTTCAGCGTGAAGTCGCCGGTGCCGATGATCAGCGTGATCGCCGCCACGATCAGGTTCTTGTTCTGCGAGAAGTCGACCTTGTTGTCGACCCAGATCTTGGCGCCCGCCACCGCGATCAGGCCGAACACCACGATGCTCACGCCGCCCATCACCGGCAGCGGGATGGCCTGGATCAGCGCGCCGAACTTGGGGCTGAAGCCCAGCACCAGCGCGATCACCGCCGCCACCACGAACACCGCCGTCGAGTAGATGCGGGTGGCGGCCATCACGCCGATGTTCTCGGCATAGGTGGTCACGCCGGTGCCGCCGGCCGCGCCGCTGACCACCGTGGCGATGCCGTCGCCGATGAAGGCGCGGCCCATGTAGCCGTCGAGGTTGCGCCCGGTCATGGCCGTCACCGCCTTCAGGTGGCCCAGGTTCTCGGCCACCAGGATGATCGCCACCGGGGCGATCAGCAGCATCGCGTTGGCCGTGAACACCGGCGCGGTGAAGGCCGGTGCGCCGAACCAGGCCGCGGCGGCGATGCCGCCGAGGTCCACCGGCTTGCCCAGGCCCATGCCGTTGGTCAGCACGGCATAGACGATGGTGGCCAGGATCAGCCCCACCAGGATCAGCAGCCGCTGCACCATGCCGCGCGTGAACACCGCCACCAGGCCCACGCAGAGGAAGGTCAGCGCCTGCATCCAGGCGTCGAAGTTGCCGGCCGCCATGTTCTTGATCGGCACGTTCGCGAGGTTGAGCCCGATCACCGCCACCACCGCGCCGGTCACCACCGGCGGCATGAAGCGCTCGATCCAGCCCGTGCCCACGGCCTGCACGATCGCGCCGATCAGGATGTAGACCACGCCGCAGGCCACGATGCCGCCCAGCGCCACCGCGATGTTGGCGTTGGGCCCCTTGCCGGCGTAGCCGCTGGCCGCGATCACCACGCCGATGAAGGCGAAGCTCGAGCCCAGGTAGCTGGGCACCTTGCCGCCGGTGATCAGGAAGAAGATCAGCGTGCCGATCCCGCTCATCAGGATCGCGATGTTGGGGCTGAAGCCCATCAGGATCGGTGCCAGCACGGTGGCGCCGAACATCGCGATCACGTGCTGCACGCCCATGAATCCGGTCTGGACCCAGGGCAGGCGTTCGTCGGGCGCGACCACGCGCCCCTCGGTGGCGGCGACTTCGCGCCAGGTGAATGGATTGCTCATGGCTTGTCTCCTCGTGTCGTGGTCCAGGCTTGTAGGCTGCCGGTCGTGCTCAGCCCTTGGGCTGGAGCACCGCCATTGTGATGCGCGAAACGCAGGTCAGCTCGCCCGTCTCGTTGGTCAGGTCGATCTGCCAGACCTGGGTGCTGCGCCCGCGGTGCACCGGGCGGGCCGTGCCGATCACCCAGCCGCTCGAGGCCGAGCGGATGTGGTTGGCGTTGATGTCCAGGCCCACGGCGCGGTCGCCCTCGGGCGCCGAATAGTGGGCGCCGCACGAGCCCAGCGTCTCGGCCAGCACCACCGACACGCCGCCGTGCAGGATGCCGTAGGGCTGGCGCGTGCGGTTGTCGACCGGGCAACGTGCGCGGATGAAGTCGTCGCCGACCTCGAGGAATTCGATGCCCAGGTGTTCCACGGTGGTGCCGACGTGGCTTTGGGTCAGGGCTTCGACCGAGATGTCTTTCTTCCAGATGCGCATGGCGTGCTCGTCTTTCGTCTTGGTGTGCTTCGAAAAGGGTGGCGGAAACTAGGGCCTGTTAACTCTATAGAAGGGGTCGCGAAGCTTGCCATAGCCCGCCCATCAAGGCGCGCGACGACGCGTGTGCGTCCGCAC